>CADCUB010000121.1 GCA_902805775.1 uncultured Frankineae bacterium | reverse complement strand
CTGCCGCACGGCCGACGCGCTCGGCGCCGCCGCGGTCCTCGCGCTGGCCTTCCCGCTGGTGCCGCCGGGGCGCCCGGACCGGTCCCGGGCCGACGAGCTGGCTCTGCCGCGGGTGCCGCGGCTGGTCGTGCAGGGCGAGCGGGACGGCTTCGGCGTGCCGCCGTCGGCGCCGGGCGTGCAGGTGCACGTCGTGCGCGGCGCCGACCACGGCTTCCGGGTGCGGCGCAGCGACGGGCGGACGGCCCGGGAGGTGGCCGAGGAGGTCGAGCGCGTGGTCGCCGGCTGGCTGCGCGAGGTCCTGGGCCGGTGACCGGGCGGCTCAGACGCTGACGTAGACCTCCTGCGCCACGACCCGGTCGACGCGGACCTCGACGCCGTCGACCCGCAGGTGCACCTGGCCGTCCTCGAGACCGCCCACCAGCACCTCCTGCCCGGGCAGGAGCCGGGCCGTCTCCAGCTCCACCATGCGCTCCACGAGGGTCTGCAGGTGCTCGTCGATGCGCCGCACCACGCACGAGCCGCCGGCGGGCACGCTCGACAGCGTCTGCAGCGGACCGGTCTCGACGGCGTTCACCGAGCCGGGGATGGGGCTGCCGTGCGGGCAGGTGCCGGGATCGCCGAGCAGCGCGACGAGGTGGCGCTCGAGGTTGTCGCTGATGGCGTGCTCGAGGCGGCAGGCCTCCTCGTGCACCTGCGGCCACGGCACCTTGAGCACGTCGACGAGCAGCACCTCCGCGAGCCGGTGCCGGCGCAGCATCGACGTGGCGTACGCCCGGCCGGCCTCGGACAGGTGCAGCACCCGGTCGCTGTCGAGCGTCACGTAGCCCTCGCGCTCGAGCCGCTTGACGGTCTCGCTCACGGCCGGCGCCGACACCCCGAGCCGCTCGACGATGCGGGCCCGCATCGGCACGATGCCGGCCTCCTCGAGCTCCAGGATCGTCTCGAGGTACTGCTCGACCGCGGGGTGGTGGCCTTCCATGGCGTGAGCCTAGTGTTCGCCGCCCGTCCCGCCCGTCGCGCGGCCTGCCTGCACGGGGAGGGGAACAGACGCCCGCGGGACGCGTGTTCTGCCCTGTGCCGGCGCCGGAGGACGGGCCGGCTCTCGGGACAGGAGCGCGCATGCGTACGGCGGAGAACCTCCCCGCGAGCGGATCTCGGGACGCCACCTGGCGCCCGGGCCCTCGGTGGGTCCCGTGGGACGCGACCGCCACGATGCGGCCGGTCGGTCTCCGCGTATCCTCGGACGTCACGGCCGCGCCCGTGGTGCGGGTCCGGCCCCTGTCGACCGCCTCACCCGTGCGGCCCGCCGAGCCGTCGGGGCCCGGCCGGTCCGAGCAGGGAGGGGGGCAGATCGTCGTGAGCGCTCCCGAGGAGACCAGCGAGCAGCGCCGGGCCCGTTTCGAGCGCGACGCACTGCCGTTCCTCGACCAGCTCTACTCGGCGGCGCTGCGCATGACGCGCAACCCCTCCGACGCCGAGGACCTCGTGCAGGAGACCTTCGTCAAGGCCTTCGCCGCCTTCCACCAGTTCCAGGAGGGCACCAACCTCAAGGCCTGGCTGTACCGGATCCTCACCAACACGTTCATCAACACCTACCGCAAGAAGCAGCGCCAGCCGCAGCAGAGCCCGACCGACGAGATCACCGACTGGCAGATCGCCGCGGCCGAGGCCCACACCAGCACCGGGCTGCGCAGCGCCGAGACCGAGGCGCTCGACCACCTGCCCGACTCCGACGTCAAGGAGGCCCTGCAGGCGCTGCCCGAGGACTTCCGCATGGCGGTCTACCTCGCCGACGTGGAGGGCTTCGCCTACAAGGAGATCGCCGAGATCATGGGCACTCCGATCGGCACCGTCATGAGCCGGCTGCACCGCGGACGGCGGGGGCTGCGCTCGCTGCTGCAGGACTACGCCGTCGACCGCGGCCTCACGCCCGCGCTGTCGGCGCAGGCCGGCTCGGGCGAGGAGGGGTCGGCATGAGCTGCGGCGAGCCCCACGAGACGCCCTGCAGCGAGGTCCTGGAGGCGGTCTACCTCTACCTCGACGGGGAGCAGGACACCGCCCACCGCGAGCAGGTGCGCATCCACCTCGACGAGTGCGCCCCCTGCCTGCGGCAGTACGGCCTCGAGCAGGCGGTCAAGGCGCTCGTCGCCCGCTCCTGCGGCCGCGACCACGCTCCCACCGACCTGCGTGACCGCGTCCTGCTGCGCATCCAGCAGGTCCGCGTGGAGATCGAGCAGGTCGAGTACCGCGCCGAGTAGGGCACGCCGAGCCGGGCGGTGCCCGGGCGCCCACTAGGGTCGCAGCCATGACATGGCTGGTCACGGGCGGAGCGGGCTACATCGGTGCGCACGTCGTGCGCGCCCTGCTGCAGGACGGCGAGCCCGTGGTGGTGCTCGACGACCTGTCGACGGGGCAGAGCGACCGGGTCGACCCGGCTGCCGCGTTCGTGCAGGGCAGCGTGCTCGACCGGGGCCTGGTCCGCAAGACCCTGCGCGAGCACGGCGTCACCGGCGTGGTGCACATCGCCGCCAAGAAGCAGGTCGGCGAGTCGATGGCCGACCCGCTGCTCTACTACCGGGAGAACGTCGAGGGCATCGTCGCCCTGCTCGAGGCGTGCCAGGCCAAGGGCGTCGACAAGGTGGTGTTCTCCTCGAGCGCGGCGACGTACGGCCTGCCCGACGTCGAGCTGGTCGACGAGGACACCCCGGGCGTCCCGCTGTCGCCGTACGGCGAGAGCAAGCTCATCGGCGAGTGGGTCCTGCGGCACTGCGAGCGCGCCTACGGCATGCGCTCGATGCTGCTGCGCTACTTCAACGTGGCCGGGGCGGCCACACCCGAGCTCGGCGACACCGGGGTCTTCAACCTCATCCCGATGGTCTTCGAGCGGCTCGAGGCGGGGGAGCGGCCGCGGGTGTTCGGCGGCGACTACCCGACGCCCGACGGCACCTGCATCCGCGACTACGTCCACGTCGCCGACATCGCCGACGCCCACCTGGTGGCGGCCCGGGCGCTGGAGGACGGCCGGCCGGGCGCGACCTACAACATCGGCCGCGGCGAGGGCAGCTCGGTCCTCGACGTCCTGCGGGTGGTCGGCGAGGTCACCGGCCGGGACACCACCCCCGACATCGTCGAGCGCCGTGCCGGCGACCCCGCCCGCGTCGTCGCCAAGGTCGACCGCATCCGCGAGGGGCTGGGCTTCTCGGCCCAGCACGACCTGCGGTCGATGGTCGAGTCGGCCTGGGCGGGCTGGCAGCAGCGGCACCCGTAGGGGGTGCCCTCCGGGCGTCGACTCGTCGGTGACCCTTGTCCTCCGCAGCACCGCTGCCTACGGTGTGCGCGCGTGCACCGACCGCTCGTCGAGGGTGCACGTCCGTCCGCGCCCCGCCCCTGTGCGGCCCCTGTCGTCGTGGAGGAGGCTGGCGTGACCCAGCTCGAGGACGCACCGCGCCGTACGGCCAACACTGCCCCGTTCGCACCCCTGGCCGCCGAGGAGATCTCGCAGGTCTCTGCTGCGCTCCGCGCGCACCCCGGCTTCTCGTCGTCGGTGCGCTTCGTCTCCGTGGCGCTGCACGAGCCGCCGAAGGAGAAGGTCCTGGCTGGTGAGGACTGCGACCGCGAGGGCTTCGCCGTCCTGTACGACCGCGGCTCGTCCCAGACGGTGGAAGCGGTGGTCTCCCTGGACAGGGGCGAGGTGCTCTCGTGGACCCCGATCCCCGGCGTCCAGCCGAGCGTCATGCTCGAGGAGTTCTTCGCCGCGGAGGACATCACGCGGCAGGACCCCCGTTGGCAGGAGGCGGTGCGCAAGCGCGGGGTCGAGGACTTCTCGCTCGCGATGCTCGATCCGTGGGCGACCGGCTACGACACCGACTGCGCGCCGGGGCGCCGGCTCATCAAGCCGCTGACCTTCCTCCGGTCCCGGCCCGACGACAACGGCTACGCCCGTCCTGTCGAGGGCCTGATCGTCGTCGTCGATCTCGACCGCATGGAGGTGGTCGACGTCCAGGACCACGGCGTCGTGCCGCTGCCGACCCAGCCCGGCAACTACGCACCCGAGCTCATGCTGGAGCCGGGGAACGTGCCGGCGTTCGAACGCCTCCGGGACGACGTCAGGCCCATCGAGATCACACAGCCCCACGGCGCCAGCTTCACCGTCGACGGCCGCCACGTCCGGTGGCAGAAGTGGTCACTGCGGGTGGGCTTCAGCCCGCGGGAGGGGCTGGTCCTGCACCAGGTCGGCTACGACGACAAGGGGCGGGAGCGCCCCGTGCTGTACCGCGCGTCGCTCGCCGAGATGTACATCCCGTACGGCGACCCCGCCCCCACGCACCGCTTCAAGAACGTCTTCGACGAGGGCGAGTACGGCGTCGGCTTCCTGCTCAACCCGCTGCAGCTCGGCTGCGACTGCCTCGGCGAGATCTTCTACTTCGACGCCGTCGTCAACGACAACGACGGCAACCCGATGACGATCCCCAACGCGATCTGCATGCACGAGGAGGACTTCGGCGTCGCCTGGAAGCACACCGACTTCCGCACGGAGAAGGTGGAGGTCCGGCGCAGCCGCCGGCTCGTGGTGTCGTGCTTCGCCACGGTCGGCAACTACGAGTACGGCTTCTTCTGGTACTTCTACAACGACGGGAACATCGAGTTCGAGGTCAAGCTCAGCGGCGTCATCTCGACGGGCGCGATCGCTCCTGGCGAGACCCCGGGGCACGGGACGCTCGTCGCCCCGGGTCTGTACGGGCCGCACCACCAGCACTTCTTCAACGTGCGCCTGGACATGAGCGTGGACGGGCACCGGAACAGCGTGCACGAGATCAGCTCGGAGTCCGTGCCGAAGGGGCCGGGCAACGAGACGGGCAACGCCTGGGTCGTGCGCAGGACGCTGATCGAGCGTGAGAGCGAGGGGGCGCGCCTGGCCGACCCGCTGCGTGGGCGGTACTGGACGATCTCGAACCCCGACGTCCTCAACGGCACCGGCCAGCCGGTGGCCTACAAGCTCCAGCCCGGTGAGTGCACGCTGCCGATGCAGGAGGAGGACGCCCACCAGGGCTGGGACCGGGCTGGCTTCGCCTACAAGCACCTGTGGGTGACGCAGTACGACCAGTCGGAGCGCTACGCCTCCGGTGACTACCCCAACCAGAGCGGCAGCCGCGACGGACTGCCCGAGTACGTCCGCGCCGACCGCCCTGTCGCGGGCGAGGACCTCGTCGTCTGGTACTCCTTCAGCGCCCACCACGTGGTCCGCCCCGAGGACTGGCCAGTCATGCCGGTGTCGCGGGTCGGCTTCCACCTCAAGCCGAGCGGCTTCTTCGACGGCAACCCCGCCCTTGACCTGCCCCCGTCGGAAGCCGCCTGCCACACGACGCCGTCGGGCGACGGGCACTGCGGCTGAGACAGGGTCCCGAGATCCGCGAGGCCAGCGACGTCTGCGCGCGACGTTGCCCGACCAAGGGCACGCCGATGTGCATCGACTCGGGCGCCGTGCAGCCACCCCTCGGTTGGTCGGGACGACGTTCTGCGCGCCGACGCGCGAGAG
Organism: uncultured Frankineae bacterium; assembly: GCA_902805775.1. Lineage (GTDB taxonomy): Bacteria > Actinomycetota > Actinomycetes > Mycobacteriales > SCTD01 > SCTD01. The sequence continues at coordinate 24,214 of CADCUB010000121.1, read as the reverse complement.
CCCCGGTCCGCAGGGACCGGGGCTCCGACGCTGCGCGGCTACGCGTTCGGGCGCTTGCCGTGGTTGGCGGCGTTCTTCTTGCGCGCGCGCCGCTTGCGACCTCGCTTGGCCATGGCGGACCTCCCTCGTGACGACGGCTGCCAGGGTTGCACACTCCGGGCCGGGGCCGGAGACGCTCAGGTGCCGCCGGACGCTCCAGCGCGCGACCCCGTGGGCAGCAGGCGACCCCGCCCTCCGCCTCCACTCCCGGGCAGGGCGGTCAGCATCCCCAGCACGACCAGCTGCCCCAGGCCCGCGGCCACGAGCACGTCGCCCGGGCTCACCACCTCCGGCCGCACCGGGAGCAGCACGGGCACGACGTCGCCCAGCCACGGCAGCCGGGTCCGCGGGGTCTGCAGCTCGTGCCGGCTGTCGCGACCGGCCTCCACCTCCCGCACCGGCACCTGTGCCCGGGCGGCCGCCGTGGCCGACACGGGCATCGCGCCGTTCAGGCCGACGACGAGCGCGTTCGCCGCCAGCCCCAGTGCGACGAGCCCCGTCCCGCGCACCCCGCGGTTGGCGACGAGGAAGGCGGCGACCAGCAGCGCAGACCCGGCCAGGCCGGCGGGGTACGCCGGGCCGCCGACGACAGCGCCGACCGCCTGCGTCAGCAGGGCCGCGACGACCAGCCGACGTCGCCGCAGGTGCAGACCGCCCAGCCGCTCCACGGAGCCGCCGCACAGCCGGCCCACGACCAGCGCTGCGAGCAGCACCGCGACCACCAGGGACATCCCGCTAGTCTCCCCGCTCCCGGCCCCGAGGCCCGCCCGACCCGCGAGGAGACCGGCACCCGTGTGCGCGACCGTCGTCCGAGCCGCCCCGTGAGCGACCTGCAGGTGAGCGCCGACGGCGGGGTGCTGCGGCTGCACCTCGACCGCGAGGCCAAGCGCAACGCCCTGTCCGCCGAGGTCCTGCTGGGCATGCGGGCTGCCCTGCGCGCGCCCGGCGACGCCCGGGCCGTGCTCGTCACCGCCGCCGGGGACCGGGTCTTCTGCGCCGGCGCCGACCTGGTCCAGATGGCGCCGGACGCCACCGGGCTGGAGGTGCACGAGGGACGCGGCCTGCTGCGCGAGGTGGTGCTCGCGATGCGGGCCTGCCCGGTGCCCGTCGTCGCGTCCGTCCAGGGGCTGTGCCTGGCCGGCGGCGTCGGGCTGGTGCTGGGCTGCGACGTCGTCCTGGCGTCGGACGCGGCGGCCTTCGGGCTGCCGGAGGTGGACCTCGGGCTGTGGCCGTTCATGGTCAGCGCGCTGCTGGCCCGCCACGTGAGCCCCAAGCGCGCGATGGAGCTGATGCTGTCGGCCCGCCGCGTCAGCGCCGACGAGGCGCTCGACATGGGTCTGGTCTCCCGGGTCGTCCCGGCGGCCGAGCTGCGCGCGCAGACCGACGAGCTGGTGGCGGCGCTGGTGGCCAAGCCCCCGGTGGCCGTGCGCCTGGGCAAGGCGGCCTTCGTGGCGGCGACGGAGACCCCGCTGGTGCCCGCCCTGGAGGCGATGCAGGCGCAGCTGTCGCTGCTCAACACGACCTCCGACGCCGCCGAGGGCGTCGCGGCCTTCCTCGCCAAGCGCACGCCGAACTGGACCGGCCGCTAGTCGTACGCTCCGGGCATGAGCGACGCCTCCGGCCTCCCCGGCGAGTCCGACACCCCGAGCACCCCCGCCCAGGACACCCTCGGCTCCGACACCCCCGGCGCGGCCAGCCACGACACCCCCGGCGCGGCCAGCCACGACCCCGACCGCCCGGCCGCCCTGCTGGAGTTCATGACCACCGGCTGGGCGACCCGCGAGGAGACGCTGCCCGCGCAGCACCCGTCCGCGCCGTACCGCGCCGCCCGCCGGGCCGCGCTGGCCGAGCGCTTCCCCGGCGAGCGCCTGGTGGTCCCGACCGGGGGCTACAAGACCCGCTCGAACGACACGGAGTACCGCTTCCGGCCGGCCACCGAGTTCGCCCACCTCGTCGGCAGCGCCGAGCCCGACGCCGTGCTCGTCGTGGAGCCGGACGGCTCGGCGCTGCTCTACCAGGCGCCGGTCATGGACCGCTCGACCCCCGCCTTCTTCACCGACCGGGTGTACGGCGAGCTGTGGGTCGGTCCCCGGCCCAGCCTGGCGGCGACCAGCGCGCTGCTCGGGATCGACACCCGGCCCCTCGAGGAGCTCGACAAGCTGTCCGGCGCCGCCCGGGTCGTCCGCGGCCACGACCCGCGTGTCGAGCGGCTCTTCGACACCGACGAGTCCGCCGACGCCGAGCTGACCGAGTTCCTGTCGGAGCTGCGGCTGGTCAAGGACGAGCACGAGATCGGTCAGCTCCAGCAGGCCTGCGACGCGACGGCGCGCGGCTTCGAGGACGTCGTACGGGCCCTCGACCGGGCCAAGAGCACCAGCGAGCGCTGGATCGAGGGGGTGTTCGGGCTGCGCGCCCGGGTGGAGGGCAACGACGTCGGCTACGGCAGCATCTGCGCCGCCGGGCCGCACGCCTGCATCCTGCACTGGACCGACAACGACGGGCCGGTCGAGGACGGCTCGCTGGTGCTGCTCGACATGGGCGTCGAGGGCGCCGAGCTCTACACCGCCGACATCACCCGCACGCTGCCGGTCAGCGGCACCTTCACCCCGCGGCAGCGGCAGGTCTACGACCTGGTCTTCGCGGCGCAGGAGGCCGGCATCGCCGCGTGCCGGGCCGGCCAGGACTTCCTCGCGCCGCACCGCGCCGCCATGCAGGTCCTCGCGCACGGCCTGGTCGAGCTCGGCGTCCTCGACTCCGCGGAGGAGGCCCTGGCCGAGGACGCGCAGCTGTACCGCCGCTACACCCTCCACGGGGTCAGCCACATGCTGGGCATCGACGTGCACGACTGCGCGCACGCCCGCTCCGAGGTCTACCGCAAGGGGCCGCTGCAGCCGGGGTACGTGCTGACGGTGGAGCCGGGCCTGTACTTCCAGCCCGACGACCTCACCGTGCCGGCGGACCTGCGCGGCATCGGCGTACGGATCGAGGACGACGTGCTGGTCACCGCCGGCGACCCGGTCAACCTGTCGGCGGCGCTGCCGCGGGACGCCGACGGGGTCGAGGCCTGGATGCGCGACCTGCTGCGGACCGGCGGGTAAAGCCGCGGCCCCCGGGCGCCGACGTCCGGAGGGTGACCACGACGATCGAACCGTTCCTGCGCGCCCTCGTCGCGAGCGGTGGCTCCGACCTGCACTGCAAGGTGGGCTCCCCGCCGCGGGTGCGGGTGCACGGCCACCTGCGGCGCCTGCAGTCGCCGGAGCTCGTGCCCGAGGACACCGAGCAGATGGTCGCCGAGGTCCTGCGGGCCGACCTCGTGGAGGAGTTCCGGCGGACCAACGAGGCCGACTTCGCCTACTCGCTGCCCGGCCTCGGCCGCTTCCGCGTCAACGCCTTCCGCAGCCGCGGCTCGGCCGGGCTGGTCTTCCGGCACGTGAGCGTCGGAGCGACGCCGCTCAGCGAGCTCGGCCTGCCCCCCGTCCTCGCCAGCCTGGCGATGGAGCCCCGCGGGCTGGTGCTGGTCACCGGCCCGACCGGCTCGGGCAAGACGACGACGCTGTCGGGGATGGTCGACCACATCAACAGCACCAAGGAGGTGCACATCGTCACCGTGGAGGACCCCATCGAGGTCCTGCACGCCGACAAGCTGTCGATGGTCAACCAGCGCGAGGTGCGCGTCGACACCGAGGACTTCGTCAGCGCGATGCGCGCCGCGATGCGGCAGGACCCCGACGTCATCCTCGTCGGCGAGATGCGTGACCACGAGACCGTCAAGGCCGGCCTCGCCGCCGCGGAGACCGGCCACTTCGTGCTGTCGACCCTGCACACCACCGACGCCGCGGAGACGATCCACCGCGTCATCGACTTCTTCCCGCCGCACGAGCAGAAGCAGGTGCGCCTCGCACTCGCCGCCTCGCTGCGCGGCGTGATCTGCCAGCGCCTCGTGCCGCGCGCCGACGGCACGGGCCGCTGCGTGGTGATGGAGATCGCCGTCAACACCGGACGGATCGCCGACGCCATCGCCGACCCGGCGAAGACCTCGACCATCCCCCAGCTGGTCGCCGAGGGCACCTACTACGGCATGCAGACCTTCGACCAGCACCTGGTCGCGCTCGTGCGCGAGGGCGTCGTCACCCTGGCCGACGCGATGGCCGCCTCCAGCGCGCCGCACGACCTCACCGTCGAGCTGCGCCGCCTCGGGATGGTCGCCTAGCCCGTCCCCGGGCGCACGGCGTCCGCGAGCGGCAGCGCGTACGTCCGCAGGAACAGCCCGGGCACCGGGTACCAGTCGTAGGACGGCGTGCGCACGAAGCCGAGCCGCTCGTACAGCCGGTGGGCCGCGAGCATGTCCTCCTGCGACGACAGGCGCACCAGCGTGCAGCCGTCGGCCCGCGCCCGCTCCAGGCTCGCCCGCACCAGGGCCTCGCCGACCCCGGCGCCGCGCGCGTCCGCGCGCACGACCAGCATGCGGATCACCGCCTCGCCCGGGGCGGCCTGCTCCGCCCACTCGCCACCGCGGGTCGCCACGGTGACCGCCCCGGCCAGGCGTCCGTCGACCTCGGCGACCAGCACCGTCGCCGACGCCGCCCGGGAGGCGACGTCGCGCAGCGCCGGCTCGTACGACGCCGAGCTGTAGCCCTCACCGCGGTAGACACCGGCCGTCAGCTCCGCGACCGCAGGATGATCGTCCGGCCGGGCGGGGCGGACGGTGGTAGGCACGACGGCGTGTCTACCGCAGCCGGCGTGCGCGCCCTGGTGAGCGACGTCGCGCGGGCGACCCGCGGACACGACATGGCGCTGTACGCCGCGGCCGTCACCTTCTACGCGACCGTCGGGCTCGTCCCGCTGCTGCTGCTCGCGCTGTTCCTGGCCGGCCAGGTGATGGGCGAGTCCATGGTGCGCAGCCTGGCCGACGAGCTGGCCGCGCTGCTGCCGGACGAGCTCGGTGCCCGGGAGGCCGCGCAGTTCCTGGCGCAGGCCGGCACCTCCATGAGCCCGCTGGCCGCGCTGGCCGCCCTGCTGCCCGCGAGCCTGTACGGCGAGGGACTGGTGCGCGCCTTCGACCGCCTCAGCGAGCGGGAGACCCGCCGCCGCTCGAGGCGCGGGCGGCTCGGCTCGCTCGTGGTGGTGGCGATGAGCCCGGTCCTGCTGCTCGGCGGGCTGTCGGCCGCGCGCGCCCTGACCGAGGTGCTCGGCGACAGCGTCCTGGACCGGGTGCTCGGCACCTACTTCGCCTTCCTGGTGCTCTGGCTGACGATCAGCCCGGTGCTCGCCTTCGCCTACCGCGGGCTGTCGATCGAGCGGCCCGGTCGGCGGGCGCTGCTGTGGGGGGCCGCCGGGACGGGCTCGTTCCTCGCCGGCACCTGCCTGGGCTTCGTGCTGTTCCTGTCGCTGGGCATCGACCTCGGCGGCGCGTACGGCGGCGCCCGCCACCTCGCGACCGGGGCTGCCTGCGTCGGCTGGCTGTTCGTGCTGCACGTGGTGGTGCTCGTCGGCTACGTCGCCACCCTGTGCCTGGAGGCCCGGCAGGGCCACCCCCTGCGCCCGCCGGTCACGCCGGTGCGGGTGCGGCAGGCGGCCGCCTGACGCCGGTGCACACGGCTGCGCCGGCGCGTACGCCTCAGCCCGGACGGCGGACCGCGGCGCGCAGGCTCTCCACCTCGTCCCGCACCGGGCACCCCGTCAGGTGGTCCCCGACCAGGCCGCAGGCCTGCAGGAGCGAGTAGACCGTCGTCGGGCCGACGAAGACGAAGCCCGCGGCCTTGAGCCGCCGGGCGAGCGCGGCGCTCGCGGGGGTCGAGGCCGGCACGTCCGCCCAGCGGTCGTACGCCGGCGACGGCAGCTCGGCCGACCTCCACAGCAGCGCGGGCAGGCCTCCGTCCGTGCGCAGGGCCAGGGTCGCCCGGGCGTTGGTGACGCACGCCCGCAGCTTCGGTCCGGACCGGATGAGCCGGGCGTCGGACAGCAGCGGCTCGACGTCGAGCCCGGCCACCCGCTCCGGGTCGAAGCCGGCGAGGGCCTCGCGCAGCGCGTCCCGCTTGCGCAGGACCGTGATCCAGGCCAGCCCGGCCTGGAAGCCCTCGAGGCAGACCTTCTCGTACAGCGCCTGCTCACCGGTCTGCGGGCGGCCCCACTCCTCGTCGTGGTAGCGCTCGTAGAGACCGTCGCCCTGTCCGAAGCAGCGGCTGCCGGCAGCCGGCCCCGGGGAGGCGGGCGGGTGCGCTCCGGCGGTCTCGGTCACGGCGGTCAGTCTGCCCGGGGTGTCACCCAGTCGTCGCACGCACGACACCCGCGGGTCGCCCGCTGGGTGCACGCTGCACGGACGGCAGTGTCCTGTCCGCACCCGCACCCCTCGAGGAGGCAGCCATGCACGCTCGCACCACCTGGCCGGACGAGGCGGCCTTCGCCGCCGAGGATCCGCGGCGCAGCCGGTCCGACCAGCTCGACCTGGGGGCCACCTGGCGCTGGGGCGGGTCGAACGACGCCTGGCGACTGGCGTGGCTGCACCTCACGGGAGAGCTGTTCCTGTGCCGCGCCGACGGGCACGACGGCAGCTGCACCGACGTCAGCGTGCTGGCCGTCGTGCCGCGCGAGAGCGACGTGGACGCCCTGCTCGAGGGGTGGCAGGAGCGGCGCACCGATCCGGACGGGCTGTCCTGGGTGCTGCGCCGTGCGGGGCAGCTCGCGGCCGCCTGACCGCCCGACAGGCAGGCCGCGCCTGCCTACGCTGGGGAGGTGTCGACGCTCGCTGACCTGGTCCGGTCCCGGACCAGCCTCGGCGCGGGTGACCTCGCCTGGCTGCAGCGCCTGGTCGGCGAGTGGCAGCTCGTGGCCGACCTGTCGTTCGCCGACCTGGTGCTGCACGTGCGCACGACCGACGCGACCTGGCTGGCGGTCGCCCACATGCGCCCCACGACCGGGCCGACGGCCTACCCGCAGGACGTCGTCGGCGCAGAGGTCCCGGCCTCGGCCGCCCCGCGCTTCGAGCGGGTCCGCGCCGGCGGGCGGGCTCCCGACGCGGACCCCGACCGGCGGTCCGGGACGCCCGTACGGCAGGAGCTGGTGCCGGTGCGCCGCGGGGCGCGCGTGCTCGCGGTGCTCAGCCGCGACAGCGACGTCAACGCCGCCCGCATGCCCAGCGCGCTCGAGCTGACCTACCTGACCACCGCCGGGGAGCTGCTGCAGATGGTCGGCGAGGGGCGCTTCCCGTTCCCCGGCTCCGGCACCGACCGCGAGCACGCGCCGCGGGTGGGCGACGGCCTGGTCCGGCTGGACCGCACCGGGCACGCCGTCTACGCCAGCCCCAACGCCCTGTCGGCGTTCCGCCGTCTCGGGGTCAGCGGTGACCTGCTCGGGGCCCACCTCGGCCACACCATCGCCGGGCTGTCCGCCGAGCCCGGCGTGCTCGACGAGCCGCGCGGCTCGGCGGCGCTGGCCGCCGTGCTGCGCTTCGCCGAGCCGCGCGAGTCCGACGTCGAGGCGCAGGGGGCCACCGTCCTGCTGCGGGCCCTGCCGCTGCACCCGGGGGGCGAGCCTCGCGGCGCGCTGGTGCTCGTCCGCGACGTCACCGAGCTGCGTCACCGCGACCGGCAGATCCTCGGCAAGGACGCCACCATCCGCGAGATCCACCACCGCGTGAAGAACAACCTGCAGACGGTGGCTGCGCTGCTGCGGCTGCAGGCCCGGCGCATGTCGGTCCCGCAGGCCCGAGCGGCCCTGGAGGAGTCGGTCCGCCGGGTGGCGTCGATCGCGATGGTGCACGAGACGCTCTCGCAGGTGTTCGCCGACGTCGTGCCGTTCGACGAGATCGCCGACCGGGTGCTCGCGATGTGCGCCGAGGTGGCGGCGCCGGAGTCGTCGGTCTCGGTCGAGCGGTCGGGATCGTTCGGCGAGCTGCCCGCCGACGTCGCGACCGCGCTGTCCCTGGTGCTCACCGAGCTCGTGCAGAACGCCGTCGAGCACGCCTACGCCGGCGGCACGCAGGGACGCATCGAGGTCCGTGCGGCGCAGCGCGACGGGACGCTGCAGGTCGAGGTGCTCGACGACGGCGCCGGGCTGCCCCCCGGCTTCGACCTGGGGGCGAGCTCGCGGCTCGGGCTGCGCATCGTCCGCACGCTCGTCGACGGCGAGCTGCGCGGCAGCCTGCTGCTCGAGCCCGGGCCGACCGGCACCGGGACGCGCGCGGCGCTCGAGGTGCCGCTGCCCGCCGTCCCGTCGGACGGCAGGGTCTAGCCGGTGTGCGCGCGGGCGCGGGTACCGCGGCGCGCGAGCGCCCGCCGCTCGTCCTCGCTGGTGCCGCCCCAGACACCGGCGTCCTGACCGGTCTCGAGCGCCCAGCTCAGGCAGGGCTCGACCACGGGACAGCGTCGGCAGACGACCTTGGCGGCCTGCACCTGGGAGGTGGCCGGACCGGTCGTGCCGATCGGGAAGAAGAGCTCGGGGTCCTCGTTGCGGCAGACAGCGTCGTGGCGCCAGTCCATGGGTCCAACTCCTCGTGTCCGCGGCCGCGGGCCCTCGCCCGTCGACCGCACGTCCCTGAGCGCCTCGCTCCGGGCCTGCTGGGGGTGCGTACGGTCAGCCGCCTCGACGTCGCTTCGTCCGGGATCGCCGGGAGCGGACGGTAAAGGCGCCTTTCTCGACGCGTGCCCAGCCTTGCACCAGCGGCACGATCATGGCAAGAACCGTGCTGCCGTTGTTCCGGCGGAGGGCTGTCGACTGCATCACGCCCGTTCGGGGCGCGCCGTGCGCCTTGCCCACGAACGCAGCACTCACACCTGGTCGCTGTGAAGACAGCGACCCAGGCTCAGACGACGACGTCCAGGGCCCGGGGCACGCTGCGGAAGGTGACCGACGTGCGGTCGCCGAGGTCGTCACCGTCGACCTGGAAGGCGAGCGGACGGTCGGCCCGCAGCTCGAAGCCGTCGACGTCGTGCAGCTGCAGCAGGTGGCGACCGTGCGGACGGGGGTCCTCGGCGAGGATCTGGCGCAGGTGGCGCAGGGTCGTCAGGGTGCCGAGGCGGCGCAGGGCGAACAGGTCGAGGCCGGCGTCGAAGGACGCCTGGGGGCACGGCTGCACCGGCCGCGGACCCAGGTAGGTCCACGGCGTGGTGTTGCAGACCAGCGCCAGGCCGATGCGGGTGGGCGGGCCGTCGCCCACCCGCACCGTCATCGCCGGCTCCCTGCGCTGCGCACCGCGGAAGAAGTGCTGCACCCCCTGGCGGACGAACAGGCCCGGCGTCGCCTTCTGGCCCTCGGCACGCGCCTGCTCGACCCGACGGACGACCTCCGCGTCGAGCCCGAGCCCGGCGCAGAAGGTGAACCAGCGCTCGTCGGCCGTCGCGAGCCCGACGCTGCGCCGCCGCCCGTCGCGCAGGGCGCCCAGCAGACGGCCGGCCGCCTCGACGGCGGTGCCGGGGAGCCCCAGAGCGCGGGCGAAGACGTTGGCGTTGCCGCCGGGCACCACCGCGAGCGCCGGCAGGCCGGCGGCCGGGCCGTCGGCGAGCAGGCCGTTGACGACCTCGTTGACCGTGCCGTCCCCACCGAGCGCGACGACGACGTCGAGCCCCTCCACCACCGCCTGACGGGCGAGCGAGGTGGCGTGGCCACGCGCCTGCGTCTGCACCACGTCGAGCTTGGTCTCGCTGGACAGCGCGTGGGTGAGGACGTCGCGCATGCCGGGTGTCGTGGCCGTGGCCTTGGGGTTGACGACCAGCAGCGCTCGCATGACTAGAGGGTATCCAGCACTAGCCTGCACAACCGTGAGCCCGAGGTCGCCTGTCGCGCGCGCCGCGGCGCTGGTGGCGCTGGAGGGCGTCGCGCTGGCGGTCCTCGGCACGGTGTACGGCGTCGCGGGGGTCGTGGGTGAGCCTCTGGACCGCACGGCGACCCTGATCGAGGCGGGCTTCGCGGTCGTCGCCGGGGTCCTGCTGCTGCTGGTCGCGCGGGGGCTCGCCCGCGTGCGGGGGTGGTCGCGCGCGCCGGCCGTCGTCGCCCAGCTGCTGGCCCTGCCGGTGGGCGTCGGCCTGGTGCAGGGACGCGTCTGGGTCGCCGCGGTCCCGGTGCTGCTGCTGGCCCTCGGCGTGCTGCAGGCGCTCACGACGCCGCAGGCCCGGCGGGCGTTCCGCGGGCTCGACTGAGCCGCACCCGCGGGAGCCCGCGAGCAGCGCCTCGACGAGGCGCTACTCCTCGACGAGCAGTCCCTGGCGCAGCTGCGCCAGCGTGCGGGCCAGCAGCCGCGAGACGTGCATCTGGCTGATGCCGAGCTCGCCCGCGATCTGCGACTGCGTCATGTTGCCGAAGAAGCGCAGCATGAGGATCTTCTTCTCGCGCGGCGGCAGCTGCTCGAGCAGCGGCTTGAGCGACTCGCGGTACTCCACGCCCTCGAGCGCGTCGTCCATCATGCCGAGCGAGTCGGCGACCGCGGGGGAGTCGTCGTCGCCGCCGTCGGGGGCGTCGAGGCTGACCGCGGAGTAGGCGTTGGCCGACTCGAGGCCCTCGAGGATCTCCTCCTCCGACAGCCCGAGGTGGGCCGCGAGCTCCCCGACCGTGGGGGAGCGGCCGTTCTTCTGCGACAGCTCGCTGGTGGCCTTGGTGAGGCTGAGCTTGAGCTCCTGCAGGCGCCGCGGGACGCGGATCGCCCAGCCCTTGTCGCGGAAGTGGCGCTTGATCTCGCCGACGATCGTGGGGGTGGCGTAGGTCGAGAACTCCACCCCCCGCTCGAGGTCGAAGCGGTCGACCGACTTGATCAGGCCGATCGTCGCGACCTGGATGAGGTCGTCGAGCGGCTCGCCGCGGTTGCGGAAGCGGCGGGCGAGGTACTCGACGAGCGGCAGGTGGGCCTCGACCAGCAGCTCGCGCAGCCGCGCGCGCTCGGGGTCGTCCTCGGGCAGCTCCTGCAGGCGCAGGAACATCTCCCGCGCCCTGGCGCGGTCGGCCGCCGTCCGCTCCTGACGCAGGGTCAGGGGGACGGGGATCGGCTCCTCCTGGGCGGGCACGACCAGGGCGTCCGCCGCCGGGGCGAGGTCCGGCTCGACGCCGGTGGCGTCCATCACAGCGCCGCCCCGTCGAGGGAGCCGGCCCGGCGCTTGTGCAGGGTCAGGGTCACGCGGTCGTCGGCGTCGACCGAGCTGTCGACCTCACCGGCGAGCGCCGCGAGCACGGTCCACGCGAAGGTGTCGCGCGAGGGCTCCTCACCGTCGAGGGTCAGGACGCTCACGTCGATCCGGATGGCGTCGGCAGTCAGCTCGAAGCTGCACTCGAGGTCGGCCCCCGGCAGCGCCTGGGTCAGCAGCATCGCGCAGGCCTCGTCGACGGCGATGCGCAGGTCCTCGATGTCGTCGATCGTGAAGTCGAGCCGGGACGCCAGGCTGGCGGTGGCCGTGCGCAGCACGGACAGGTAGGCGCCCGCTGCCGGCAGCCGCAGCACGACGACGTCTCGCCCCGAGCCTGACGGGCTCACGGGTTCCACCTGGGTCGTGCCTCCCACCTCGGCCATGCCCCCTCCGGGTGCCGGCGCGGGCCGGCGGGTCGTGACGAGCGCCCGGATCCCGGACGCGCAGGAGGACGCACCCCCCTGCAGACGATCCTATGTGCGTCGGGCGCCAGGCAGACTCCTGACGTGACGGTGGCCGACGAGCTCACCCTCCGGGGCGTAGCGGACGGCGCGACGGTCGCCCTGGTGCTGGGCCGGCAGGCGGTGGGCCTGGCCTGGGACGGCGGCGAGCTGGAGCTGGCCGCCGACCCGGTCGACGTCGTGCGCGGCGCCCGTGCGCTGCACCCGCGCTGGACCTGGTGGTCGGCCCGCGAGACGGCGGCGCCGCTCGCGGCCCGCGGGGTGCACCTGCGGACCTGCTGGGACCTCGGTGCGGTCGGCCGGCTGGTGCACGGCCTGCGGCGCGACGACCCGGCCGCCGTCTGGGCCGCCGGGGCCGGGCTGCCGGAGCCGCCTCCGGAGCGCCCGGGCCCGAGCGCCGGCGGCGCTCAGGCGCTCGACCTGCTCGACCTGCTCGACGGTGAAGACGCCGGACCGCCCCGCGACACCGACGGCCGGCTCTCGCGGGCCTGGTCGGGCGGCGCCTGGCGCGAGGATCCGGTGCGCTGGGCCGCGCTCGCGGTGCGGGTGCAGGCCGATCAGGAGCGGCGACTGCGCTCGCTGCCCGACCCCCGGCGGGGTGCCGGTGGACCGCCGCTGGCGGTGCTCACCGCCTGGGCGGAGTCGGCCGCCGCCCTGCTGGCCGTCGAGCTCGAGCGTGACGGCCTGCCGCTCGACCGCTCGGTCGTCACCGGCCTCCTGGAGGACGTCCTGGGCCCGCCGCCGGCCGACGAGGCCGACGCGGCCGCGCTCGCGGCGGCCCGCGACGCGCAGGTCCTGCGGCTCTTCCCGGGACCGCCGGTCGACCTGCGCTCGCCGCTCCAGGTCAAGGACCTGCTCGGCCGGGCCGGCTTCGTGCTCCCCGACACCCGCTCCTGGCGCCTGGAGCCGCACGCCCGGACGAGCCCCGCCGTGCAGGCGCTGCTGCGGTGGCGCAAGGCCGAGCGCCTCGCGACGACGTACGGCTGGTCCTGGCTCGAGCGGTCGGTCGGCGCCGACGGCCGCCTGCGCGGGTCGTGGCGCGCTGCCGACGGCGCCTCCGGCCGGATGACCGCGTCGTCGGGGCTGCACAACCTGCCCGCCGAGCTCCGGCCGGCCGTGCGGGCCGAGCCGGGGCACGTGCTCGTACGCGCCGACCTCGGGCAGGTCGAGCCGCGGGTGCTGGCGGTGGTGTCCGGTGATCCGGGGCTCGCCCGCGCCGCACGGGAGGACGACCTGTACGCCCCGGTCGCCGCAGCGCTGCGCTGCGGGCGCCCGACGGCGAAGGTCGCGGTGCTGGCCGCGATGTACGGCCAGACGTCGGGGACCGCGGGCGCCGCCCTGCGGGACCTCGACCGCGCCTACCCGACGGCGATGGCCTACCTGCGCGACGCCGAGGCGACCGGGCTGCGCGGCGGTGCGCTGCGCACGTACGGCGGGCGGCAGCTGGTCGTCCCGCCGGGCGCCGGGCGGTTCGCCCGCAACGCCGTCGTGCAGGGCGCCGCCGCCGAGCTGTTCAAGGCCTGGGCGGCGACGGTCCGGGACGGGCTGGTCGCCCTCGACGGCAGCATCGTGCTGTGCCTGCACGACGAGCTGCTGCTGCAGGTGCCCGTCGCCGCGGCCGACGCCGCCGCGGCGCTGCTCCCGGACGCGCTGCGGTCGACGGCCTCGTGGTGGGCGGCCGGCTCGCCGGTGCGCTTCGTCGCCGACGTGCGCGTGGCGGCGACCTGGGCCGACGCCAAGGGCTGAGCGGCCGTCGTCAGCCGCCGCCGAGCGCCCGCAGTGCGTCGCCGTCGACGCGGAACGTCGTCCACTCGTCCTGCGGCACACCACCGAGGGCGCGGTAGAAGCCGATCGCCGGCGCGTTCCAGTCGAGGACCCACCACTCGAAGCGGGCGTAGCCCCGCTCGACGCAGGTGCGGGCCAGCTCCTGCAGCAGCGCCTTGCCCAGGCCCGTGCCCCGTGCCGCCGGGCGGACGAACAGGTCCTCGAGCCACAGGCCCGGCCGGCCCTTCCAGGTCGAGAACGTCACGTACCAGAGCGCGAACCCGGCCACCTCGCCGTCCGGTCCGAGCGCGACCGTGCAGGACGCCGCCGGCGCCGGTCCGAACAGCGCCCCGGCGAGCATCGGCTCGGTGGCCTCGACGGCGTCGGGCTCCCGCTCGTACGCCGCGAGCTCGCGCACCAGCTGCAGCAGCACCGGCACGTCGGCCGGCGCGGCCGGGCGGACCCGTGCGCTCAGGCGTTCCACGTCAGCACCGCCGGGGAGCCGTGCTCGTGCCCGAGGACCGACACCGACCCCGCCCCGAGCACGAGCTGCTGGCCGACGCCGGGCGCGAGCCCCAGCCAGCACGCCGCCAGCACACGCAGGGCGTGCCCGTGCCCGACGAGGCAGACGTCGGCGCCGCTGTCGAGGACCGGCCGGGCGCGCTCGAGCACCCGGCGCTGGCGGGTAGCGAGCTGCTCGAGCGTCTCGCCGAGCCCGGTGTCGTCCCAGACCGACCAGCCGGGTCGCGTCTCGCGGGCCTGCGCCGTGGTGCGGCCCTCCTCCGGGCCGTAGTCCCACTCGACCAGGTCCGGCTCGACCTGCGCGGTCAGGCCGGCCAGGGCGGCCGTGCGCGAGGCGCGCGACAGCGGCGAGGTCAGGACCAGGCCGAAGGGCCGCTGCAGCCTCGCGCCGAGCGCCCGCGCGTCGGCCTCGCCGTCGGGAGTGAGCGGGATGTCGCTGTGCCCCGTGTGGCGCCCGTCGCGGGACCACTCGGTCTGCCCGTGCCGCACGAGGACCAGCTCCGTCATGTGCCCGAGCCTGGCACGCGACGAGGCCGGCCCCGCGGACGGGACCGGCCTCTCGGACGCGCGCGAGCGGTCAGACGCTCGGCTTCTCGTAGGTCTTGCCCTTGGTCTCCCAGAAGATCGAGGCGATCTCGTCGATGCCGTCGAGCAGCTTCTGCCCCTCGGCCGGGTCGATCTTCTGCTTGGCGCCCGTGCCGCTGGCCTGCTTGATCGTCGTGTTGATCAGCATGTGGAGGTTCGGGTACTTCTCGAAGTGCTCGGCCTTGAAGTAGTCGTGCCACAGCACGGCCAGGTGGTGCTTGGCCAGCGATGCCCGGTCGTCGATGATCTTGAGCGCGCGGGCGCGGAACACCGGGTCCTCGTTGGCGAGGTACTTCTCCTGCATCGCCTTGACGGACTGCGCCTCGATGCGGGCCTGGGCGGGGTCGTAGACGCCGCACGGCAGGTCGCAGTGGGCCGAGACGACGGTCTTCGGAGTCAGGAAGCTGGGCAGGCGCATGCGTGTCCTCCAGTGGGCTGGTGTGGTGTCGTCTTCTGCAACGACCGTAGACCTGCACTCCATGCCCGGCCGAGGGAGGCGATCACCTGCACGCCGTGCTCGTCGAGGGCCCGTCGATGCTGCCGACGCTGTCGCCGGGGGACTGCCTGCTGGTGCGCCGGCCGCGCCGGGTGGGGCCCGGGGACGTCGTGGTGGCGCGGTTCCCCGTCCGACCCGACCTGCTCGTGGTCAAGCGGGCCGTGCGTCCCGTCGGCGCGCTGTGGTGGCTCGAGGGCGACAACCCGGCGGTGACCGACGACAGCCGGCGCTACGGGCCGGCCGAGGTGCTGGGCCGGGTGCTGCTGCGCTACTGGCCGCTGCCACCGGCGCGGGTGCCGCCGTCGCGCAGGCCGGCGTAGAGGGCCAGGCACTGCTCGTGGTCGGGCAGCAGCCCGTCGGCGCGCGCCTGCTCGAGCGTCGGAGCCGCGGCGTCCTTGTCCGACAGCAGCGGCTCGACGTCGCCGGGCCACGGCAGGGCCAGGTCCGGGTCGAGCGGGGAGATGCCGTGCTCGCGGCCGGGGGCGTACGGCGTGCTGCACAGGTAGGTGACGTTGGCGTCGTCGGTGAGGGCGAGGAACGCGTGCCCCAGCCCCTCCGACAGGTAGATGCCGCGGCGGTCGACGTCGTCGAGCAGCACGCTGTCGCTGACGCCGAACGTCGGTGAGCCGACGCGGATGTCGACGACGACGTCGAGGACCGCCCCTCGGGTGCAGTAGACGTACTTCGCCTGGCCCGGCGGGACGTCGGCGAAGTGCACCCCGCGCAGGGTGCCCCTGCTCGAGACCGAGTGGTTGGCCTGGGCGACCTGCAGCCGGTGGCCCAGCGCCTGCTCCAGCGCGTCGGCCTTGAACCACTCGAGGAAGACCCCGCGCGGGTCGGAGAACTGCCGGGGGGTGAACGACCACGCACCCGGCACCGTGAGCTCGTCGACCTGCACGGGGACGACTGTAGGGGGGCTCGTAGGGTCGGCAGATGCTCGCCGCCGCCTGCACGTCCCAGTCCGCCGACGACCCGCTGTCCGGTCTCACGGTCGGTGACCGACCCGAGCCCGAGCTGCCCCCGGGCTGGGCGCGGGTCACCGTGCGGGCAGCGAGCCTGAACCACCACGACCTGTGGAGCCTGCGGGGCGTCGGCCTGCCCGCCGACCGGCTCCCGATGGTGCTCGGGTGCGACGCGGCCGGGGTCGACGAGGACGGCAACGAGGTCGTCGTGCACGCGATCGTGGGCGACCCGGACTGGACCGGTGACGAGACGCTGGACCCCCAGCGCAGCATCCTGTCCGAGCGCTGGGCCGGCACCCTCGCCGAGCAGGTGGTCGTGCCCCGCCGCAACCTGCGGCCCAAGCCGGCCGAGCTCTCCTTCGAGGAGGCGGCCTGCCTGCCGACCGCCTGGCTCACGGCCTACCGGATGCTGTTCACCCAGGCCGGCCTCGCACCGGGTGACCGGGTGCTGGTGCAGGGCGCCGGCGGCGGCGTGTCGACCGCGGCCATCGCCCTCGCCCGCGCCGCGGGGCTCGTCGTGTGGGTGACCGGGCGCGACGAGGCCAAGCGGGCCCGAGCGCTCGAGCTCGGTGCGCACCAGGTGTTCGAGCCGGGGGCGAGGCTGCCGGCGCGGGTCGACGCCGTGCTCGAGACCGTCGGCAAGGCCACCTGGGGGCACTCGATGAAGAGCCTGCGGCCCGGTGGGACGCTCGTCGTGTCGGGAGCGACGACGGGGGCCGACCCCTCGGCCGACCTCAACCGGCTGTTCTTCCTGCAGCTGCGGGTCGTCGGCTCGACCATGGGCACGCGCGAGGAGCTCGACGGCCTGATGCGCCTGCTGGCCGTGTCGGGCGTGCGCCCGCAGATCGACACGGTGCTGCCGCTCTCACAGGCGCGGGCGGGCTTCGAGCGGCTGGCGACGGGGGACGTCGTCGGCAAGGTCGTCCTGACGTCCTGACCGACCGCCACCCCTGACCGGCCGCTGGAGCCCGCCTTGGTGCTGCCCGTCCACGACGTCAACCCGACCCGCCGCACGCCGTGGGTCACCCGGGCCCTGCTCGTCGCGAACATCGTGGCGTTCCTGCTGAGCCCGCTGGCGTTCGCGCCGCTGCTCGGGGAGCCCCGTCCCGCCGCGGTCTGCGCCCAGGTGGCCTTCTTCGACCAGTTCGCCGCCGAGCCGGCGGAGGTCATCCGCAACGACCCCGACGACGAGGCCGCCACAGGAGCGGTGGCCCGGGCGCCGGACGGCCGGGTCGGCTGCGTGACGCAGAGCCCGCCGCCGTACGAGAAGCGGCCGTTCCTGTCGGTGCTGACCGCGATGTTCCTGCACGGCGGGTGGGCGCACCTGCTCGGCAACATGCTGTTCCTGCTCGTCTTCGGCAACAACGTCGAGGACCGGCTGGGGCGGCTGCGCTTCCTGGCCTTCTACCTCGCGTGCGGCTACGCGGCGACGTACGGCTTCTCGCTGTTCTTCGCCGGTTCGAGCTCGCCCCTGGTGGGTGCGTCCGGGGCGATCGCCGGGGTCCTCGGCGCCTACCTGGTGCTGTTCCCCCGAGCGCGCGTCTGGTCGCTGCTGACGTTCCTGTTCTTCCTGCCCGTGCGCCTGCCGGCCTGGCTCGTGCTGGGCAGCTGGTTCGTCCTGCAGTACCTCTACACGCGCGGCGCGGGCCTGTCCGAGGCGACCGGCACGGCCTACCTCGCCCACGTCGTGGGCTTCGTCGTCGGCGCGCTGCTGGTGTGGCGGATGCGCGGCACGGGGCGTCCGCGGCCGGTGCCCGACCCGCGCTGGGGGCCGTACGCAGCACCGCGTTGACCTGCGGGCGGGGCCGGGACCGTGCTTGTCTGTCCCGGTATCCCACCTTCTGGAGGCTTCCGTGCACTCTGCTCGTCTGCTGCGCACCGTCCCGGTGCTGGCGCTGTCCGCCGCCCTGCTCCCGCTCACCGCGGCGTCCCCGGCGGTGTCCTCGACGCTGGCGTCGGTCGGCGGCGCTGCCGCGCAGGTCTGCGAGGTGGCGACACCCGGCGGTCTCGAGGTCCGCACGAAGCCCGGTGCCAAGGCCGTCGAGCCCGACGCCGCCCAGGGCGCGGGAACCGACCTGCTGCAGGGCAAGGAGCCGACCGCGCTGAGCCCCGCGGGCAGCATCCGCGTGCCGACGTACGTCCACGTCATCGCCAAGGGCCCGACGGCGGCCGACGGACAGCTCACCGACGCCCAGGTCGCCGCGCAGATGAAGGTGCTCAGCAAGTCCTTCAACGGCACGAGCGGTCCCGGCGCGGCCGACACGGCGTTCCGCTTCACGCTCGCCGGCACGACCCGCACCACGAACCCGGCCTGGTACGACATGCTGCCCGGCAGCTCGGCCGAGAGGCAGGCCAAGCAGGCGCTGCGCCGTGGCGACGACCGGACGCTCAACATCTACATCAGCGGCCTGAGCCAGGGGCTGCTCGGCTACGCCTACTTCCCGCAGCAGGGCGGCAACAGCAACCCCTGGCAGGACGGCGTGGTCGTGCTCAACGAGTCGATCCCCGGCGGGGCGGCCACGAACTACGACGGAGGCGACACGCTGCCCCACGAGGTCGGCCACTGGCTCGGGCTGTACCACACGTTCCAGAACGGCTGCTCGACCGCGGGTGACCGCGTGAGCGACACCCCCGCCGAGGCGGTGCCGGCGTTCGGGTGCCCGAAGGGTCAGGACTCCTGCGCCAAGGACCCCGGTGTCGACCCGGTCGAGAACCTCATGGACTACTCCTACGACGACTGCATGTACGCCTTCACCCCGGGCCAGGCCGCCCGCATGGACGCGGTCTGGAAGGCCTGGCGGGCGTAGCACCTCCCGCCCGTCTCGACGTCCCGCCCTCCTGCCCTCACCGGCAGGACGGCGGGACGTCGTGCGTCAGAACGGAGCTGGGCCCGCGCGCGGGTCGTGCCGGGTGCCCGTCAGAACGGCGGGTCGTCGCTGCCGTCGAGGATGGCCCATGTGGTCGGCGCGCTCGGCTCTGCAGGCAGCCAGGGCGGAAGGTCGTCGTCGGTGGCGGTGAGCTGCTGGTGGTCGAGGTCGGCGAGCTCGTCGGGGTCGGGCAGGTCGGCAGGTCGGCCGGTGGGATCGTGGTCGACGCCGGGAGGTGGAACCTGGGCGCGGGGGACGTCGACGACCTGGCCGGCGGGGCTCGTCCAGATGGTGCTGGTGGCGGTGCGCAGGGGTGTCCAGCCGAGGTGCTTGAGGCCGTGTGTCCGGCGGCTGCGGGAGACGAGGTTCCAGGCGGCGGTCGGCCCGAGGGGCCAGGCCTGGTCGTGGTCCAGGTCGCAGGTGCTGGCGCGGGTGCGGGTCTGGGTCGGTCCGTCACAGGTCCGGTCCCGCAGGGTGGTGAACCTGCGCAACGGGTCGGACGGGTCGTGCGCCGCTTCGTGGCGCCAGGTGGTGTCGGTCATGGTGATGTCCGAGCGGATGATGTCGACCAGCAGGGTGTGCACGCCCTGTGGGCTGGGCGGTGGCCGCAGGTCCTGTGGGGCGAGATCGAGCGGCTGGCCGGTGGTGCGGTCCGCGCAGACGCGGCGCAGCTCGGCGTCGACGAGCAGGGTGCGGCTGGTGGGGGCGTCGATCCAGCCGTAGCCGTCGAGCCAGGCCGGCTCGTTGCTGAGACCGAGGGCGGTCTCGACCGGCACGACGATCATCGCCTGCACCGGCCGGCTCATCCGGCAGTCGGTCGAGGCGGGCTCCACCCCGGACAGCCGTGACCCAGCTAGGGCGCCGTCGTCGGCGGGGATCGCACCAGCAGTGGCCGCCCTGAGAGCGACCGGTGGTGCGGCGTCGGACGGGACAGCACCGGTGGCGGCGCCGGGCGCGTCGCAGCTCTCGGCGTCGTTGCTGGCAGGGCTGTGTGCCGTGCACGGGAAGGCGCTGACCGTCAGGTCGAAGCGCAGGGCATCGAGGTTGCGGGGGTCGCCGGCTGCGCGCAGCGCGCGGGCACGGGCGTCCAGGGTGGCGTGCCAGCGGGTCAGCGGCACCGCCGGGCCGGTCACGACGACGCACGCCTGTCCGTCGGCCTGCGGCTCGAGGGTGACGCCTCGGGCGGCACTCTGCTGGGCGGTGCGTACGGCAGCGGCGTCGGGGTCGAGCGCCAGCACCGCCCGGCGCACCAGCTCCCGGATCCGCCAGGGCGCGAGGCGCGCGACGTCGGCGGCGAGGTCGCAGTCGAGCTGGCCGGCGACGGCGTCGTCGTAGGGCTGCAGCTCGTCGACGAAGACCCTCGCCCGGGCGACGGTGATCCGGCCGCCGTGCAACAGGTCCAGCGTGTGCGGCAGCACTGACGTGAGGCGCAGGGCGGTGCGGACCTCGGCCGCGGCGGCCTGGTCGGACACCGACCGGGCCAGGGCGATCTCCCGCCGGAACGAGGTCCACGGGGTGCTGCCGCTCTCGTCCCCGGCGCGGCGCGGGACCTGTGCGGCGAGGTAGGCCAGCGTGCTCGCGTCACGGGCGAACTGCTGGGCGGCGCCGGTGGTGGAGGCGCTCAGCGTGGCCAGGCCGTCGCGGAACGACGCCCGGGTCCACGGCGTCTGCGCCTCGAGCGCAGCGACCTCGGCTGATCTGGCCATGGCTCATCGTACTCGAACACGTGTTCGAACACCAGGAGGTGTGCACGGCCATGTCCTGCGTCGGCACCGGCTCGTGCCCGTCAGGGCTCCGTGGGGCCGGTCGCGGGCGAGAGCACCCGGCGACCGGCCCGGCCGGCTACAGCCGCGGCAGGATGACCAGGAAGAGCAGGAGCAGCACCGCGATGGCGAGTGCGATGGTGGCGATCGTCCGGGTGTTCATGTGGTCCTCCGTAGGGTTGTGGGTGAAGGGTGACCCGTGCAGGACGTCCCTGCACCAGCCGTTCGGGTGACGTCCGCCTCGTCCCTCACCTGTGAATCACTCGCCGTAGCAGCGCATCTCCGTACGGCGACGGCCGTCACTCCTCGTCGTCGTCCAGTCGCGCGAGCCACGTCGCGAGGCGCTCGACCGGGACCTCGTGCTCGGGGTTCTCGTCGACGAACTGGCGCATGCGCTCGGCCAGCCAGGCCAGGCTGACCGACTCCTCGCCGCGCCGCTCGGCGAGCTCCTCGAGCCCGCGGTCGGTGAAGTACACGCCTACCGCCCGCTCACGACGACGACAGCGCCGCCGCGATGAGCGCGGCCTGCTCGGCCTCGTGCACCTTGCTCGAGCCGGCCGCAGGCGACGCGCCCGCCTTGCGGGAGACACGGCGCAGGGTGCGGCCCTCGGGCAGGTGGTCGGGCAGCGACAGCGCGATGTGCGACCAGGCGCCCTGGTTGGCCGGCTCCTCCTGGCACCACACGACGTCGGTGGCGTTCGGGAAGCCGGCGAGGGCGTCCGCGACCTCCTCGCCGGGCACCGGGTACAGCCGCTCGATCCGCACCAGCGCGGTCGTGCCGTCGTCGTTCTTGCGGCGGGCGGCGAGCAGGTCGTAGTGCACCTTGCCGGCGGTCAGGACCACGCGCCTGACGGCACCGGCGTCACGGGCGTCGGGGTCGTCGAGCACGGGGGCGAAGCCCTTCTCGGTGAAGTCCTCGACGGCCGAGCTGGCCGCGCGCAGGCGCAGCATCGACTTCGGCGACAGCACGACCAGCGGCCGCGAGTGCGACTGCAGGGCCTGCGTGCGCAGGAGGTGGAAGTAGTTGGCCGGCGTGGTCGGTGCCGCCACCACCATGTTGTCCTCGGCGCACAGCTGCAGGAAGCGCTCGACCCGGGCCGACGAGTGGTCGGGTCCCTGGCCCTCGTAGCCGTGCGGCAGCAGCAGCGTCAGCCCCGAGCGCTGCCCCCACTTCACCTCGCCCGCGGCGATGAACTCGTCGACGATCGTCATCGCCCCGTTGACGAAGTCGCCGAACTGCGCCTCCCACAGCACCAGCGCCTCGGGACGTGCGACGGAGTAGCCGTACTCGAAGCCCATCGCCGCGAACTCCGACAGCAGCGAGTCGTAGACGTAGAACGGCGCCTGGTCGGGCGACAGGTGCGCCAGCGGTGTGTGCTCGCCGCCGGTCGCCCGGTCGACGAGGACCGCGTGGCGGTGGCCGAACGTGCCGCGCCGGGCGTCCTGGCCGGCGAGCCGCACCGGACGGCCCTCGAGCAGCAGCGACCCGTACGCCAGCGTCTCGCCCATCGCCCAGTCGATCGTCCCGTCGTCGAGCATCTTGACGCGCTTCTCGAGCTGCGGCAGCAGCCGCGGGTGGACGGTGAAGCCCTCGGGCAACGCCACCTGCGCCGCCGCGATGGTGTCCATGACCTCGCGGGGGACGGCGGTGCGCAGGTCGTCGACGCCGGTCGGCTCCGGCTCGGGACGCATGGGCTCGGCGCTGGAGGCCTCGCGGGTGCCCTGGAAGACCTTCTCGAGCTGCGCCTGGTAGTTGCGCAGCGCCTGCTCGGCCTCCTCGACGGTGATGTCACCGCGTCCGATGAGGTTCTCGGTGTAGATCTTGCGGACCGAGCGCTTCTTGTCGATCGTGTCGTACATCAGCGGCTGGGTGAACGACGGCTCGTCGACCTCGGAGTGCCCGCGGCGGCGGTAGCAGACCATGTCGATGACGACGTCCTTCTTGAACGCCTGCCGGTAGTCGAAGGCCAGCTTGGCGACCCGTACGCACGCCTCGGGGTCGTCGCCGTTCACGTGGAAGATCGGCGCCTGCACCATGCGGGCGACGTCGGTCGCGTAGACCGACGAGCGCGCGGAGTGCGGACCCGTGGTGAAGCCGACCTGGTTGTTGACGACGACGTGGATCGTGCCGCCGGTGCGGTAGCCCCGCAGCTGGCCCATCTGCAGCGTCTCCGCGACGACGCCCTGGCCGGCGAAGGCCGCGTCGCCGTGCAGGAGCACCGGCAGGACGCTGAATCCGTCCTCACCACGGTTGATCTTGTCCTGCTTGGCACGCACCACGCCCTCGAGCACCGGGTTCACGGCCTCGAGGTGGGAGGGGTTGGCCTGCAGGCTGACCGCCACCGTCTCGCCGTCGGGGGCCTTGAACTCGCCCTCGGCGCCGAGGTGGTACTTCACGTCGCCGGAGCCGTGCGCCGTGCGCGGGTCGAGGTTGCCCTCGAACTCGCGGAAGATCTGCGCGTAGCTCTTGCCGACGATGTTGGCGAGCACGTTGAGGCGTCCGCGGTGCGGCATCGCGATGGCGACCTCGTCCAGGCCGTCCTGCGCCGCGCGCACGAGCACGCCGTCGAGCAGCGGGACCACCGACTCGCCGCCCTCGAGCGAGAAGCGCTTCTGCCCGACGTACTTGGTCTGCAGGAACGACTCGAACGCCTCGCCGGCGTTGAGCCGCTCGAGGACGTGCAGCTGCTCGTCGCGGTCGGGCCGCTGGGCCTTCTTCTCCACCCGCTCCTGGATCCAGCGCCGCTCCTCGGGCGCCTGGATGTGCATGTACTCGATGCCGACCGTGCGGCAGTACGAGTCGCGCAGCACGCCGAGCACGTCGCGCAGCTTCATGACCTGCTTGCCGGCGAAGCCGCCGACCGGGAACTCGCGGTCGAGGTCCCACAGCGACAGGCCGTGGTTGACGACGTCGAGGTCGGGGTGGCTGCGCACCTTGAACTCGAGCGGGTCGGTGTCGGCCATCAGGTGCCCGCGCACCCGGTAGGCGTGGATGAGCTCCATGACGCGGGTGGCCTTGCCGAGGTCGCCCTCGTGCGTCGCCTGCTGGTCGGGCACCCACTGCACCGGGACGTACGGGATGCGCAGCGCACGGAAGACGTCGTCGTAGAAGCCGTCCTCTCCGAGCAGCAGCTGGTGCATGCGGCGCAGGAACTCACCGGACTGCGCGCCCTGGATGACGCGGTGGTCGTAGGTGCTGGTGAGGGTGATCGTCTTGCTCACCGCGAGGCGGGCGAGCGTCTCCTCGGACGCGCCCTGGAACTCCGCGGGGTACTCCATCGCGCCCACGCCGATGATCGCGCCGGCGCCCTTCATGAGACGGGGGACCGAGTGGACGGTGCCGATGCCACCCGGGTTGGTGAGGCTGATCGTCGTGCCCTGGAAGTCCTCGGTCGTCAGCTTGCCGGCGCGGGCGCGGCGCACGATGTCCTCGTACGCCGCCCAGAACTGCGCGAAGTCCATCCTGTCGGCGCCCTTGATGGCGGCGACGACGAGCGAGCGCGTGCCGTTGGCGTTCTGCAGGTCGATGGCCAGGCCCAGGCCCACGCCCTCGGGGGTGACCAGCTGGGGCTTGCCGTCGATCTCGGCGTAGCTGGTGTTCATCACCGGGACGTCGGCGACGGCGCGGACGAGCGCGTAGCCGATCA
>CADCUB010000120.1 GCA_902805775.1 uncultured Frankineae bacterium | reverse complement strand
CGCAGCGCATCGAGGCCGGCCTGTTCGCCGCCGAGAAGGTCCGCCAGGCCGACGCCGGCGAGGCGCCGAAGCTGTCGGCCGCGCTGCGCCGCGACCTCGAGTGGCTCGTCACCGACGGCGGCAAGGCCAAGCGCCACCTGCTCGAGGCCAACCTGCGCCTCGTCGTGTCGATCGCCAAGCGCTACCTGGGTCGCGGGATGCTCTTCCTCGACCTCATCCAGGAGGGCAACCTCGGCCTGATCCGCGCGGTCGAGAAGTTCGACTACACCAAGGGCTACAAGTTCTCGACGTACGCCACCTGGTGGATCCGCCAGGCGATCACCCGGGCGATGGCCGACCAGGCCCGCACGATCCGCATCCCGGTGCACATGGTCGAGCAGATCAACAAGCTCACCCGGGTGCAGCGCGAGATGCTGCAGGAGCTCGGCCGCGAGCCGACCCCGGAGGAGCTCGCCAAGGAGCTCGACATGACGCCGGAGAAGGTCGTCGAGATCCAGGGCTACGCCCGCGAGCCGGTGAGCCTCGAGACCACCATCGGCGACGACCAGGACTCGAGCCTCGGCGACTTCATCGAGGACGCCGACGCGCCGATCGCCGCGGAGGTCGTGTCGTACGGCCTGATGCAGGAGCAGCTCGGCGAGGTGCTGCGCACGCTGACCGACCGCGAGGCCGCCGTCGTGAAGATGCGCTTCGGCCTGGTCGACGGCCAGCCGCGCACCCTCGACGAGATCGGCCGCGAGTTCGGGCTGACCCGCGAGCGCATCCGCCAGATCGAGAGCAAGACCCTGTCGAAGCTCCGGCACCCGAGCCGGTCGCAGAAGCTGCGCGACTACCTCGACTGAGGGCGCCGTCAGCCGCGCGGGGACGTGCAGTGCAGCCGGTCTCGCCGGCGGAGTTCGAGGGCTACGTCGCGGACGCGCTCGACACGCTGCCGCCCGAGCTCGCCGCGCGCTTCGACAACGTCGTGGTGGTGGTCGAGGACGAGAACGAGCAGGAGCCTGATCTGCTCGGGCTGTACGAGGGCGTCGCGCTGACCGAGCGCGGCCACTACGCCGGCGCCCTGCCCGACCGCATCAGCCTGTACCGGATCCCGCTCTGCCTCCTGGCCGAGGATCTCGACCACCTCCTGGAGGAGATCGCCGTCACGGTCGTGCACGAGTTCGCGCACCACGTCGGCATCGACGACGAACGGCTGCACGAACTGGGATGGGACTGAGCCCGCCGGGGTAGCCCGTCCTGTGAGCAGCCTCACCGGCCGGGGTCCTACCGGAATCCTGGACGTGAGAGGATCGTTGCGATCTGCGAAGGCACCTGCTGTTCGGGGTGCCCGCGACCGGGACGTCACGCCGTCTCCGCACGGCGCTCACTGGCGCCGCAGCGCGGGTGTGGACCGACCCGGACACCCGAGCCCGGCACCACACACGGCCTTCCCGGCCACCCTGCCTCAGGAGTTCTCCATGTCCGCCCCCGCCCGTCCCGCCGAGATCGTCGAGACGCTGGTCGAGCGTGCGCGCTCCGAGGGACGCCTGTCCCTCGAGCAGATGCGCGACACGTTCGACGGCGCCGGCATCGGCCCGACCGAGGCCCGAGCCGTGCTGCGCCAGCTCTCCGAGCAGGGCGCAGTCGTGATGTCGGACGACCTGGCGTCCGCCAAGCCCGCCCGTACGCGTCGCACCGCAGCCCACACCCCGACGAACAAGCCGTCGGCCGCACGGCCGGCCAAGCGGGCAGCCGGCCCGCAGGAGAAGCGTCCCGCCGGACGCACCGTGGCGGACGGCGCCGCCGTCGAGCCGCTCGTGGAGGAGCCCACCGTGTCTGTCCAGACCGTTCCCGAGACCACTGCCCCGGTCGCTGCCACCGCTGCATCGGTGGTGCCCGGGAAGAGGTCCGTCGGCAAGACCGCCGTCAAGAGCGCCGCGGCCAAGGCCGTCGCCGCCAAGGCCGTCGCCGCCCAGGCCGTCGCCGCCAAGCCGGCGCCCGTGAAGCAGACCAAGGCCGAGGCCGAGGCTGCCGTGCTCGAGGCGGCGCAGCCCGACGGTGACACCGTCTTCGCCGAGCCGGTCGCCGCGCCGGCCGTCGTCGCCGAGGAGGACAAGCCGCTCGCGCTCGACGAGCCGCCGCCCGGCATCGACCTGGTCAAGGCCTACCTGCGCGAGATCGGCCGTGTCGCCCTGCTGACCGCCGAGATGGAGGTCGACCTGGCCAAGCGCATCGAAGCCGGCCTGTTCGCGACCGAGAAGCTGCGCCAGCACAACGCCGGCGAGACGAAGCTCGCCGCGGCGATGCGCCGCGACCTCGTCGAGATCGAGCGCGACGGGGAGGTCGCCAAGCGGCACCTGCTCGAGGCGAACCTGCGCCTGGTCGTCTCGCTCGCCAAGCGCTACCAGGGCCGCGGGCTCGACCTGCTCGACCTGGTGCAGGAGGGCAACCTCGGCCTCGTGCGCGCGGTGGAGAAGTTCGACTACGCCAAGGGCTACAAGTTCTCCACCTACGCCACGTGGTGGATCCGCCAGGCGCTGCAGCGCGCGCTGGCCGACCAGGGCCGCACCATCCGCGTGCCCGTCCACATGGCCGAGCTGATCACCAAGGTGACCCGCACGCGCCGCGACCTCACGCAGTCGCTCGGCCGCGAGCCCTCCTCCGAGGAGATCGGCGAGCCGCTGTCGATGACCGCGGAGAAGGTCGAGGAGATCCTGCGCCACGGCCGCGACACCCTGTCGCTGCAGGCGCCGGTCGGCGACGACGAGGCGGTGCTCGGTGACTTCATCACCGACGTCGACTCGATCGACCCGCAGGCCGCCGTCGAGACGCAGATGCTCCACGGCCAGCTGTCCGAGGTGCTCGACTCGCTGCCCGAGCGCTCCGCGATCGTCATGCGCATGCGCTTCGGCCTCGAGGACGGGCGTCCGCGCACCCTCGACGAGGTCGGCCGCCACCTGGGCCTGACCCGCGAGCGGATCCGCCAGATCGAGCGCGACACCCTCGCCGAGATCCGCGCCGGCGGCCGCGCCGACGCGCTGCGCGAGTACGTCGCCTAGCAGGTCCTCCGTACGCTCCTCGCGGCCGCCACCCTCCCGGGGTGGCGGCCGCGCTGCGTTCCCGGCAGGCGTGAGGTACGGGACCCCGGCCGGGCTCAGGCGGTCGGGACGCGCGGCCGGCCGAGCGCCAGGCACACGACGGCACAGGCGAGCGCCGCGACGCCGATGGCCGTCCAGGAGCGGTGGAACGCCGCCAGGACCTGCGCGGGAGCGGGCTCGCCCAGCACGGCCACGAGCACCGCCACACCGAGCACCGCGCCCAGCTGGCGCGCCGTCGCCCCGACCGCCGCGCCGACCGCGAACGCCGCGGGCGGCAGTGCCTGCGCCCCGGCAGCGCCCAGCGCGGAGAAGGCGAACCCGATGGCCAGGCCCGCGAGCACCGAGCCGGGCAGGAAGTCGGTGAGCCAGGACGCGTCGGCGGTCGTGCGCGTCGCGAACCACGCCTGCGCCGCGACCATCGACAGCGCACCGGGGACGACCACGACCCGGAAGCCGTAGCGGTCGGCCAGGCGCCCGGCCAGCGGAGCGGTGACCGCGGCGAGCAGCGGGCTCGGCAGCACGGCCACCGCGGTGCGCAGGACGGAGTAGTCCCACACCGAGGTGAGGAACAGGACGTTCGCCAGGATCATGGCGAAGAAGGCGGCGCCGAACAGCAGCGTGCCGGCGGTGGCGACCGAGAACGTCCGCACGGCGAACAGGCGCACCGGCAGCACCGGGCTGGGGTGGCGCAGCGCACGGACGACGAGGACGGGCGTCAGCACCGCTGCGAGCACGAAGGACCCCACGACGCGGCCGGAGGCCCAGCCCCACTGCTCGCCCTGCACCAGCCCCAGCGACAGCAGCCCGAAGACCGCCGTCACCAGCAGCACGCCGACGACGTCGGGGCGACCGGTGACCGGCGTGCCGGCCGACTCGCGCAGGACGCGGCGACCGGCCAGCACCGCGAGAGCGCAGAACGGCACGTTGATCCAGAACACCCACCGCCACCCCGGGCCCTCCACCAGCAGGGCACCCAGCGTGGGGCCGGCGGCGGCGGCCACCGCTCCGGCGGCGCCCCAGAGCCCGACGGCGGTGGCCCGCCGGGCGGCTGGGAACTCCGGCAGCAGCAGACCGAGCGAGGCGGGGACCAGCAGCGCGGCCCCCACGGCCTGGACGGCGCGGGCTGCGACGAGCAGCGGCACGGACGGCGCCAGCCCGCACAGCGCCGAGGCGACCGCGAACACGCCGAGACCGAGCAGGAACAGCAGCTTGCGGCCGCGAGCGTCGGCCAGCCGACCGGCGGTCACCAGCAGTGCCCCGAACACCACCGCGTAGGCGTTGAGCACCCACGACAGCTGGGCCCGGGTGGAGCCGGAGAAGTCCGCGCTCATCGCCGGGAAGGCGATGTTGACCACGGTGGCGTCGAGGAAGACGACGAACACCCCAGCCGCCGAGACGCCCAGGACCTGCCAGGCCCGGCGGTCGACCGCGAGCGCGTCCGGCGTGGCGGTCGCGGTCACCGGCCCAGCTCGCCGAGCACGCGCCGGGTCTGCCGCGCCTGCACCAGCAGAGTGCCGTCCGGCGCCCAGACCTCGCTGTCGTCGACGCACCACCCGTCGGCGGCGGTGCGCGTGGCGATGCGCACGAGCACCCAGCCCCGGCGCGGCACCTCGTCCAGACCGGAGGCGTACGACACGGAGAGGTCGACCGTCGGGACGACGACGGGGGTGCGCACGACGCCGTACAGCGCGGGCGGCATGGCGTCGGCCAGCACGGTCAGTGCGGCGGCGTCGAGCGGGTCGTCGGCGCGCAGCCGGGCCCACGCGACCAGCTCGGCCCGGTCGCCGCCGGAGAACGGCAGCGGACCAGCGGCCGGCCGGTGCTCGAAGTGCTGGCCGTAGGGCACGAGGTCGACCGGCAGCGCGAGCGGCGTGCAGTCCTGCGGCCCGGGGACCTGAGGCATGGCGACGACGGCGTACGGCGCACCGCCGCCGCGGGCGCGGCCGCTGGTGAGGACGGCCTGCAGGACGACGCCTCCGTCGGAGCCGCGCAGCACGCTGGACACGGTGCTGGAGGCTCCGCCCTCGCGCACGACCTCGGCCTCCGGCCGGACCTCGCCGTCGTCGACCGTGCGCAGGAACTGCGCGCTGAGAGCGCGCGGCGTCCGCCCGGCGCCGGCGACGGAGCTGCCGGCACGCAGGGCCACGGCGGCCAGCAGCCCGCCGTGCGGCCCCGCCCAGGACCACCAGCTGCGATCCAGCACGACCGGGCCGTCGGTGGCCAGGACGTCGCTCAGGGACGGGGGCGCGGTCGTCGTCACAGCTGCTCCTCCAGGTCGGCAGCTCAGGTATAACAGCGTTATGACACCGTTGTCCACCACCATGGCGAGGGTGAGCTCCCCCGGCGCCACCGACGACCGCCGACGGCGGGTGCTGGAGGTCGCCGCGCGCGCGTTGGCCGAGGAGGGCCCGCACGCGCTCTCGCTGCGCCGCATCGCCGCGGAGTCGGGCGGGTCGACGCAGATCGTCTACACGCTGTTCGGCGGCAAGCCGGGCCTGGCGGACGCGCTGTACGCCGAGGGGTTCCGCCGGCTCGGCGCCGCCATGGCGGCGGCGCTCGACGCCGCGCCACCCCCGGGTGACCCGGAGCGGCTGATCGCGCTGGGGCGGGGCTACCGCGCGTTCGCGCTCGACGAGCCGGCCTTCTTCTCGGTGATGTTCGGCCGGGCGATCCCCGGCTTCACCCCGGCCCGGGCCACCCGAGGAGTCGGCCGCAGCGCCACCCTGGGGCGCGTCGTCGAGGCCGCGCAGCAGTGCCTGGACGCCGGCACGCTCGTCGGCGCCGACGCCGAGCAGCTGGCCCGCACGTGCTGGGTGACCACGCACGGCCTGGCCTCGCTCGAGGTCAACGGCATGCTGGCGGCGGAGGGCCGCGACGCCTTTGCCGAGGCCGTCCTGCGGACGCCGCTGGCCGCACACCTGCCGCCCGAGCCCGGGCAGGGCTAGAGGTCGCGGCGGCCGGGCAAGGCTGGTCCCATGGACCTCGACGCCCGCCCCCTCGAGCCCGCGCCCAGCCCACCGCCGGGCACGGCGCCGCCGCTCGACCCGCAGACCCCCGTGCCGGACGACCCCGGACCGCTGCAGGAGCCGGACCTGCTGCCACCGCCGCCGCTGGAGCCGAGCCCCGAGGTCGTGCCGGCCGGCGAGCCGGTGTAGAGAAGGGCGACCATCCGCACGTCCGAGAGGCCGCCATGACCGAGCACGCGTCCCGCCAGAACACCTCCTTCCCGAGCGGGAGCGGTCAGGCCCACGGCTACCTCGCCCTGCCGCCGTCCGGCAGCGGCCCGGCCGTCGTCGTCGTCCAGGAGTGGTGGGGGCTGACCGACCACATCGCGGACGTCACCGACCGGCTCGCCGCCGAGGGCTTCGTCGCGCTGGCGCCGGACCTGTTCGGCGGACGCACGACCCACGACGCCGACGAGGCGGGGCAGCTGATGTCCGAGCTGCCGGTCGAGCAGGCCGCCCGCGACCTCGGCGGGGCGGTCGACTTCCTGCTGGCGCACGACGCCGTCACCAGCGCGACCGTGGGTGCGGTCGGCTTCTGCATGGGCGGCGGCTTCGTCCTGATGCTGGCGGTCCAGCAGGACGGCCGGGTCAGCGCCGCGGTCCCCTACTACGGCGTCGGGCCGGCGGTCCCCCGGACCTACGAGGGCCTGACGGCCGCCGTGCAGGGGCACTACGGGGAGCGCGACGACTTCTACCCCGCCGACGACGCGCGGGCGCAGGCCGAGCAGATCCGCCGCGAGTCGGGCGTCGAGGTCGAGTTCCACTTCTACGACGCCGCCCACGCGTTCCACAACGACACCAACGCCCTGGGCACCTACAGCGAGGCCGACGCGGGGCTCGCCTGGTCGCGGACGGTGGAGTTCCTGCGCGCCCGGGTCGTGTAGCGCAGCCCTCCGGCCCTTGTCCGCCCGCACCGACGCCCGGACGCGCCGTCCAGCGCGGTACGGACGGACAGGCCGAGTGGGCAAGCAGGCCCGCTGGGCGCGGTCCTAGTCCGCGCGCACCCAGCCGCTGGTGCTCTTCTTCTTGGGAGCCGGAGCCGGCGCCGGAGCCGGCGCGGCCGCCGCGACCGGCGCGCCGGAGGTCGACCCGCCCGCCTGGGCCAGCCACTGGCGCTGCGTCGTGAGCGCGGCCTCCAGCTCGGCCGTGGGCCGGCCGGCCGCGCGCGCCCGGTCGAGCTTGGCCTCGAGCTCCACGACCTTCTCCCGCAGCTTGGCGGTGAACGGCGACTCGTCCGAGCGTGCGTAGCGGGCGTCGCCGGCCGAGCGGACCTTGTCCTCCACGGCGCTCATCCGGTCCTCGAGCGAGCGCATGACGTCGCGGGGCACCTTGCCGGCCGCCTCCCAGCGGTCCTGCAGCGTGCGCAGCCGAGCCTTGGCCCGGTCGACGCCCTGCGCCGGGTCGATCGTCTCGGCCTCGGCGAGGATCTCCTCCTTGACCTTCTGGTTGCCGCGCAGCTCCTCGTCCTGCACCGAGAAGTGGGCGTTGCGGGCCGAGAAGAACGCGTCCTGGGCCGCCTTGAAGCGGGTCCACAGCGTGTCCTCGACGTCGCGGGGCGCGCGCCCCGCCGTCTTCCACTCGCCCATGAGCGCCTTGTAGCGCCCGGCGGTCGGTCCCCACTCGGTCGAGGACGACAGGCTCTCGGCCTCGGCGATGAGCTTCTCCTTGCGCTCCTGCGAGACGCTGCGCTGCTGCTCGAGGGCGGCGAAGTGCGCCGTGCGCCGCTCGGTGAAGCGCTTGCGGGCCGCGGCGACGCGCTGCCAGAGCTCGTCCTCGGCCTTGCGCTCGAGGTGGGGCAGGCGCTTCCAGTCGTCGCCGAGGGTCCGCAGGCGCTCGCCGCTGGTCTTCCACTCGGAGGTGCCGGCCAGGCGCTCGGCCTCCTCGGCCAGCGCCGTCTTGGCCTCCGCGGCCCGGGCGCGCGCCTCGGCCTTGGCCACCCGGCCCGCCTCCACCGCGTCGGCCGTCTTCTCCAGCAGCCCGTCGACGCGGCGCTCGAGGGCGGCCAGGTCGCCGACGGCCGCGGCGGTCGGGACCGTCTTCTTGAGCCGGGTCGCGCTCTGCGCCACCTGCTGCGGGTCGCCGGCGCCCGAGCGCAGCCGCTGCTCCAGCAGGGCGACCTCGGTCGAGATCACCTCGTACCGGCGGGCGAAGTGGGCCAGGCCCTCCTCCGGCGTCCCGGCCTGCCAGGAGCCGACGGCCCGCTCGCCGTCGGGCGTGCGCACGTAGACGGTGCCGTCGTCGTCGATCCTGCCGAACTCGCTCATCTGCTCACCCTCGTGTCGCGGAGCGCCCCGTGCTGGGCGCGCCTGTGCGGCCTCGTCGGACCGCGTGCGCGTCCAGTCTCGCCGATCCGCCGCCCGGCCCGGGTCCAGACTGGGCAGGTGAGCGACGCCCACCCCCGACCGGACCGCGCCGAGCTGGTCGTCCTGGTCGTGGTGTACGTCGTGCCGCTGCTGGGGACCGCGGCGGTCCTGGCCTGGGTGGGCCTGCCCGGCCTGGCCCTCGCGCTGCTCTCGGTCGAGGCCGGCGTGTCCGCGGCGGTGGTCAGGGCGAAGCGACCGGAGGGGACGGGGCGGGCGCAGGGGCGGGGCCCGGCCGGAACGGCGTTCCCGGTCCTGGTCGCGGTCAGCGTCCTGGCGGGCCTGGCCGCCGCCGCCCTGCTGGTGGGACCGGGGACGGCTGGGTAGGCGCCTCGGGGTGACCGGCAGCCTCACCTTCATCGGGACCGCGACGACCCTGGTCGAGTACGGCGGCTTCACGCTGCTGACCGACCCGAACTTCCTGCACCGCGGCCAGCGGGCCTACCTGGGCAAGGGCCTGTCGTCGGTCCGGCGCACCGAGCCGGCGATGCAGGTCGCCGACCTGCCGCCGCTGGACGCCGTCGTGCTCTCGCACCTGCACGAGGACCACTTCGACCGGATCGCCCGGGACGCGCTGCCCAAGGACGTCCCGATCGTGACGACGGTCGCCGGGGCGCGCGAGCTGCGGTCGTGGGGCTTCTCCCGCGCGGTCGGCCTGAGGACGTGGCAGGTGCACGAGCTCACCGCGGCCGACGGCTCCCGCCTGAGGATCACGGCCGCGCCGGGCAGGCACGCCCGGGGACCGCTGCAGGCCCTGCTGCCGCCGGTGAACGGCTCCGTCCTGGAGTTCGCGCCGGTCGCCGACGACCCGCTGTCGGTCTACATCACCGGCGACACGCTGCTGATCGACGAGCTGCGCCAGGTGCCGGTGCGCCATCCCGACCTCGACCTCGGGCTCTGGCACCTCGGCGGCACCCGCATCCCGGGTGTGCTCGGCCTGGGCGTGCTCGTCACGATGGACGCCCGCGAGGGCGCCGACCTGCTCGAGATCGTCCGGCCCCGCACCACCGTGCCCGTCCACTACGACGACTACGGCGTGTTCACCAGCCCCCTGTCGGACTTCCTCGCCGAGGTCGAGCGCCGGGGGTTGTCGGGCGTACGGCCGCTCGCCCGCGGCGCGACGCTCACCCTGCCGCCGCGGTAGGCGGCCGACGAGGGCCGTCCGGGGTCGTCGGCGCAGCGCGTCCACAGGGCCCTGCGGTCCTGTCGGTCGCCTCTGGCAGGGTCGTCCGGGTGAGCACCCGAGACGACGCCGAGCGCTGCCTGCGCGCCCTCGCCGGCGACGACGCCGTCCTGCGCGAGGACCAGTGGACCGCCATCGACGCGCTGGTCACCGGTCGCCGCCGGGCACTGGTGGTGCAGCGCACCGGCTGGGGCAAGTCGGCGGTCTACTTCGTGGCGACGGCGCTGCTGCGCGCGGGGGGCGCCGGACCGACGGTGATCGTCAGCCCGCTGCTCGCGCTCATGCGCAACCAGATCGTCGCGGCGCAGCGGGCCGGCATCCGCGCCGTCACGGTCAACTCCAGCAACGTCGGCGACTGGCAGCTGGTCTACGCCGACGTCGAGCGCGGGGCGGTCGACGTGCTGCTCGTCAGCCCCGAGCGGCTCAACAACCCCGAGTTCCGCGACGCCGTGCTCCCGCGCCTGGCTGCGAGCGCCGGGCTGCTCGTGGTCGACGAGGCGCACTGCATCTCCGACTGGGGCCACGACTTCCGCCCCGACTACCGCCGCATCCGCACCCTGCTGGCCGACCTGCCGCCCCGCACGCCGGTGCTGGCCACCACCGCGACCGCCAACGGCCGCGTCGTCGCCGACGTCGCCGAGCAGCTCGCCACGGGCGGCGAGCAGACCCTGGTGCTGCGGGGGGCGCTCGACCGGTCCTCCCTCCACCTGGCGGTGCTGTCGCTGCCGGGCGCCGCCCACCGCTGGGCCTGGCTCGCCGACCACCTGCGCGACCTGCCGGGCAGCGGCATCGTCTACTGCCTCACCGTCGCCGCGACCGACGAGCTCGCGTCGTTCCTGCGCAGCCGTGGCGTCGAGGCCGCGGCCTACTCCGGCCGCACCGACGACGCCGAGCGGCGCGCCGCCGAGGACGACCTGCTGGCCAACCGGATCAAGGCCCTGGTCGCGACCAGCGCGCTCGGCATGGGCTTCGACAAGCCCGACCTCGGCTTCGTGGTGCACCTGGGCGCGCCGCAGTCACCCATCGCCTACTACCAGCAGGTGGGCCGCGCCGGGCGCGGGGTGGAGCGCGCCGAGGTCGTGCTGCTGCCCGGCGCGGAGGACGAGGCGATCTGGCGCTACTTCGCCTCGCTCGGCTTCCCTCGCGAGGAGCAGGTCCGCCAGGTGCTCGGGGTGCTGGGCGCCAGCGGCCGGCCGATGTCGACGGCCGCGCTGGAGGCGCACGTCGACCTGCGCCGCACCCGGCTCGAGACGATGCTCAAGGTCCTCGACGTCGACGGCGCGGTGCAGCGGGTGACCGGCGGCTGGACGGCCACCGGCGCCGACTGGGCCTACGACGCCGAGCGCTACGCACGGGTGTCCGCCGACCGCGCCGCCGAGCAGCAGGCGATGCGCGACTACGCCACCACCGACGACTGCCGCATGCTGTTCCTGCGCCGCCAGCTCGACGACCCGCAGGTGCTCGACGGGACTGCCCTGCCGTGCGGCCGCTGCGACCGGTGCACCGGGCGCGCGCTGCCGACCTCGGTCACGCCCGAGTCGCTGGCCGCCGCCTCCGCCGCCCTCGGCCGGCCCGGGGTCGAGGTCGAACCCCGCAAGCTGTGGCCGACCGGGCTCAGCGAGGTCAAGGGCCGCATCCCCGCCTCGGTGCAGGCCGAGAGCGGGCGGGCGCTGGGCCGGCTGTCCGACATCGGGTGGGGCACCCGGCTGCGCGGCCTGCTGGCCGGGCCCGACGCCCCGGTGCCCGACGACGTCCTGCGCGCCGTCGTGGCCGTGCTGACCGGCTGGGGCTGGCAGGACCGCCCGACGGGGGTGGTGGTCGTCCCGTCCCGCACCCGGCCGCAGCTGGTCGGGAGCCTGGGCGCGCGGCTGGCCGAGGTCGGCCGCCTGCCGCTGCTCGGGACGCTCGACCTGCTGCGCGA
Source organism: uncultured Frankineae bacterium (assembly GCA_902805775.1). GTDB lineage: Bacteria > Actinomycetota > Actinomycetes > Mycobacteriales > SCTD01 > SCTD01. Next base: position 60,068 of record CADCUB010000120.1, on the reverse strand, counting down.
CGTGCCGCCCGGTGCCGGTCGCAGCAACAGCGCCCAGCGGCTGCGCGCCGTGCACGGCGCGTTCGGCGTGCCGCCGGGCACCGCGCTCGACGGCCGCCCGCTGCTGCTCGTCGACGACCTCGTCGACTCCGGCTGGACCCTCACCGAGGCCACTCGCGTCCTGCGCGAGGCCGGCGCCGGGCCGGTCCTCCCCCTCGTGCTCGCCGTCGACGGCTGACGGCAGCCGACTCCGCCGACGCGCGGAGCCGGCGCGGGCGCCCGTACGCTCGCTCGCATGACCTGGGACGCCCGGCAGCTCGGGGAGCAGACCGGCCGCACCATCCTGATCACCGGCGCCAACAGCGGCATCGGGCTGGAGGCGGCGCGCGACCTGGTCGGACGGGGAGCCTGCGTCGTGCTGGCGGTGCGCGACACCGCGAAGGGCGAGCAGGCCCGCGCACGACTGCACGGCCCCGGCTCGGCGAGCGTCGTGGAGCTCGACCTCGCCGACCTCGACCAGGTCCGCCGGTGCGCGCAGCGGCTCCGCGACGAGCACGAGAGCCTGGCTGCACTGGTCTGCAACGCCGGCATCATGGGCGGGCCCCTGCAGCTCAGCGCGCAGGGCTTCGAGCGTCAGATGGCCACCAACCACCTCGGACACGCAGCGCTGGTGACCGCTCTGTGGCCGCTGCTGCACACCAGCGCAGGCCGGGTCGTCCTCGTCTCGAGCATCGCCGCCCGCAGCGGAGGGCTGACGGCCGCGACGACCCGCGACGAGCTCGTCGCACCGGTGCCGTACCGGCCGCAGCAGGTCTACGCCGACACCAAGCAGGCCAACCTGCTGTTCGCCCGCGAGCTGCACCGCCGCGGCGCCGTCGCCGGGTCCCCCGTGACGACGGTGGCCGTCCACCCGGGGGTGAGCTCGACGAACCTGTTCCGCCGCACGGTGCAGGGCAACGGCCTGTCCCTGCTCGCGCCGGTGGCCTCGCTGCTGAGCCGCGTGGCCCTGCAGTCCGCCGCGGCGGGAGCCCAGCCGACCCTGCGCGGGCTGCACTCCAGCACGCCGGGCGGGTCGTACGTCGGCCCCACCCGGCTCGGCCAGTCCCGCGGACGGCCGGAGCTGGTCGACCTGCCTGCCACCGCGACGGACCCGGCCACGGCAGCGCGCCTGTGGGAGCTCACGGAGCAGGTGCTCGACACGCCGCTGCCGGTGTAGCCCGGTGGTCGACAGCGCGCTGATCGCCCTCGTCATGCTGGTCGGTCTGGCCGGTGTGCTGGTGCCCGTCCTGCCCGGCACGGCGCTGGTGCTCGCCGCCGGGATCGCCTGGGCGGCCCTCGTGGTCGACGGCGGAACCGCCCGCTGGGTGGTCGTCGGGGTCATGGCGGCGCTGTTCGTGGCCGGGCTCGTGCTCAAGCTCGCCCTGCCCGGCCGCCACCTGGCCGGCGCCCTCCCCCGCTCGACCCTGCTGGCGGCCGGCGCCGGAGCCGTCGCGGGGCTGCTCGTGCTGCCGCCGCTCGGGCTGCTGCTCGGCGGGGTGGCCGGCACCTACCTGGCGGAGTCCCGGCGCCTGGGGCCAGGCCCGCAGGCACGCCGGTCGACCGTGCGGGTGCTCAGGGCGGTGGGCCTCGGGGTGCTGGCAGAGCTCGCCGCGGGCGTCCTGATGGTCGCCACCTGGCTCGTCGGCCTGGCGGTCACGTGAGGCCGGACAAGACCTGTGCGGCCTGCGGACGGACGATCACCTGGCGCCGGAGGTGGGAGCGCGACTGGGACGCGGTCCGCTGGTGCTCGCAGGCCTGCCGGCGCAGGGGGCAGCAGCCCACCGACGCGGCCCTCGAGCAGAGCGTGCTCGACCTGCTGGCGCAGCGGGCCGGCGGCGCGACGATCTGCCCCTCGGAAGCGGCCCGGGCGGTCGGGGGCGACGACTGGCGCCCGCTCATGGAGCCGGCCCGCGCTGCCGCCCGCAGGCTGGTCGCGCGCGGGCTCGTCGAGATCACCCAGGGCGGGCACGTCGTCGACCCGTCGACGGCGAAGGGGCCGATCCGGGTGCGCCGCACCCGCTCGGGATGACCCCGTCCCCGCCGTCCGTTGCACCGGGCATGAAGGTGGAGATCTGGTCCGACGTCGTCTGTCCCTGGTGCTACGTCGGCAAGCGCCGCTTCGAGCAGGCGCTGGCCGGGTTCGCGCACCGCGACGAGGTCGAGGTGGTCTGGCGGGCGTTCGAGCTCGACAGCACCGCCCCGGCCGAGCGCACGGGCGGCTACGCCGAGAACCTCGCCGCCAAGTACGGCACCGACGTCCCCCGGGCCCAGCAGATGGTCGACACCATGACCGCCACCGCGGCGCAGGACGGCCTCGAGCTCCGCTTCGACAGGGCCCGCCCCGGCAACACCTTCGACGCGCACCGGCTGCTGCACCTCGCCGCCGAGCGCGGCGTGCAGGACGCGGTCAAGGAGCGGCTGCTCCGTGCGACGTTCACCGAGGGCGAGCCGATCGGCGACGCCGAGACGCTCGTCCGCCTGGTCACCGAGGCGGGTCTGGACGCCGACGAGGCGCGGGAGGTGCTGGCCACCGACCGCTTCGCCGCCGAGGTCCGCGGCGACCAGGCGCAGGCGCGGGCGTACGGCATCACCGGGGTGCCGTTCTTCGTCGTGGACGGCCGCTACGGCGTCTCCGGCGCGCAGCCGGCGCAGGCCCTCGAGCAGGTCCTGGCCCAGGCATGGGCGGAGCGCGCGCCGCTGCAGATGGCGCGGACGGCAGCCGGTCCAGGCTGCGACGGGGACGCCTGCGCGGTCTAGGACGTCGGGCCGGCGACCGGCCCCGGCGAGGTGCGCGGGACCGGTCCTCGGCGACGCGCCGCTGCGAAGTCGCTCGACAACCGATACGGCGTATGCATACTGCGTACGTGACCGACATCCAGCTCCTGTCATGAGCGTCCTCGAGGTCCGTGGCGTCACCAAGACCTACCGCCGCCGCGGCAAGCCGCCGCTGCGGGCGCTCGACGACCTCGACCTGCACGTCGACGACGGCGGCGTGCACGGCTTCCTCGGACCGAACGGGTCGGGCAAGACCACCACCATCCGCGTGCTGCTGGGACTGGTGCGTGCCGACGCCGGCCAGCTGCGGCTGCTCGGCGAGCCGGTGCCGGCGGCCCTGCCGTCGGTCCTGGCCTCGGTGGGCGCCCTGGTGGAGACGCCACTGTTCTTCCCGACCTTCTCCGGCCGGCTCAACCTGCAGCTGCTCGCCGAGACGGCCGGGGTCAGCCGCACCCGCGTCGAGGAGTGCCTGGAGATCGTCGACCTGCGCGAGCGGGCCGACGAGCGCTTCAAGGGCTACTCGCTCGGCATGAAGCAGCGCCTCGGGATCGCCGCCGCCCTGCTCAAGGCCCCCCGCCTGCTGGTGCTGGACGAGCCGAGCAACGGCCTGGACCCGGCCGGCATCCGTGACGTCCGGGAGCTGGTGCGCCGCCTCGGGGCCGACGGTCACACGACGGTGTTCCTGTCCTCCCACCTGCTCGCCGAGGTGCAGCAGGTCTGCGACCACGTCTCGATCATGAGCCGCGGACGCTGCGTCGCCCGTGGCCGCGTGGCCGAGGTGCTCTCGACGCGCACCAGCGGACGGGTACGGCTGCGCGTCGACGACGCGGCGGGGGCGACGGTCGCGCTGGCCCGGGCCGGACACCGGGTCGAGCGCGCCGACGACGGCGCGCTCGTGGTGTCGGGCGTCGGGCGGCCCGACGAGCTCACCCGGACGCTGGCCGAGGCGGGGCTGTACCTGTCGGAGCTGACGCCCGTCGCGGCCGACCTGGAGTCCGCGTTCCTCGAGCTGACCGGAGACGCCGCATGACCGCCACGCTGCAGACCGAGACCTCCGGCGCTCCGGCGCCCGCCGCACCTCCTCCCCGCGGCTCCCTGCTGCGGGCCGAGGGCCACCGGATGCGCTCGCGCCGCTTCATCCGGGTCCTGGTCCTGCTCGGGCTGCTCGGGTTCGCCGGTCTGCTGGCCGTCGCGTCGACGCAGTTCGCCGCGCCGTCCGCCGCCGGCCAGGCCGAGGCGCAGGCCGAGCTCGAGCGGGTGCTCGCCGAGTCGCAGGTCTTCTACGAGCAGTGCCTGACCTCGACCGACCTCCCCGAGGGCACGAGCCCGGAGCAGTTCTGCGGTCCCCGGCCGACCGTGGAGAGCATGGGCGGCCCTGAGCAGTTCGTCGACGAGCGCCCGTTCGTGCTGGGCGAGGACGGCCCGGCCGGCGCCGCCGTCGTCGCAGCGGCCACTGCCGCGTTCGCCTTCCTGGTCGGCGCCACCTGGATCGGCGCCGAGTGGTCCACCCGGTCGATCGTGGCCCTGCTGTTCTGGGAGCCGCGCCGGGTCAAGGTCATGCTGGCCAAGACCACGGTGCTGGCGCTGACGATCGCCGTGCTCGCCGCGGCCACGCAGGCGGTCTGGGCCGTCGCGGCCCGGGTCCTCGCCGAGACGCGCGGCACCGTGGACGCGCCGCCGGGCTTCTGGCGCGAGCTCGCAGCCGCCGGCGGACGCAGCGTGCTGCTGGCCGTGCTCGTGGCACTGCTCGGCTTCGCCCTGGCCAACCTGATCCGCAACACGGCCGCCGCGCTGGGTGCCGGCTTCGTCTACGTCGTCGTCGTGGAGAACGCCGTGCGTGCCCTCCGGCCGGCCTGGCAGGAGTGGCTGCTGACGACCAACGCCGCCGCTCTGGTCCTGGAGGGCGGGACCTCGTTCCTGCTGTTCTCCGAGGGAGTCACCGACCGCAACGGGGTCTTCTCCGTCACCGAGCGCGAGGTCGTCGTCGGCAACCTGCAGGGCGGGCTGGTCCTGACCGCGGTCACGCTGCTCGTGCTGGGCCTCGGGATCGTCCTGTTCTCGCGGCGCGACCTGGACTGAGCCGCCGGCGCGTCCGGGACGCTCGGCAGGGCAGGCTGGTCGGGTGCCCGTCCCGACCGCGCGACTGACCCGTACGGCGCAGCTGGCCTCGCTGCCGGCCGGCGCCGCGGCGCTGGCCGCCGAGGGCGCCCTGCGCCGGCTGGCGGGCCAGGACCCCGACCGGGTGGCCGCGTCGCTGCGCGAGCGCAACGCCGCCCGCACGCGCCGGGTCCTGGGCGGGCTCAAGGGCGGGGCGCTCAAGGCCGGGCAGCTGCTGTCGACGGTCGAGGCGCTGTTCCCGCCCGACCCCGAGTCGACGTGGCGCGACACGCTGTCGGGCCTGCAGGAGGCCAACGCTCCCCTGCCCTTCGCGGACGTCGAGCCGGTGCTGCGCGCCGACCTCGGGCCGCGCTGGCGCGAGCGGCTGCCCGACTTCTCGGAGAGCGCGACGGCCGCCGCCTCCATCGGGCAGGTGCACCGCGCCCGTGACGCCGACGGGCGCCCGGTCGCCGTCAAGGTGCAGTACCCCGGCGTGCGGGAGGCCCTGACCGCCGACGTCCGCACGCTGTCGGCGATGTCGCGGGTGGCGGCGCTGGTCGCTCGGGGGCTCGCGCTGCCTCCGCTGGTCGCCGAGCTGCGCGACCGGCTGACCGAGGAGCTCGACTACCTGCACGAGGCACGCACGCAGACCCGCTTCGCCACCGCGTACGCAGGCGACCCGGACGTCGTCGTGCCGCAGGTCCGCCAGGCGGCGCCGCGCGTGCTGGTCATGGACTGGCTGGACGGCACGCCGCTGGCGGCGGTGGCCCGACGGGGGACGCAGACCGAGCGCGAGCGCGCGGCGCTGCTCTACCAGCGCTTCCTCGTCAGCGGGCCGGCCCGCGCCGGGCTGCTGCACACCGACCCCCATCCCGGCAACTTCCGGCTGCTCGACGACGGCCGGCTCGGGGTGCTCGACTTCGGCTCCTCGCTGGAGCTGCCGTCGATGCCCTCGACCTTCGGCCGCCTGCTCGCCGCGCTGCTCGGCGACGACCCCGACGAGGTGCTGCGGCGGCTGCAGGAGGAGGGCTTCGTGCGGCCGGGGGCGAGCGTCGACGTCGCCAAGCTGGTCGACTACATGGCGCCGTTCACGGTGCCGGCCCGCGCCGAGCGGTTCCGCTTCACCCGCGACTGGCTGCGCAGCGAGTTCGCGCGGGTGAACGACCCGCGCAACCCGGAGTTCGCGGTGGCGCTGGAGCTGGACCTGCCGGCCGAGCACCTGTTCACCCACCGGGTCTGGCTCGGCATGGTGGGCGTGCTGTGCCAGCTCGAGGCCGAGGTGCCGGTCGGACCCGTCCTGCGGGAGCACCTGCCCGGCTTCGCCTGACGGGCGGCGGACAGGCGGCCCGGCGGACCTCAGCCGGCCGGGGCCAGCTCGAACCAGACGCACTTGCCGGCCGACAGGCGCCCCGTCCCCCAGTCGCGGGCCAGCGCGGCGACGATGAGCAGCCCGCGCCCGCCCTCCTCGTCGGCCTCCGGGCGGCGCAGTCGCGGCAGAGCGTCGGCGCGGCCGTCGATGAGCTCCACGCGCAGACCCCCTCCGGCGCACGGCCGCACCCACAGGTCGACGCCGGGACCGCCGTGCCGCAGGGCGTTGCTGGCGAGCTCGGTGACCAGCAGGGCTGCGTCGTCGGCGTCGCAGCCGGTGCGCTCGGCCCACTCCTCGGCCAGCCGCCGGGCCCGGGCCACCTCCGACAGGTGGCCGGCCAGGTGCAGGTGCGCTCCCGCCGTCCCCGCCTCGCGGCCGGCGGTCAGGACGGCCAGCAGCGCGCTGTCGTCGTCGGGGCGGCCGTCACGGCCCAGGTCGCGCAGCAGCGTGTCGCAGACGCCCTCCAGGCCGGCCGGCGACAGCTCGCCGAGCTCGGCGACGGCGTTGCGCAGGGCCAGCAGCCCGGCCTCGACCGGCTGCGCCCGCCCCTCCACCAGCCCGTCGGTGAACAGCAGCAGCAGTGCCCCCTCGGGCAGCTGCAGCACCGTCTCCGGCGCCCGCTCGCTGCCGACGCCCAGCGGCGGGCCCGGGTCCAGCTCGACGTACTGCCCACCGCCGTCGCGGTGCACGACCAGCGGGGGCAGGTGCCCGGCGCTGGCCAGCACCAGCGTGCCGGCCGCCGTGTCGAGCACGCCGTACAGGCAGGTGGTCAGCGACGTCTGCCCGAGCGAGGACATGGCGGCGTCGACGAGCGCCAGCACCCCGGAGGGGCTGTCCTCGACCAGGGCGCAGGCACGTACGGCGGCGCGCAGCTGCCCCATCACCGCCGCGGCGCCGATGCCGCGTCCCATCACGTCGCCGATGACCAGCCCCACGCGGCCGCGGGTGAGCGGCACGAGGTCGTACCAGTCGCCGCCGACCTCCGCGCCGGCCGTCCCGGGCAGGTAGCGGTGGGCGACGGTCAGGCCGGGCAGCGCCGGCAGCGTGCTCGGCAGCAGCGAGCGCTGCAGGGTCAGCGCCGTCTCGCGCTCCGCGCGGTAGCGCAGGGCGTTGTCGACCGCAGCCGCCATCCGGTGGGCGAGGTCGTCGACGAGCTCGATGTCGGCCTCGTCGTAGGCGTGCGGCCGCTCGCTGGTGATCGTCAGCACCCCGACGATCCGGCCGACGACCTCGAGCGGCACGACCAGGGCGCTGCCGAGGCCCAGCCGTCGCAGGGCGTCGTAGTGCCAGTCGTCGCGCGCGATGGCCCGCAGCACGGCGTCGGAGAAGGCTGCGTGGTGGACCAGGCGCCGCTCCCCCACGGCCTGGCCGATCCCGGAGCCGCGGTCGGGCTGGGGCGGGTAGCGCACGAACAGCTCGCTCAGCAGGTCCTGCAGGTCGGGGTCGCGGTGGTGGACCGTCACCAGCTGCGGCGCGCCGGTCTCGTCGAGCAGGTGGATCGAGCACCAGTCGCCGTGGGCGGGCACGGCCAGCGCCGCCACGGCGTCGAGCGTGCGGTGGTAGTCCAGCGACTCGGCCAGGCGCGAGCTGGCCGTGGCGAGGAACGTCGTGCGCCGACGGGCCTCCCGCTCGGCCTCGAACAGGCGGCCGCGCTCGAGCGCCTGCGCGCACGAGCGGGCCAGGGTCAGCGGGAAGTCGAGGTCCTCGTCGGGGAAGGCGTGCTCGGTGGTGGAGGACAGCGCCATCACGCCCAGCACCCGGCCGTCGAACTCGAGCGGGATCCCGGCGAACGACGCGCTGCGCGAGGAGTGCCGCAGGTCGGGGTAGCGGTCCGCCAGCTCCTGGGCGGTCCCGGTCCGCAGCGGCCGGCCGGTCCGCAGCAGGTCGGTGAGCGGCGTGGCGGCCTCCAGCGGCAGGGACTCGTAGATGGCGACGACCTCGGGCTCGTAGCCCACCGTCGCCAGCACCCGCAGGGCGCCGTGCTCGACGACGGCGACGCCGCCGGCGTCCACGCCCAGGGCGTCGACGGCCTGCGTCACCACGATCTCGGCGATGGTCCGGGCGTCCAGGGCCGCCCCCAGCGCCTCGCTGACCTGCACCAGGCGGGCGTGCCGGTCGGCCAGCCGCTCGGCCCGCCGGCGGGCGTCCTGCAGCTGGTCGGCCCGAGAGGTCAGCGCACGTGCGTACGCCGTGATGTCGAGCGACACGCCCACGACGCCGACGACCCGGCCGGCGGCGTCGCGCACGGGGGCGTTGCTGACGTAGACCAGCAGCGGCGTCCCGTCCTTGCGCACGGTCCGGAACTCCCCCGACCACTGCTGTCCTGCGTGGACGGTGGCGCGGACCTCGTCGGCCCGCTCGGGGACCAGCGCGATGAGCTCGCGCACGGAACGGCCGCGCGCCTCGTCGGCGGACCAGCCGTACAGCTGCTCGGCACCGGCGCTCCAGTGCACGACGCTGCTGGACAGGTCGACCGCGATGACCGCCCCGGGCAGCTGCTCCACCGCCAGCCCGCCCAGCGGCTCGAGGTGGCTGGGCTCGCGGCCGTGCACCGGCAGGTCGACCACCGACGCAGCGTAACCGGGCCGACGATCACCGGGCCGGCTCGCCTGGGAGAGCCGCAGGAGGTAGGCAGGACGGGTGAGGGACGGGGACGGCTGGACGCAGTGCACGCTCGGACACCGGCACTGGGGGCGCTTCGGCGCCGCCGGGCTGCTGGCGGTGACGCGCGGGAAGCCGTACGTCCTGATGCAGCACCGGGCGCCGTGGAGCCACGGCGGCGACACCTGGGGTGTGCCGGGCGGCGCCCGCGACTCGACCGAGACCGCCCGCGCCGCCGCCGAGCGCGAGACCGTCGAGGAGACCGGCCTGGACGTCAGCCGGCTGACGCAGCTCGGCGAGCACGTCGCCGACCACGGGTCCTGGAGCTACACCACCATCGTCGCGACCGTGCCGGAGCAGCTGCCGGTGGTGCCCGACCGCGAGAGCATCGCCCTGCGCTGGGTGCCGGTCGAGCAGGTCGTCAGCCTGCCGCTGCTGCCGGCCTTCGCCGCTGCCTGGCCGGCCCTGCGCACGCTGCTGCCCGAGGGATGACGGCCGCCGCGTGAGCCCGGCCGCACCCCGACCGGGTCGGTGGCCGGTCGACTTCGGCCAGGCCGAGCTGCTGCGCGACCTGGACGGCGAGGACGGCTGGCTGCTGTCGGTGGACGGCGTGGCGCAGTCCTACGTCGACCTCGCCGACCCCACGCACCTGGAGTTCGACTACGTGCGCCTGATGGGCGACGTGGTCGACGTCCTGCCGGCCGGCCCGCTGTCGGCGGTGCACCTCGGTGGCGGTGGCTGCACGCTGGCCCGGTACGTCGCCGCGACCCGCCCGGGCTCGCGCCAGGTCGTCGTGGAGGCCGACGAGGCGCTGGCGCGCCTGGTGCGCGAGAGCTTCGGGACGGCGGGGTTCCGGCTGCGGGTGGGGGACGCGCGCACCGAGCTGCCCCGCCTGCGGGCGGGCGAGAGCGACCTGGTCGTCGCCGACGTCTTCGAGGCCGCCCAGCAGCCGGTGCACGTCACGACCCTGGAGTGGCTCGGGCAGGTGCGGCGCCTGCTGCGGCCGAACGGGGTCCACCTCGTCAACGTCGCCGACGGCAAGCCGCTGGCGTTCGCCAAGGGGCAGGTGGCGACGCTGCTCGCCGCCTACGCCTGCGTCGTGCTGCTCGCCGACCCGTCCGTGCTGCGGGGCCGCCGGTTCGCCAACCTGGTGCTGGCGGCCAGCGACGCCCCGCTGCCCGTGGACGCCCTGGTGCGCCGGGCGTCGCGGGCCGCCGGGCGGGCGCGGGTCGTCACCGGCGAGGACCTCGTGCAGTTCAGCGGCGGTGCGGCGGCGGTGACGGACGCGACCGCCCGCGCGGCCCCCCGCCCCCCGCCGGACCTGTTCCGCCGCTGAGGGCCCCTGGGGCCAGTCGTCCCGGACCGGGCGCTACGGCTCGGGCACGGCGTCGCGGACGACGCCGCGCACCACCTCGGCGAGCTCGCCGGTGCGGGCGTACGTCCGGCGCTGCTCGGCTGCCGACGTCCCCCGCGCCAGTGCCTGCCGCGCGAGGGCGTGCACCTCGTCCCACTCCCCCGAGTCCTCGAGGTCGGCCCGCGAGCGGTCGAGCAGGCCCGTCACGACCTCCGCCGCGGGACGCCGCTGCCCCGTGTGCAGGTCGAGCAGCAGGCCCTCGAGCCCGTTGCGGGCGGCGCCCCAGCGCGCCGCCCGCACGAGCTCCGGACGCGGCTGCGGGTACGGCGTGCCGGCGACGGCTGCAGCGGCCGCCGCGCGCACCAGCGACCGGGCCAGACCCGCCTGCAGCACGACGTCGTCGAGGTGCGGGCAGGTGTCGGCGATGCGGACCTCGATCGTCGGGAAGCGGGTAGAGATGCGGGCGTCCCAGTACAGGTGCGAGGCGTCCCGGACGACGCCGGAGGCCACCAGGTCGGCGACGAGGCGGTCGTAGGTGGCGCGGTCGCCCAGCACCTCCTGCGAGCCGGTGACCGGGAACCGGGAGTACCACAGGGTCCGGAAGCTGGCGTAGGCGGTGTCCTGGCCCTCCCAGTACGGCGAGCTGCCCGACAGCGCGAGCAGCACGGGCAGGTCGGGCCGCAGGCGGTCGAGCACCTGCACCGCGAGCTCGCCGTCGGGCACGACGACGTGCACGTGCGTGCCGGTGATGAGCTGCTGCAGGGCGAGCAGGCCGAAGCGCTCCTCGAGGTCGTCGTAGCGACGGTCGGGGGTGCGGGTCTGGTCGCGCCAGGTGCCCCACGGGTGCGTGCCGGTCGGCAGGATGCGGCAGCCGTGGCGCTGGGCGGCGGCGTCGGCCTGGCGGCGCAGGTCGACCAGCTCGGCGCGGACGCCGGCCAGCGTCGTCAGGACGCTGGTCGCCACCTCCAGCTGGCTGGTCGAGATCTCGCCCTGCGCCCGTGCGCCGAGCGCGGCCACGGCCGTCGGCACGACGTCCGGCGCGTCGGCGAGCGCCATGGTCTCGGCGTCGACGAGGTGGTACTCCTCCTCGACCCCGAGGGTGGCTCCGACGTCGGTCACCGCATGATCGTGCCGCACCCCGCGTCGGGCCGAGTCAGGTGCGGGCCAGAGCGCGGCGCCGCTGGGAAGGCGGCGGGCCGGCGGGCAGCACCTCGGGCGCCGTCGCGTCGACGGCCCGCAGGGACGCGAGCACCGACTCCTTGGAGCGGGCGCGGTAGAACGGCGGGAGCGTGTCGAGCAGCGTGCGGCCGTAGCCCGCGGTCTCCAGGCGCGGGTCGAGCACGACGACGATGCCGCGGTCGGCGGGTGAGCGCACGAGCCGGCCGGCGCCCTGCGCGAGCAGCACCGCCGCGGGCGGCAGGGTGACCTCGAGGAAGCCGTTGCGCCCGGCGTCGGCCGCGGCGGCCAGCCTGGCCTGCGACAGCGGGTCGTCGACGTGCCCGAACGGGATGCGGTCGATGACGACGAGCTGGCAGGCGCTGCCGGGGGTGTCGACGCCCTGCCAGAACGAGCGGGTGCCGAACAGGCAGGTGCGCGCGTCGGAGGCGAAGGCGTGCTGCAGCGCTCCGGGCGAGTCGTCGCCCTGCAGCAGCACCGGCAGGTCGGTCGCGGCGCGGACGGCGGCGGCGGCGCGCGCCGCGGCGGCCGTGGAGCTGAACAGGCCGAGCGTGCGTCCGCCGGCCGCCTGCACCAGCTCGGCGAGCAGCGCGTCGACCTCCCGCGCCCAGGACACCGCTCTCCGCCCGGGGTCGGGCAGCGACCGGGCGACCCACAGCTGCGACTGACGCCGGTAGTCGAACGGGCTGCCGACGTCGAGGTGCCGCCAGCGCGGTGGCGGGTCCTCGTCCTCGCTCTCGAGCGCCTCGTCGGCCGCGGCGGGCCCACGGGCGTCGTGCGGCTCGCCCGCCCGCTCGGCGCCGACGGCGCTGCCCGCCGGCCAGACCAGGCCGAGCTGCTGCGCGACGTGGCGGAAGGACCCGCCGAGGGTGAGGGTCGCGGACGTGGCGATGACGGTCGTCTCGCCGAACAGGCGGGTGCCCAGCGCGCCGCCGACCCGCAGCGGCGACACGCGCAGCCGGGTGCTGCTGCCGTCGGCCGTCGCGTAGACGGCCGAGGAGACCGACGGCGTCCCGATCTCCCGCGCGGCGTCGGCGACGGCGGTCAGGGCGGCCCGGGCGCGCTCCCGGCGGGCCAGCTCGACGTCGTCGCCCGCGAGGTCGCCGTCGGCGGACAGGTCACGGGTGATCTCGCCGCACGCCTCGACCGCGACCCGCCCGAGCAGGGCGACCGAGTCCAGGGCATGCCGGTCGAGCGCCGGGATCCAGCCCGGCGCGAGCGTGCCCAGCACCCCCTCGAGCCCGTCACGGGCGCTCTCGAGCCGGTCCGACGTCGTCGACCCGACCAGCTCCGCGGCGCTCGCGACGGCTCGGCGGACCTCGCCGGAGGACAGCTCGTGCGAGAGCGCGTCGGTCACCGACGACACGAACTCGTGCGCCTCGTCGAGCACCACCGCGTCGCGCTCCGGCAGCACCGAGACGCCGGTGAACACGTCGAGCGCGAGCAGGGTGTGGTTGGCGACGACGACGTCGGCCTCCTTCGCCGACTCCCGAGCCTTCTCGGCGAAGCACTCGACGCGGCTGGGGCACCGTGCGCCGAGGCACTCCCGCGCGCTGACGGACACCTGCCGCCAGGCGCGGTCGGTGACCGGGAACGGCACCTCGTCGCGGTCCCCCGTCTCGGTGTCCTGCGCCCACTCGCGCAGGCGCACCACGGAGGTCCCGAGCGAGGAGGCCGGTCCGTCGAACAGGGAGTCGGGCTCGTCGTCGCGCGCCCCCGGACCGCCGTGCGCCTGCTGCAGGCACAGGTAGTTGCTCCGCCCCTTGGCCAGGGCAAGAGTCGGGGTCCGCCCGAGCACCGGTGCCAGCGCGGTCACCAGCCGGGGGAGGTCCTTGTCGACCAGCTGGGCCTGCAGCGCCTTGGTCGCGGTCGCGACGACCACCCGCTTGCCGGAGGCCAGCGCCGGCACCAGGTAGGCGAGCGACTTCCCGGTGCCGGTGCCGGCCTGCACCAGCAGGTGCTCACCGGAGCGCAGCGCCGCCGCGACCGCCTCGACCATCGCCCGCTGGCCCGGCCGCTGCTGGGCGCCGGGCACCGCGGCGAGGGCGGCGTCGAGGGCCTGCAGCGCCTCGACCGCCCGCCCGCCCGCCACGCCGTCACGCTAGCCGCCGGACGCCGGCACCCCTGGCCGCTCCGTCGAGCTGTGGACGCGTGTTCCCCGCCCGCGCACGCGCTTGTCCGCCCCGGCCGCGCGCAGCAGCCCCGCGCGACGTCGCTGCGGGCGGACGAGCCCCGCTGAGGCGCCTACCCGCGCAGCTCCTTCTTGAGGATCTTGCCGGTCGCGCCCTTCGGCAGCTCGGGCACGACGCGGACCTCGCGGGGGTACTTGTAGGCCGCCATCCGCTCCTTGCAGAACGCGACGAGCTCGTCGGCCTCGGCGCTGGCGCCCGGCTTGAGGGCCACGAACGCCACCACCTCCTCGCCGAGCTTGGGGTCGGGACGGCCGATGACCGCCGCCTCGGCGACGGCGGTGTGCTCGTACAGCACCTCCTCGACCTCGCGGGGGTAGACGTTGTAGCCGCCCCGGATCACGAGGTCCTTCTTGCGGTCGACGATGTAGAGGAACCCGTCCTCGTCGGCGTAGCCGAGGTCGCCGGTGTGGAACCACCCGTTCGCGAAGGCCGCGGCCGTCGCCTCGGGGTTCTTGTAGTAGCCCTTCATGATGTTGTGCCCGCGGATGACGATCTCGCCGATGTGCTCCGGTCCGGGGGGCAGCGGCTTGTCGGTCTCGTCGACGACCTGCACCGTCACGCCCCAGATGGGCTTGCCGATGGAGAGCACCTTGCGCTGCTCGGCGTTGACGTTGAACGTCGTGGTGCTGGTCGACTCCGACAGCCCGTAGCCCTCGAGGATCACGCAGCCGGGGAACTTCTCCTCGAAGCCGCGGATGACCTCGCCGGGGATGGCGGCGCCGCCCGAGACGCCCACCCGCAGCGACGACAGGTCGCGTCCGGTGGTGTCCATCTGCAGCAGGCCGAAGTACATGGTGGGGACGCCGCTGAAGATGGTGGCCCGGTGGCGCTCGATCGCGTCGACGACCGGTGCCAGCTCGAAGCGCGGGACGAGCACCATCGTGCCGCCGAAGCGCGTCGTCACGTTCAGCACGCTCGAGAGCCCGAAGACGTGGAACAGCGGCAGCACCGCGATGCCGATGTCGTCGTCCCTGAACTCGAACAGCTGGCCGGCGATGGTGCAGTTCATGTAGAGGTTGAGGTGGGTGAGCTCGGCGCCCTTGGGCTTGCCGGTGGTGCCGCTGGTGTAGAGCAGCACCGCCGTCTCGTCGCCGTCGGTCGGCACGATCTCGCGGGTGTCCTCGGCGAAGTACAGCTCGTCGTAGTGCCGCGTGCCCTCGGGGCGGACGTCGTTGCCGGGCAGGTTGACCACGTACGTCGTCACACCCTCGACCTGAGCTGCACCCTTGACCGCCTCGTCGGCGAACAGCTCGAAGGTGACCAGGACCCGGGCGTCGCTGTCCTGCAGGTGGTAGGCGATCTCCGCGGCCTTCAGCAGCGGGTTGAGGGGCACCATCACCAGGCCGGCCTTCATCAGGCCGAAGTAGGTGAACAGGAACTGCGGCAGGTTGGGCAGCTGGACGGCGACCTTGTCGCCGCGCGTCAGCCCGGTCGCCAGCAGCGCCGAGGCGATCCGGCCCGAGATCTCGTCCACCTGGGCGTAGGTGAACGACAGGTCGTGCACGAGGACGTAGGGCTTGTCGGGCGTGGCGCGCGCGGACTCGCGCAGCATGGTGGCGATGTTCAGGCTCATGCGGCGAGCCTAGTGACGGGGCTCACCCCCTCCGGCGCACGGGCCGGGACGGAACACGCCATCCGGTCCGCGGCGTTCCTCAGCGCAGGAGACCCACTGCAGGAGGAGCCCTTCGTGGCACGAGACCCGAGCGAGCTGTACGACCTCGACCCCGACCTGCCCGAGCTCGGCGAGGTCGTGCTCGTGCAGGCCCTCGACGGCTTCGTCGACGCCGGCGCCGCCAAGCGCCTGGCCCGCGAGCACCTGCTGTCGACCCACGGCTCGCGCGTGCTGGCGCGCTTCGACGTCGACCGCCTGCTCGACTACCGCGCCCGCCGGCCGGTCATGACCTTCGCCGAGGACCACTGGGCCGACTACGACGACCCCTCCCTGGCGGTCCACCTGGCGCACGACGTCGAGGGCACGCCGTTCCTGGTGCTCGCCGGCCCGGAGCCCGACGTCGACTGGGAGCTGTTCATCGCCGCCGTCGGCCAGCTCGTGTCGAGCCTGGGCGTCACCCTCACCGTCGGGCTCAACAGCATCCCGATGGCCGTGCCCCACACCCGGCCGCTGGGCGTCATCGCCCACGCCACCCGTCCCGAGACGGTGTCGGGCTACGAGAAGTGGGTCGGCAACGTGCAGGTCCCCGCGAGCGCCGGGCACCTGCTCGAGTACCGCCTCGGGCAGGCCGGGCGCGACGCCGCCGGCTTCGCCGTGGCGGTGCCCCACTACCTGGCCGACACGGCCTACGCCCCGGCCGCCCTGACGCTGCTGACCAGCCTCGCCGGGTTGTCCGGGCTCTCGTTCGACACCGCCCCGCTCGAGCAGGCCGCCCGGTCGGTGCGCGAGCAGGTCGACGCCCAGGTGGCCTCCTCCGACGAGGTGGTCGCCGTCGTGACCGCCCTGGAGGGGCAGTACGACGCCTACCGCTCCGGCGCCTCGCGCAGCCTGCTCGCCGAGATGGGCGGCGGCCTGCCGACGGCCGACGAGCTCGGCGACGAGTTCGAGCGCTTCCTCGCCGACCAGGCGGACGGCTCCAGCTAGTCCCCCGGCCCCTCGAGCTCCACCGGCCCGTCGTCGTCGTCGCGCCGCTCCTGCTCCCACTCCGACTCGGTCACGATCTCGACGCTGCCGAACGCCCCGAAGCGACGGACCTCGACGACCTCCCCCTGTCCGCTGGTGCACGCCTGCTCGCAGTCGGTGCTGCCGAAGACCATGATCCCGCTGGTGTCGACGCGGCTCCCGTCCGGCACGATGACGGTGGTGCTGCCGAACAGCGTGGAGACCTGCACGCTGCGGTCCGCCGCCCGCTCGACACTGCTGCCGAAGATCGACACGTTGTCCGGCCCGGCCAGCACCACGGCGCCGAGCACGGCGGCCGGCACCAGCAGCCCCTTGGCCCCGGTCAGCGCACGGCCCAGGCGCCCCCGGCCGTGCCGCGCGGGTCGCCTCGACGACGTCGCCGACGGGGCCGACGGGACCGGCGCCGGCGCCGGCCGTGCGTGGGGGACGTGTCCCAGGCCGTGCGTCCTGCGGGGCACCACCGCTCCGTCGCCCACGCCGACCTTGACGCTGCCCATGACGGCGATCGCGTCGACGTGCACCACGGGCCCGCCGCCCGGGGCGACGGCCACCTTGCGCTCGCCCATGAGGGAGAAGCCCGACAGGCGGACGACGGCTCCCGGCGGCACCTGGACCTCCACCTCACCCATGAGCGAGCGCACCCGGACGCGCGTGCCGTCGGGCAGGTCCTCACGGCGCAGGTCGACGACCGCCTTGCCCATCAGGGCGTAGCCCTCGACCCGCTGGCCGGGAGCGAGGGCGTCCGCCAGGCGGTCCTCGGACATCACCGCCACCACGCGCTGCGGCCGCGTGGCGGCGGGCACCTCGACGGGCGCGGGCCCCTCGACGGCGCGGGGCAGGTCGGCCACCAGGCCGTCGAGCTCGCTGCGCGTACGGGCCTGCCAGAGCGCGGCCGTCCGCTCGTCGTACTCCGACAGCGTCAGGACGCCGTCCCCCACCGCGGCCAGCAGGCGGTCGTCGACCACCTTGCGCTCACGGTCACCGACGCGCAGCTCCGGAGGGGTCTCGCTCATGGCGGCATGCTCCCGCACGAGCCGCCCGGGAGCCACCACCTTCGCAGGACCGGGCGACTCCGGGGTGGTGGTCATGGACCGGAGGAGCGATCCTGGGGAGGCGACCGAGTGGAGGAGCCGTGCGGATCCTGCTGTGGGTGCTGCTGTCGGCCGTTCCGGCTGCCGTCTTCCGGATGGGCTGGGCCCTGCTGCACCGGTGGTCGACCGGCCACGGCTGGCGCCGCAACGACAACGCCGCGGCCGAGCGGTCGCTGGAGCTGCTCGTCGCCGACCTGCGCCGGCTGGAGGACGAGTTCCGGCGGACCGAGGCGGCCTCCGACCTGCCCTACCGGGGCGCCCGCCTGCAGGCGCTGAGCCTGGCCTAC
Source organism: uncultured Frankineae bacterium (assembly GCA_902805775.1). Lineage (GTDB taxonomy): Bacteria > Actinomycetota > Actinomycetes > Mycobacteriales > SCTD01 > SCTD01. Next base: position 42,473 of record CADCUB010000120.1, on the reverse strand, counting down.
GACGACACCCTGCGCCTGTGCTGCCGCCTGCTCGACGTGCCCGAGCCGGAGCGCCCGCCCTGGCCGCCGGTCACGCGGCTGCAGATCGAGGCCGAGCTCGCCCGGGCCGGTCTGGACTGGTGAGCCCCGCCGGGGCGGGCTCGGCCGGCCGGTGGGCGTGAGCCTCCGCCGACCTCTTGCGGTGGCGCTGGAGGGGCTGCACTGCGTGAAGCACGCGCTGCGCTTCGCGCCGGAGCTGGTGGACGAGGTCCGGGTGAGCGACCGCGGCGCGGCGCGGGCGCTCGCCGAGCGGCTGGCACCCGACGTCGCCGACGCGCTGCTGCACCGTGCGGTGGTCGCCGACGTCGCCCACCACACCGGGGTCGAGGCCCGGGCCCGGGTGCCTCCGGTCGACGACGCCGTGCTCGGGGGCCGGACCGCGCCGGTGGTGCTGCTCGACCGGCCCCGCTCACCGGGCAACGCCGGGGCCGTCGTCCGGGTGGCCGCGGCGGCCGGCGCGAGCGGCGTGCTGACCACCGGCCCGCTCGACCCGTGGCACCCCAGCGTGCTGCGGGGCAGCGCCGGACTGCACTACGCGCTGCCGGTGCTCGCCCTGGACGACCCCGCCGGGCTGACCGGGCCGTACGTCGTCCTGGACGCCGACGGGGACCCGGACGCCGACCTGCCACCCGGCGCCGTCCTGGTCGTCGGGACGGAGCGCGACGGCGTCGGCGCAGACCTGCGGGCCCACGCCGACGTCGTGCTCGCCCTGCCGATGCGGGCGGGGGTCAGCAGCCTCAACCTCGCGACGGCCACCGCGGCGGCGCTGTACCGCCGCCGGTGACGTGCGCTCAGCCGGTGTGCGGCATCAGCGCGCCCGCCGGGATCTGACCGAAGCGGCCGGCCTGGAAGTCCTCGACCGCCTGCTGCAGCTGCCGGCGGCTGTTCATGACGAACGGGCCGTACTGCGCGACGGGCTCGCGGATCGGCTCGCCGCCGAGCAGCAGCACCTCGAGCGCGGCATGGCGACCCTCCTGGACCTCGTCGGCGCTGACCGTGAGGTGGTCGCCCGCCCCGAGGACGGCGGTCTGCCCGGTGCCGACGGGGTGGCCGTCGACGCCGACCCGTCCCGACCCCGACAGGACGTACACCAGGGAGTTGTAGCTGGGCTGCCACGGCATGGACAGCTGCGCCCCGGGCGTGATCGACGCGTGCACGAAGGCGATCGGCGTGCGGGTGGAGCCCGGGCCGCGGTGGCCCGCGACGTCCCCCGCGATGACCCGCAGCAGCGCGCCGCCGTCGTCGGACGACAGCAGCGTGACGTCCGAGCCCTCGAGGTTCTGGTAGGCGGGGTCGGTCATCTTCAGCCGGCCGGGCAGGTTGACCCACAGCTGCACGCCGTGGAAGGTGCCGCCGCTGCGGACCAGCTCCACGGGAGGCGTCTCGATGTGCAGGATGCCGCCACCCGCGGTCATCCACTGCGTCGCGCCGTCGGCGATGAGGCCGCCGCCGCCGTGGCTGTCCTGGTGCTGGAAGGCGCCGTCCATGATGTAGGTGACGGTCTCGAAGCCGCGGTGCGGGTGCCAGGACGTGCCCTTGGGCTCGCCCGGGGCGTACTCCACCTCGCCCATCTGGTCCATCATGATGAACGGGTCGAGCACGCGGGGAGCGATGCCGGCGAAGGCCCGGCGCACCGGGAAGCCCTCACCCTCGAAGCCCGTGGGCGCCGTGGTGACGGACAGGACGGGACGGTCGACGTCACCCAGGCCGGCACGGGGGACGCGCGGCAGCGTCAGGGTGTTCGCGTGGACAGCGGGCATGGCGGGCTCCTCAGGTCGTTGCACTTGCAACTACACAGAGGTCAGCGTACGCGGGCCGCCCGTTGTTCCGCGACCGTCAGGCCAGCCGCGCGAGCATCCGCGTGTTGCCGAGCGTGTTGGGCTTGACCCGCTCCAGGTCGAGGAACTCCGCGACACCCTCGTCCGGCGACTGCAGCATCTGGGCCTGCACGGCCGGGTCGACGATCGCCTCCTGCACCGGCACGAAGCCGTGACGGGCGAAGAACTCGACCTCGAAGGTGAGGCAGAACAGCCGGCGCACGCCCAGGTCACGGGCGTTCTCGACGAGGCGGCTCAGGAGCGCGGCGCCGATGCCCCGCCCCTGCACGTGCGGGGCGACGGCGAGGGTGCGCACCTCGGCGAGGTCCTCCCACAGCACGTGCAGCGCTCCGCAGCCCACCACCTCGTCACCGTCCACCGCGACGAAGAACTCCTGCACGTCCTCGTAGAGCGTGACGGTGGCCTTCTCGAGCAGGCGGCGATCGGCGGTGTTGGCGTCGACGAGCGCCCGGATCCCCGGGACGTCGGCCGTGCGCGCCCGCCTCACCTCGGCCAGCACCGCCGGCGAGGACAGCTCGTGCGGCACCGTGCGGTCCTCCTCCGGCCTGCGCGAGCACCGCGACAGGTGTGTCCAGTCTCGCAGGGGTAGGGGGACGGACGGACACCGGCGCCGGGTTGGACATGCTGGTGCCCGACCCCCGAGGAGGACGAGACATGACCCAGACCGCACACCGCCACCGGGTGGTCATCATCGGCTCGGGCTTCGGCGGCCTGTTCGCCGCCAAGGCGCTGCGCCGCGCCGACGTCGACGTCACGGTCATCGACCGCACGTCCCACCACCTGTTCCAGCCGCTGCTCTACCAGGTCGCCACGGGGATCCTGTCCGAGGGCGAGATCGCCCCGACGACCCGCGACATCCTGCGGCGACAGGAGAACGCCCGGGTGCTGCTCGGCAACGTCGAGCGGATCGACCTCGCCGCGCGGACGGTCACCCACACGATCCTCGACAAGACGACCGTCACGCCGTACGACTCCCTGATCGTCGCCGCCGGCTCGAGCCAGTCCTACTTCGGCAACGACCAGTTCGCGGAGTTCGCGCCGGGCATGAAGTCGATCGACGACGCCCTCGAGCTGCGCGGGCGGATCTTCGGGGCGTACGAGCTGGCCGAGCTCGAGGACGACCCGATCGAGCTCGACGCCTGGCTGACCTTCGTCGTGGTCGGCGCCGGGCCGACCGGCGTCGAGATGGCCGGGCAGATCGCCGAGCTCTCCCGCCGCACGCTCAAGAGCAACTTCCGCCGCATCGACCCCTCGACGACGCGCGTGGTGCTGCTCGACGCCGCCGACGCCGTCCTCGGCACCTTCGGCGACGCCCTGTCGGCCCACGCCCGCGAGGAGCTCGAGGACATGGGCGTCGAGGTCCAGCTCGGCGCCATGGTGGTCGACGTCGACGAGCACGGCATCGAGGTCAAGGACAAGGACGGCACGCACCGGCGCATCGAGGCGCGGACCAAGATCTGGGCCGCCGGTGTCGCCGCCTCCCCCCTCGGCAAGCAGCTCGCGGAGCAGTCGGGCGCGCAGCTCGACCGCAGCGGGCGGGTGCAGGTCAACCGCGACCTGACGCTGCCGGGGCACCCGGAGGTCTACGTCGTGGGCGACATGATGGGCCTGGACCGGCTGCCCGGCGTCTCCCCCGTGGCGATCCAGGGGGCCAAGCACGCCGCCAAGGACATCCAGGCGCGCGTCGCGGGCCGGCCCGGCGGCAAGCCCTTCAAGTACTTCGACAAGGGCTCGATGGCGACGATCTCGCGCTTCCGGGCGGTGGCGAGCATCGGCAAGGTCCGCCTGCGCGGCTTCCCGGCCTGGGTCGCCTGGCTGGTCGTCCACCTGCTCTACCTCACGGCCTTCAAGAACCGCATCACCGCGCTCATGCACTGGTCGGTGAGCTTCATCGGCCGCGGCCGGTCCGAGCGCACCGCCACCTACCAGCAGGTGGTGGCGCGCACGCAGCTGCAGCGCATCAACCACGCCGAGGTCGAGGACCGCGGCTCACTCGGCCAGACGAGCCAGAGCCTGGACGGTCTGTCGGTCACCGACCGCGACAGCAACACCGACCCGAGCACCGAGGCCGGCTCGTCCGAGACCTCCGACGCCGAGCGGATCGCCGGTCACCCGGTCGCGGCCGGCGAGAAGCGGTAGTCGCCGAGCGGCTCCCACGGACCGCCGAGGTAGCGCCACAGCGCCAGCCCCACGGCGGTCACGGCGTACGGCGCGAAGCCGGTCTGCAGCTCGGCCAGCAGTGCGCGGGCGGTGTGCGGGTCCACCTTGTTCTGCACGGTCACGTGCGCCCGGTGCGGCCGGGCGTCCTGCGGCGTCAGCTCCGCCGCCCAGCGCCGGGCCAGCTCGGCGCGGACGGCGTCCAGCTCCGCGTCCCGCAGGTCGTAGGCCACCCCGCGGCCGAGGCTGCGCACGCGGGCCACCGTGACCGGGAACGGCGGCCGCTGCGCGACCTGCGCCAGGTCGTTCCGCACCCGGGCCAGCTGCGCGCCGGGCAGTGCGTGGAAGAGGGTGACGTGCGCCTGCAGGTGGTTGCGCTCGGGCGGGAAGTGCGCCCGCCGCAGGGCGTCGAAGCGCGCCGAGGCCTGCGGGTCGAGCAGCAGCGTGACGACCAGCGGTGCGTCGTGCTCCTCGGTCACGGGCGGCGCCCCTGCCGGGGCGGAAGGGCACCGGGTACGGTTCCGAGCACCGGGAGGAGCACCTCGCCCACTCCCTCGTCGAGATCTGCACCCACCCGCACGCCGGCACCGTACGACGGGGCGATCCCCCGGAGGCCGTGGGCCGGCTGACCTGTCGGAGGACCGCACCATGACCGACGTCTCGCTCGAGCACCCGGGCGGCACGCTGCCGCTCACCGTGAAGTCGGCGACCGAGGGCCCGGCGGGCATCGAGGTGCCCAAGCTGCTGTCGAGCACCGGCATGGTGACGCTCGACCCCGGCTTCGTGAACACCGCCTCGTGCGAGTCGGCGATCACCTACATCGACGGCGACGCCGGCATCCTGCGCTACCGCGGCTACCCGATCGAGGAGCTGGCCGAGAAGGCGACCTTCCTCGAGGTGTCCTGGCTGCTCATCTACGGCGAGATGCCGACGGCGGACGAGCTGGCCGGCTTCAAGGCCAAGATCCGCAAGCACACGATGCTGCACGAGGACTTCCGGGAGTTCTTCGGCGGCTTCCCGACCGACGCCCACCCGATGGCGGTGCTGTCGTCGGCGGTCAGCGCGCTGTCGACCTTCTACCAGGACAGCCTCGACCCGTTCGACCCCGAGCACGTCGAGATGTCCACCGTGCGGCTCATGGCCAAGATGCCGACGATCGCGGCGTACGCGCACAAGAAGTCGGTCGGTCAGCCGTTCCTCTACCCCGACAACACGCTCGGCTACGTCGACAACTTCCTGCGGATGACCTTCGGCGTGCCCGCCGAGCAGTACGAGGTCAACCCGGTGGCCTCCAAGGCCCTCAACCTGCTGTTCCTGCTGCACGCCGACCACGAGCAGAACTGCTCGACCTCGACCGTGCGCCTGGTCGGGTCGAGCCACGCCAACCTGTTCGTGTCCGTGGCTGCAGGGGTCTCCGCGCTGTTCGGGCCGCTGCACGGCGGCGCGAACCAGGCCGTGCTCGAGATGCTGGCCGGCATCGCGGCCGACGGCGGCGACGTCGCCCGCTTCGTGAGCCGGGTGAAGGACAAGGAGCCCGGCGTCAAGCTGATGGGCTTCGGCCACCGGGTCTACAAGAACTTCGACCCCCGCGCCACCATCATCAAGAAGGTCGCCAGGGACGTCCTGGACTCGCTCGACAAGCCGGACCCGATGCTCGACCTGGCGATGCAGCTCGAGGAGGCGGCCCTCGCCGACGACTACTTCGTCTCGCGCAAGCTCTACCCGAACGTCGACTTCTACACCGGCGTCATCTACAAGGCGCTCGGTTTCCCGACCCCGATGTTCACGGTGCTGTTCGCGCTCGGCCGCCTGCCCGGCTGGATCGCCCAGTGGCGCGAGATGATCAACGACCCGGCGACGAAGATCGGCCGCCCGCGCCAGGTCTACACCGGGCCGGCGCTGCGCAAGCTCGAGCGCTAGACCGGGCTCGTCTTCGGCACGACGCTCCGCGATCTGGAGCGCTCGACCGGGTTTCCCTGTTCGGCGGTGCGCCCGTACTCTGACGGGGTGTCCCTCCCCGTGCGCTCGGCTGTCCGGCGGCGCCTGGCCGCTGCCGGCCTGGCCGTCGTGCCGGTGACGCTCGCGCTGAGCCTGCCCGCCCACGCCGCCACCTCGGTCGGCGTGACGGCAGCCGCCGAGACCTGCGGTGTGGTGCTCGCGGTGTCCGGGCTGGGCGAGGGCGAGCACCCGGCCGCGGTGACGGTCGTCTCGGTGGCCTCCGGCGACGTCGTGCCCGCGCTGCCCGGGGCCGGTGACGGTCCGGCGGGCGGGGCGGCGGCCGGCACGACGGCCACGCTCGCGCTCACCGACGGGGACCTCCTCGTCGCGCTCGACGCGCAGGCGGTGCCCGACGACGACCCCCGTGTCGAGGTCGAGGTGGTGGTCGACGGCGCCCGCGCTGCCGACGCGGCGCTGACCCTCGCAGCGTGCGGCGCCACGACGGGTGGCACGCCCACGCCGGAGCCGACCCCGGGCGGGACGGCCGGCCCCACGCCCGGCGGCAGCGCGAGCCCCACCCCCGACGGCAGCGCGAGCCCCACCCCCGACGGCAGCGCGAGCCCCACCCCCGACGTCATTGCGAGCCCCACCCCCGGCGGCAGTGCGAGCCCCACCCCCGGCGGCAGTGCAGGTCCGACTCCGGGCGGGTCCGGGAGCCCCACGCCGAGCCCGGATCCCACTGCGGGGCCGACCCCGGGCGGGTCCACCGGTCCGACTCCGGGCGGCAGCGCCGGCCCCACCCCCGATCCGACCGGCACACCGACCCGCACGGCCGACCCGACGGCTGCCGGCCCGACCGGCGGCCGCACCGCCGGTCCGCGGCCTCTCGAGTCGCCGCGGCGCGTCTCCGTCGGTGGCGCCACGACGCGGTCACCCGCGCCTGTGGTCCCGACCACCCCCGGCGCTGAGATCTCATCCGGCACCGGCTCGGGCTCGTCCGGCGGCTTCCTCGGCAACGGTCGCAGCGGCTACCTCCCGTCACTGAGCTGGGGGTCCTCGCCGCTCAGCGCGCTCGCCGGTCCGGCCCCGGTGCCGGCCCCCGTCATCGCCCCGCCGGTGGGCATCGCCGCCGGGACCTCCGGCGAGCTGGTCGCGCTGACCTCTCCCCTCGACCGCCTGCTCGGGCGGACGGCGACGGCCTCCGGCCCGCAGGAGGCCGAGCCGGCGACGCTGCTCGCCGTGCCGTCCCGGTCGACGACCGGCGCGTCCGACCCGCTGGTCGACCTGGCGCCCGCGGCGTTCCTGCTCACCGCCTGGCTGGGCAGCATGCTCACGTCCGGACGCCGCCGGTCGAGCTGACCCTGCCGGGTCAGCGCACCAGCACGTCGACCAGCCGCCCCAGCTCGACCCGCGGGTCGTCGGTCAGGCCGCTGTGCACCGGACCGGTGTGCACCACCGTGCTCCGGGGCGACGTGAGCCACCGGAAGCGCTGCCCGAGCGACGTCGCCCCCGCAGGCCCCTCCCCCGCGCACGTGCGCTGCAGCGCTGCAGCGGCACCGGTCACGCCGTCGACGTCGACCGAGGCGTCGAGCAGCCGCAGCCGCTGCGGCTCGACGTGCACCTGCACCGCCAGGAAGTCGCGGGCCTGGCAGTACAGGACCACACCGACGTTGACGCACTCCCCGCGGTCGACCCGCGGGGACGCACGCACCAGGGCGTACTCGAAGACGACGCGGCTCACGGCTGCCAGACCTCACGTGCGTCGAGGCGGCGCAGCAGGTGGTCGACGTAGGCGGCCCGCACCGCGTCGGCGTCGGCGAAGCCCGGCTCGTCCTCCAGCCAGACGCCGGGCACCAGCGCGACCGCCCGCTCGAGCCGCTCGCGGGTCACCTGCGCCGCCAGCGCCTCCCCGGCCTGCGCCCGCCGCGTCGCCTGCCCGGCCAGGACGTGGTCGTCCGCGGCGTACGGCCGGGTCGCCGCCCGCTCGGCACGGGACCAGTCGTGGTGGAACACCAGGCAGGCGCCGTGGTCGATGAGGTGGAGCCGGCGGTGCCACATCAGCAGGTTGGGGTTGCGCCAGCTGCGGTCGACGTTGCCGACGAGCGCGTCCAGCCACAGGACCCTGCTGGCGAGGTCGGGATCGACGACGTGCGCGTTGGGGTCGAACCCCAGGGCGCCGGGCAGGTAGTCGGTGCCCAGGTTGATCCCCGGGCTGGCGCGCAGGAGGTCCTGCACCTCCTCGTCGGGCTCGGCCCGGCCGAGCACCGGGTCGACGTCGACCAGGACGAGCTCGGGCACCGGCAGGCCCAGGCTGCGGGCGAGCTCACCGACCAGCACCTCCGCGACCAGGACCTTGCGCCCCTGTCCGGCGCCGACGTACTTCACCACCCAGGTGCCGAGGTCGTCCGCCTCCATGATCCCCGGCAGCGAGCCGCCCTCGCGCAGCGGCATCACGTAGCGCAGAGCCGTCACCGTCCGGAGCACCGCGACATCGTGCCAGCCGGGGGCGGGCACTCTGCTCACGTGGCGGCCACCGGGTCGCCCGGACAGTCAGGAGCGGACGTGCAGCGCTACGAGTACTCGGTGGTCGAGATCCGGGAGGGCCTGGTCGGCGGGAAGATGAGCGGTGGCAAGGTGGAGAAGGTCCTCAACGACCACGCCCGTGAGGGCTGGCAGCTCAAGGCCCTCACCTCGGTCACCGTCAAGGGCCGGATCGGTCCCGGTGGCACCGACGGCCTGCTGGCGACCTTCGAGCGTCCGGTCCGCTGACCGCGGGTCGGGTGCGCCCGTACGGCCCAGGCCGGGGCCTCAGCCGGTGGCGTCACCGGTCGGGGTGCTCGTTCCGGCCGCCCGGCTGCCGGCCGAGAAGACGTGCGTGCCGCCGTGGAGGTGCACCGTCGTCCCGACGTCGATCAGCCGGAGCAGGGCCCGAGCGTCGGCCCGGCTGACCCGGACGCAGCCGTGGCTGGCCGGCCAGGCGGGGACGCTCTCCGAGCCGTGGATGGCCCAGCCGCGGTGGAAGTACTGCGGGTCGTACAGCGTGCCCAGGTCGGCCTCGCGGACGCCGACGATGCGCCGTTCGATCCGGTACGTGCCGACCGGCGTGAGCGCCCGCGCACGGGTGCCGTCCTCCTGCCGGTAGCTCTCGCCGTTGCCTGAGCTCACCGCCATGGTCCGCACGACCCGTCCGTCCTCGACGACGTGCAGCACCTGCCGGTCGAGGTCGACCTCGACGCGGTCGGCGGGTGAGGACGTCCTCAGGACGGGCGAGCGCGGCGAGTCCAGGGCAGCGAGGGTCCGGGGGCCGACCACGCCGTCGGCCGTCAGGCCGTTGACCTTCTGGAACGCCATGACGGCGCTGCGCAGCGCGGGACCCGGTCGTCCGTCGACCTCCGCCGCGTAGTAGCGGAGCTCGACCAACCGGCGCTGCACGGCGGCGACGTCGACTGCCGGCGCTGAGGCGGGCGGCGATGTCGGCGGCGGAGCGGAGGGGGCTGCCGGGGTGAGGGAGGCGCCCGGCGTCGGAGCGACGGCGGACGGCGACGCGCTGCCGGTCGGAGCAGCCGTCGGCATGGCCGGGGTGGCCGTCGGGGAGGTCGGGGTGGCCGTCGGGGAGGGCGCGACCACGGTGGGGACGACCGCGGTGGGGGCGGGCGAGCGCTCGGCGACCACCACGCGCACACGTGGGCTGTCGACCCCGCACCCGGTCAAGAGCAGGGCCACTGCAGTGAGTCCGGCGGCGGTCGTCCGCGTGGACGGGGGGACGGTGGTGCGGGACACGACGGGCTCCTCGGGCGCTGGGGTCTTCCGTCGAGCAGGACGCGGCCGAGCGCCCGCAGGTTGCGTCCGACCTCGGCCGCGGCGCAGCGGCCGGGTCTCTGCGGGCTGCCTGCGGAACTGCCCTCACCTGCGAGGGCAGTTCCGTAGCCGGGCAGAGAGGCGGTCCTGCGGCCGGCCTGCGGAACTGCCCTCACTTCCGAGGGCAGTTCCGTAGGCGGGTGAGCTCGTGCTGCCCAGCCCGCGTTGCGGCGTCCGGCGACGGATGACGGGGACGGGCGTCCGGCAACGGGCGACGAGCGACGGGCTCCCTCTGCAGGCAGCAGCGCCGCCCCCTACGGCAGCAGCGCGTCGAGGGCCTTGTAGATGCGCTTGTCCGACACCGGGCCGCGCGTGCGCATGGGCTGCGCGAACAGGCTGATCCGCAGCTCTTCGACCATCCAGCGGACCTGCTCGAGCGCGGGCGACGCCGGCACCCGGCGGGCGACGTCGTCCACCTCGGCCTGCACGCGGGCCACCTGCGCGGTCCAGAGCCGGTCGCGGGCCGGGTCGTCCGGCAGCTTGCGCAGCCGCACCTCGAGCGCCGACAGGTAGCGCTGCGCGTCGGCCAGCCGTGACGCGCCCGTCGCGGTGACGAACCCCGGGAAGACCAGCCGGTCGAGCTGCGCGCGCATGTCCGCCACCGAGGTCGCGAGCGCCGGCCTCCGCTCGGCCTCGAGGCGGGCGCGCAGGTCGTACCAGGACGACAGCACCGAGGTGACCGCTGTCAGCACCTCCTCGAGCGCGGGCACCAGCCTGGGCCGGACCGCCTCCCGCAGCCGCTCGAAGCCCTCCGCGTCCTGCACCACCCCTCCGGAGGCGCCCATCAGGGCGTCCGCCGCAGCCACGGCGCAGTCGTCGAGGACGGCCGCGACGCTGCCGTGCGGGTTGCGGGTGAGCGCCAGCTTGGTGGCGTTGGTCAGCCGCCCCTGCAGCGCCTTGACCGGTGACGGCAGGCTCAGCAGCAGGAGCCGCCGCACCCCGCGCCAGTGGGCCGCGACCTGCTCGGCGGGCGTCCAGAGCACCTGCAGCGACACCGAGCTGCCCTCGTCGACGAGCGCAGGGAAGCCGCGCACGTTGCCCTGGGTGACCTCCCGCGGCACCGTCCCGACGTCCCACGACGTCAGCCCCGTCCGCTCCAGCGACGACGCCGCCGACAGCGCCTGCTGCACCTCCGGCCGCAGCGAACGCTGCAGCGCCGCGAGGTCCTTGCCCTCGGCCAGTGTGCGGCCACGGGCGTCCTCCACCCGGAACGTCATGCGCAGGTGGTCCGGGACCTTGTCGAGCTGCCAGTCCTCGCGCCGCACGTCGATCCGCTTGGTGTTCAGCAGCTCGCTCTCGAGCGCGTCGAGCAGGGGGCGCGAGCGCGGCTCGACGACGGCGAGCACGTGCGCGGCGGTGTCGGGCGCGGGCACGCACCGCACACGCAGCGACTTGGGCAGCGACTTGATCAGCGCGGTGACGAGCTCGTGCCGCAGCCCGGGCACCTGCCAGTCGAAGCCCTCCGGCGACAGCTGGTTCAGCACGTCGACGGGGATGTGGACGGTGACGCCGTCGGCGTCCGAGCCCGGCTCGAAGGAGTAGGTCAGCGGCAGCCGCAGGTCGCCCTGCACCCACACGTCGGGGTGGTCGAGCGCCGACAGCGCTGCCGCCTCACCACTGACGAGGTCGGCCATCGTGAACGTCAGCAGGTCGGGCTGCTCGTGCCTGGCCTTCTTCCACCAGGCGTCGAAGTGCCGCCCGCTCACGACGTCTGCGGGGATGCGCGCGTCGTAGAAGGCGTACAGCGCCTCGTCGTCGACCACGATGTCCCGGCGGCGGGCGCGGTGCTCGAGCTCCTCGACGTCGTCCAGCAGCGCCCGGTTGGCGGCGAAGAACGCGTGACGGGTGTCCCAGTCGCCCTCGACCAGCGCCGACCGGATGAACATCTCCCGCGAGAGCACCGGCGCGATGCGCCCGAAGTCGACCTTGCGCTGCGCGACGACGGGGATGCCGTACAGCGTCACCCGCTCGAAGGCCACCACTCCGGCGCGCTTGCGCTCCCAGTGCGGCTCGGAGTAGTGCCGCTTCACCAGGTGGGCGCCGGCGCGCTCGACCCAGGACGGGTCGACCCGGGCCGCGACCCGGCCCCACATGCGGTTGGTCTCGACCAGCTCGGCCGCCATGACCCACTGCGGGGCCTTCTTCGCCAGCGCCGACGACGGCACGAGGGCGAAGCGGGCACCGCGTGCACCGACGTACTCGCGCTTCTCCACGTCGCGCAGCCCGACGTGGCTGAGCAGGCCCGCGAGCAGCGACGCGTGGACCGCGTCGGCGTTCGTCGGGTTGTGCTCGAGCCGCAGGTCCAGCGACGACAGCGAACGACGCAGCTGGCTGTGCAGGTCCTGCCACTCCCGCACCCGCAGGTGGTTGAGGAACTCCTTCTTGCACAGCCGCCGGAAGGCGCTGGACGACAGCGCCTTCTGCTGCTCCTGCAGGTAGCGCCACAGGTTGAGGTAGGCCAGGAAGTCGGAGGACTCGTCGGCGAACCGGGCGTGCATCTCGGCGGCGGCCTGCTGCCGGTCCTGCGGGCGCTCGCGGGGGTCCTGGATCGACAGCGCGGCCGCGATGACGAGCACGTCGCGCACGCAGCCGTTGCGGTCGGCCTCGACGACCATGCGCGCCAGGCGCGGGTCGACGGGCAGCTGCGCCAGCGTCCGCCCGAGCCGGGTCAGCCGCCGACGCGCGTCGTCCTGCGCCGGGTCGAGCGCGCCGAGCTCGACGAGCAGGTCGACGCCGTCCTTGACGTTGCGCCGGTCCGGCGGCTCGACGAAGGGGAACGCGGCGATGTCGCCGAGCCCGAGCGCGGTCATCTGCAGGATCACCGACGCCAGGTTCGTGCGCAGGATCTCGGGATCGGTGAACTCGGGACGGGCGAGGAGGTCGTCCTCCTCGTACAGCCGGATGCAGATGCCGGGTGCCACGCGGCCGCAGCGGCCGGCGCGCTGGGTCGCCGACGCCTGGCTGATCGGCTCGATGGGCAGGCGCTGGACCTTGGTGCGCTGGCTGTAGCGGGAGATGCGGGCGGTGCCGGCGTCGACCACGTAGCGGATGCCCGGCACCGTCAGGGAGGTCTCGGCGACGTTGGTCGCCAGCACGATCCGCCGGCCCGGGTGGGGCGCGAACACCCGGTGCTGCTCGGCGGCGGACAGCCGGGCGAACAGCGGCACGACCTCCGTGCCCTCCGGCACCGCAGCCCTCAGCGCGTCGGCGGTGTCGCGGATCTCGCGCTCGCCGGACAGGAACACCAGCACGTCGCCGGGACCCTCGCCGGACAGCTCGTCGACCGCGTCCACGACCGCCTGCACCTGGTCGACGTCGTCGTCGACCATCGGCCGGTAGCGGACCTCCACCGGGAAGCCGCGGCCCGACACCTCGAGCACCGGCGCGCCGCCGAAGTGGTCGGCGAAGCGCTGCGGGTCGATCGTCGCGCTGGTGATGACCAGCTTGAGCTCGGGCCTGCGGACCAGCAGCTGGCTGAGGTAGCCGAGCAGGAAGTCGATGTTCAGCGACCGCTCGTGCGCCTCGTCGACGATGATCGTGTCGTAGGCCATGAGGTCCCGGTCGCGGGCGATCTCGGCGAGCAGCACACCGTCGGTCATGAGCTTGACCAGCGTGTCGTCCCCGACCTGGTCGTGGAAGCGCACCGTGTAGCCGACGGTCGACCCCAGCGGGACCTCGAGCTCCTCGGCGATGCGCTCGGCGACCGAGCGGGCCGCGATCCGGCGGGGCTGCGTGTGGCCGATGAGCCCTCGTACGCCCCGGCCGAGCTCGAGGCAGATCTTCGGGATCTGCGTGGTCTTCCCCGAGCCGGTCTCGCCCGCGATCACGACGACCTGCGCGTCCCGGATGGCGGCGGCGATGTCGTCGCGCCGCTCGGACACCGGCAGCGTCTCGGGGTAGACGATGCGGGTCGGCACCGCCGCCTGCCGTCGGGCGAGCCGCTCCTCGGCGGCCTCGAGGTCGCGCTCGAACGCCGCACGCCGGTCCGGCCGCCGTCGCAGCTCCTCGAGCCGCCGCGACAGCCGGCGGGCGTCGCGCAGCAGCAGCGGGGCCAGCCGGTCGTGCAGCTCGCGCTGCGCTCCGACCGGTTGCGGGTCCAGGGCGCTCGACATCCTCATCTCCACGATAGGCGTGGCCCGCGCGGGGCATGATCGGCGGACACCCGCTAGGAGGACCACGTGATCGGACTCCCCGACGGCGTCAAGGCCTGCTTGTTCGACCTCGACGGCGTCCTCACGGACACGGCTGCGGTGCACAACCGCGCGTGGAAGCAGACCTTCGACGAGTTCCTGCGCCGACGCGCCGACGCGAGCGGCGAGCCGTTCGTCGAGTTCGACTCCGGCGGCGACTACAACGACTTCGTCGACGGCAAGAAGCGCGAGGACGGCGTGCGCAGCTTCCTCGCCAGCCGCGCCATCGTCCTGGACGAGGGCACGGCCGACGACCCGCCCGACGCCGACACGGTGTGGGGCGTCGGCAACCGCAAGAACGAGCTGCTGCTCGCCACCATCGAGCGGGACGGCGTGCGCGTCTACGAGGGCAGCCGCCGCTACCTGCAGGCCGCGCGGGACGCCGGCCTGCGGCGCGCCGTGGTGTCCAGCAGCGCCAACACCGCGCAGGTGCTGGAGGTCACCGGGCTGGCGGAGTTCATCGAGCTGCGGGTCGACGGGCTCACCGCCCGGGAGCGGTCGCTGCCGGGCAAGCCGGCTCCCGACACCTTCCTCGCGGCGGCGGCCGACCTGGGGGTGACCGCGGCCGAGTCGGTGGTCTTCGAGGACGCCCTCGCCGGCGTGCAGGCCGGTCGGGCGGGGGAGTTCGGCTACGTGGTCGGTGTCGACCGCGTCGGCCAGTCCGAGGCGCTCAAGGCACAGGGCGCAGACGTCGTCGTGCTCGACCTCGAGGAGCTGCTCGCATGATCACCACCGGCACCTTCCCGGTCGACCCCTGGTGCGTGCGCGAGCCGCACCTCGCCCTCGAGGTCCTGGCGCAGACCGAGTCGGTGTTCGCGCTCAGCAACGGCCACATCGGGCTGCGCGGCAACCTCGACGAGGGCGAGCCCCACGCGATCCCGGGCACCTACCTCAACTCCTACTACGAGAGCCGGCCGCTGCCCTACGCCGAGGCCGGCTACGGCTACCCCGAGGACGGGCAGACGGTCGTCGACGTCACCAACGGCAAGCTGCTGCGCCTGCTCGTCGACGACGAGCCCTTCGACGTCCGCTACGGCGAGCTGCTGCAGCACGAGCGCACGCTGGACCTGCGCGCCGGGACGCTCTCGCGCTGCGCCGACTGGATCTCCCCCGCCGGCAAGCGCGTCCGCCTGCGCTCCACGCGCCTGGTCTCGTTCGCGCACCGCGCCGTGGCGGCCATCTCCTACGAGGTGGAGGCCGTCGACGAGGACGTGCGGATCACCGTGCAGTCCGAGCTGGTCGCGAACGAGGAGCAGCCGCACCTGACCGGCGACCCCCGGGTGGCGGCGGCGCTGGACAAGCCGCTCGTGGCCGTCGAGCAGGACGTCGAGCAGCACGGTGCCCTGCTCGTGCACCGCACCCGCAGCAGCGAGCTGCTGATGGCTGCCGGCATGGACCACGTGGTCACCGCCCCCGGACGGATGACCGAGGAGACCGACGCACGCCCCGACTGGGCACGGACCACGATCGTCTGCGGACTGGCCGCCGGTGAGGTCCTGCGGGTCGTGAAGTTCCTGGCGTACGGCTGGTCCAGCGTGCGCTCCGTGCCGGCGGTGCGCGACCAGGTCGCGGCGGCGCTGACCAGCGCGCGCTACAGCGGCTGGGAGGGCCTGCTCGCCGGCCAGCGGGCCTACCTCGACGACTTCTGGGACGGCGCCGACGTCGAGGTCGACGGCGACCCGGTCGTGCAGCAGGCGGTGCGCTTCGGGCTGTTCCACATCCTGCAGGCGGGAGCGCGGGCCGAGCGCCGGGCCGTCCCCGCCAAGGGGCTCACCGGCCCGGGCTACGACGGCCACGCGTTCTGGGACACCGAGGGCTTCGTGCTCGCCACGCTCACCGCCACGGCTCCGGACGCCGCCGCCGACGTCCTGCGCTGGCGCCACTCGACGCTCGACCTGGCCAAGGAGCGGGCCGAGCTGCTCGGCCTGCGCGGCGCGGCCTTCCCGTGGCGGACCATCCGCGGCCAGGAGTGCTCGGCCTACTGGCCGGCCGGCACCGCCGCCTTCCACGTCAACGCGGTCATCGCGTTCGCCGCTGAGCGCTACCGCCTCATGACCGGCGACACGTCCTTCGAGGACGACGGCGGTCTCGAGCTGCTCGTCGAGACGGCGCGGCTCTGGATGAGCCTCGGTCACCACGACGCCCGCGGCGCGTGGCACATCGACGGTGTCACCGGCCCCGACGAGTACACGGCGGTGGTGGACGACAACGTGTTCACCAACCTCATGGCAGCGCGCAACCTGCGCGCGGCAGCCGACGCCTGCGCCCGCAACCCCGGCCGCGCCCGCACTCTCGGCGCCAGCACCGAGGAGACGGCCTCCTGGCGCGACGCCGCCAAGGCGGTGCACATCCCCTACGACGCCGACCTGGGCGTGCACCCGCAGTCGGAGTCGTTCACGCGCTACGCGGAGTGGGACTTCGAGGCCTCCAAGGACGACTACCCCCTGCTGCTCCACGTGCCGTACTTCCAGCTCTACCGCACGCAGGTCGTCAAGCAGGCCGACCTCGTGCTGGCCATGCACTGGTGCCCGGAGGCCTTCGACGAGGGGCAGAAGGCGCGCAACGTCGACTACTACGAGCGCCGGACCGTCCGCGACTCGTCGCTGTCGGCCTGCACCCAGTCGGTGATGTGCGCGCGCACCGGTCACCTCGAGCTCGCGCACGACTACCTGCACGAGGCTGCGCTGGTCGACCTGCGCGACCTGCACGGCAACGCCCGGGACGGCCTGCACATGGCGTCGATGGCCGGCGCCTGGAGCGCCCTCGTCGACGGCTTCGGCGGCATGGCGATCGAGGAGTCGACGCTGAGCATCGACCCGCAGCTGCCGGACGGGATGACCCGGCTGGCGTTCCGCCTGCACTGGCACGGCATGCGGGTGCTCGTCGAGGTGACCGGCTCGCAGGTGCGGGTGGAGCTGCGCGACGGCGCCGACGCCGTCGTCGACCTGCTGATCGCGGGCGAGCGGGTGCAGCTGAGCGCCGAGGAGCCGGTCGTCCGCCCGTGGCGACGGCGGGCGCCGCTGCTCGCCCAGCCCCCTCAGCCGACGGGCCGGGAGCCCGACACCCGGGAGTAGCGCGCTCGGCAGCGGGTGCACGTGGATCGAGCGCGGGCCCGGCCCGCGCTGACCACCCGCAGGAGGGTGGCGTCGCGGACCGCACCGATCGGGCCCGCTGTGCCCTGCCTGCCTGGCCCCGACGCGCACCCCGCACACTGGGAGCCCCGCCGCACCACCCCTCGAGGAGCGCTCCCATGACCACGGCCGAGGCCGCCGGCACCTTCGCCGACCTCGAGCTGCGCCCGGAGCTGCTGTCGGCGCTCACGGCGCTCGGCTACGAGGAGCCGACGCCGATCCAGCGGGAGGCCGTCCCGCCGCTGCTCGAGGGCCGCGACCTGCTCGGGCAGGCGGCGACCGGAACCGGCAAGACCGCAGCCTTCGCGCTGCCGCTGCTGCAGGGCCTGCAGCGGCGCGGGCGGGGCAGCGCTCCGGTCAGCCTCGTGCTCGCCCCCACCCGTGAGCTCGCCATGCAGGTGAGCGAGGCCACGCACCGCTACGGCAAGGACCTGTTCGGCGCCGGCGACGGCGCCCGGGTGCTGCCGGTCTACGGCGGCCAGCCGATCGGCCGCCAGCTGCGCGAGCTCGAGCGCGGCGTCGACGTCGTGGTCGGCACTCCCGGCCGCGTCGTCGACCACATCAACCGCGGCACCCTGCGCCTGGACGCGCTGCGGACGGTGGTGCTCGACGAGGCCGACGAGATGCTCGACATGGGCTTCGCCGAGGACATCGACGCCATCCTGGACGCCGCCCCCGCCGACCGGCAGACGGTGCTGTTCTCGGCCACCATGCCCTCGCGCGTGGAGCGGGTGGCCCGGCGCCACCTGCGCGACCCGGTGCGCATCGAGATCCGCCGCGAGCAGCCCGCCGCGGGCCAGGCGCCCAAGGTGCGCCAGAGCGCGTACGTCGTCGCGCGCCCGCACAAGCCCACCGCCCTCGGCCGCGTGCTCGACGTCGAGGCGCCGGAGGCGGCGCTGGTCTTCTGCCGCACGCGGGAGGAGGTCGACCAGCTCACCGAGACGCTCAACGGCCGGGGCTACCGCGCGGAGGCGCTGCACGGCGGGATGAGCCAGGAGCAGCGCGACAAGGTCATGGGCCGGCTGCGCAACCAGACCGCCGACCTGCTCGTCGCGACCGACGTCGCCGCCCGCGGGCTCGACGTCGAGCACCTCACCCACGTCGTCAACTACAACGTGCCGTCGGCGCCGGAGGCCTACGTCCACCGGATCGGCCGCGTCGGCCGGGCCGGGCGCGAGGGCGTCGCGATCACGCTGGCCGAGCCGCGCGAGCACCGGATGCTCAAGACGATCGAGCGGGTCACCGGCTCGAGGATCACGATGGAGAAGGTGCCGACGGTCGCGGACCTGCGCGCGCGCCGGCTGGAGCTGACCCGGGCGGCCCTGCGCGAGAGCCTGCTGGAGGACTCGCTCGACGGCTTCCGGGCCGTGGTCGAGGCGCTCACCGACGAGTTCGACGTGATGGACGTGGCGGCCGCCGGCGTCAAGCTCGCCCACGAGGCGAGCAGCGGCGCGGGCCCGGACGACGACAGCGACATCCCCGAGGTGGCGGCGCGCCCCGAACGTCCCGACCGCCCGGGCGCCGACCGCGCGGCGCACGAGCGTCCGGGGCACGACCGCGCGCGCACCGGGCCGCCGTCCCGGTCCGACGGCGGACCCGGCCGCAAGGGGCGCGTCCTCGACGGCCCGACCACCCGGCTCTACGTCGGCCTGGGCCGTGCGGCGGGCGTGCGTCCGCAGGACCTCGTCGGGGCGATCACCGGTGAGTCGAGCCTGTCGGGCCGGCAGATCGGAGGCATCGAGATCACCGAGCGCTTCTCGCTCGTCGAGGTGCCCGAACCGGCGGCGCAGGAGGTCATCGACGCCCTGCGGGGCACCCTGATCAAGGGCCGCAAGGCATCGGTGCGCCGCGACGCCAAGTCCTGAGCCCCGGCGCAGTACGTTCCGTCCGCGTTTCCCCCGCCGGACGTCGAGAGGCCGCCTCATGAGCCGCACCGCCCCCGCCCATCCCGAGTCGGTCTTCACCTACGGCGCGCCGATGCTCAAGTTCGGCAGCGGTTCCTCGGACGAGATCGGCTTCGACCTCAGCACGTACGGCGTCCGCCGGGTCCTGGTCGTCACCGACCCGGGCGTGGCCGCCACCGGCCACCCGCAGCGCGTGGCCGACCAGATGGCCCAGTTCGGCATCGAGGCGCAGGTCTACGACGGCGCCCACGTCGAGCCGACGGACGTCTCGCTGAACGCCGCCGTCGACGCGGCCCGCGCCTCCGGTCCGTGGGACGCCTACGTCGCCGTCGGCGGCGGCTCGGCGATCGACACGGCCAAGGCGATCAACCTGATGACCACCAACCCCGGCGAGCTGATGGACTACATCAACCTGCCCGTCGGGGGCGGCCAGGCCCCGACGCAGCCGCTCAAGCCCCTCGTGGCCGTCCCGACGACGACCGGCACGGGCTCGGAGAGCACGACGATCTGCGTGATGGACGTGCTCCACCTCAAGGTCAAGACCGGCATCAGCCACGCGCGGCTGCGCCCGACGCTCGCCGTGATCGATCCCGACCTCACCCGCACGCAGCCGGCCGGCGTGACGGCCGCGTCCGGCATGGACATCCTCTGCCACGCGCTCGAGAGCTACACCGCACGCTGGTACACCACCAACGAGCGCAAGGCGCCGCAGGCCCGGGTGCCCTACTGCGGGTCGAACCCGATCTCCGACATGTGGTCGGAGAAGGCGCTGTCGCTGCTGGCCGGCTCGTTCCGCACAGCCGTCCGGCACGGCGACGACGACCAGGCCCGCGCCGACATGGCGATCGCCGCGACCTTCGCCGGCATGGGCTTCGGCAACGCCGGCGTCCACATCCCGCACGCGAACGCCTACCCGATCGCCGGGCAGGTCAAGGACTTCCACCCTCGGGACTACCCGGCCGACGAGCCGATGGTGCCGCACGGCATGTCGGTGTCGCTGACCGCTCCGGAGGCGTTCCGCTTCACCTTCGAGGCCTCCCCCGAGCGGCACGTGCGGGCCGCGGAGCTGCTCGCACCGGGCGCGGACCGGCCCTCGGACCTGTCGCAGTTCCTGCCCACGGTGCTCGCCGAGCTGATGCGCGACATCGAGATCCCCAACGGGATCGGCGCGGTCGGCTTCGACGAGGGCGACATCGGCGCGCTGGTCGACGGGACGATGAAGCAGCAGCGCCTGCTCGCGACCTGCCCCCGCGACGTCACCGAGGACGACCTGGCCGGGATCTTCGCCCGGTCCATCGAGCTGTGGTGACCCTCGGGTCCGGCCGACCAGCGTCCTGGTGACCGGGAAGGCGCGGCGGTCAGGGGCGTTGCACCGGTCATGACGCCGGTGCCGCTGTCCGTGCTCGACCTCGCCCCCGTCCCGGCCGGCGGCAGCAGCCGGCAGGCACTGCTCGACACCGTCGCCCTCGCGCAGGAGGTCGAGCACCTCGGGTACGGCCGCTTCTGGGTGGCCGAGCACCACGGCATGCCAGGCGTCGCCAGCAGCGCCCCGGCCGTGCTCATCGGCGCGATCGCTGCGGCGACGTCCGCGATCCGCGTCGGGTCGGGCGGGGTGATGCTGCCCAACCACGCGCCGCTCGTCGTGGCCGAGCAGTTCGGCACCCTGGAGGCGCTGCACGCCGGTCGCATCGACCTGGGGCTCGGCCGGGCGCCGGGCACCGACCCCGCCACCGCGTCCGCGCTGCGGCGCGGTGCCTCCGCCGACGACTTCGCCGCAGAGCTGCTCGCGCTGCGCTCGTTCTTCGACGGTCAGTGGTCGCCGGGCCACCCCTGGGCGTCGCTGCAGGCGGTGCCGGCGCTGGGCAACGGCCCGGCGATCTGGCTGCTGGGCAGCAGCGGCTACAGCGCCCGGCTCGCCGGGCTGCTCGGGCTGCCGTTCTCGTTCGCCCACCACTTCGCGCCGCACGGGACGCTGCAGGCGCTCGAGCTCTACCGCGCTCACTTCCGGCCGTCCGAGGTGCTGGCGGCGCCGTACGCGATGGTCTGCGCGTCGGTGGTGCTGGCCGACACCGACGACCGGGCCCGCGAGCTGGCGATGCCGGGCGCGCTGGCGTTCCTGCGGCTGCGCAGCGGACGGCCCGGGCGCCTGCCGTCCGTGCCCGAGGCGCTGTCCTACCCCTACGCACCGCACGAGCGGGCCTTCGTCGAGCAGCGGCTGGCGCAGCAGAGCATCGGGGGGCCCGCCACGGTGCGCGCCTCGCTGGAGCGGCTGCTCGACGACACCGGTGCCGACGAGCTGATGGTCACCACGATGGTCCCCGACCCGGCCGACCGGCTGCGCTCGTTCGCGGGCCTGGCCGAGCTGCCCCTGCGCGCCGGCGCACCCGTCGCCGGCTGACGCCGCCGGCCCGGCCTAGAGCTGGGGCGCCGGGATCCGGTCGAGACCGGTCGCCACGGCGCCGAACCGGTCGTCGCCCGCCTCCCAGGCCCGCGCGGCGTCGGCGACCTCCTCCCGGCTGCGGCCCACGAAGTTCCACCACATGACGATCTGCTCCCCGAACGGCACGCCGCCGAGCAGCAGCACGCGGGCGCCCTCCGGCGCAGCCAGCACCAGCTCGTCGCGGCCGGTCCCGAGGTAGGCGCTCTGGCCGGGCCGCACCGGCCGGCCGTCGTCGAGCAGCAGGACGCCGTCGAGCACGACGACGAGGTGCTCGTACGCCGGTGCCAGCGGCAGCACCGCTGCGCCCGGAGCGAGCGTCACGCCGGCCCCGAGCAGGTCGCTGTCGCGCCGGGCCGGTGACGCCGCTGCGCCGAGCTCGCCCACCAGCACCCGCACGTCGGCGCCGTCCAGGGCCAGCTCGGGCAGCTCGGCGTGGTGCTCGAAGGCCGGCTCGCCGGTGCGGGTCGCCGACGGCTGCGCCACCCACAGCTGCACGCCGTGCAGGGTGCCGCGGTAGGCCCCGGTCGGCTCCTCGGCGTGCGCGACGCCGCGCCCGGCGGTCATCAGGTTGAGCTGCCCGGGGCGGACCACCTGCTCGCTGCCGAGGCTGTCGCGGTGCAGCACCTGGCCCTCGAGCAGGTAGGTCACGGTCGCCAGCCCGGTGTGCGGGTGCGGTCCGATGTCGAGGCCGCCGTCGGGCTCCACGGCCAGCGGCCCGACGTGGTCGACGAAGCACCATGCCCCGACGGTGCGCCGCCGGGCCCGGGGCAGCGCGCGCCGCACGGTCAGCCCGCCGACGAGCGACTCCCGGGCGTCGACCACCTCGGCCGTCGGCGGCTGCGGCCGCGCCCCCTGCGGGACGAGCCCCGCGTCCTCGCGTGCGACCGGTCCGCTCATGCGGGCAGTCTGGCCCAGCACCGGTCAGCCCGGCGAGCGCTCCAGCGCCGCGGAGAAGAAGGCGAGCTCGAGCTCCATCGCGCGGCGGTAGGCCGCCGCCACCTCCGGGACGTCGTCGGCGTGCCGGTCCAGCAGGTCCTCGAGCGTGCGGGCCAGGGCCTCGAAGGCCGGGTCGGCGTACGTGCGCACCCACTCCGCGTACGGCCCGGCGGCCTCCGGGTCCAGCGAGGTGCCCAGGTGGGCGTACAGCCGCATGCACGGCGCCAGAGCCGCGCAGGTGACGCCGACGCCGCGCAGGGCGGCCGTCGCCAGGACGAAGTCGGTGTAGGCCGTCGTGGCCGGCAGCGGGCGCACGGGCGTCGTGTCCACGCCCCACCGCTCGGCGTAGGCCGCGTGCAGCCGCAGCTCGTCGACCACGCCGGCGATCAGGCCGGCGAAGGCGTCCAGCGTCGCCCGGTCGTCGCTGCGCGCCAGGGCGAGCGCGTACGCGCGGGCGAAGCCCTCCAGGAACACCGCGTCCTGCGCGACGTAGACCTGGAACGCCGGCAGCGGCAGGGAGCCGTCGGCGAGCCCGCGCACGAACGGGTGGGCGAGCGCGGCGTCGGCCGCGTCGGCGCTGGCGGCCCACAGCCGCGCGGCCAGGCTCACGGCCGGGCCGCCGCGACGTCCCAGAAGGCCGCCTCGCGGTCCAGCACCTCCGCCACCCGACGGTCGTCCGGCCCGCCCGCGGCGTCGGCGGCGGCCTCCAGGCCCTCGACGTACGCCGTGAAGCCGGGTGCGGTCCAGTGCTCGACCAGCGCGGCGCAGTCGCCGGCCCCGGGCGCGGCCGCGCTCCACGCGTCGAGGTAGACGCGCTCCACGACCCACAGGCAGCCGACCGCGTCGGCGTACGGCGCCGCGTCCAGGTCGTCGAGCAGCGCGGCGTAGGCGGTGGTGGCGGGCAGGGGCGGCGCCGACAGGTCCAGCCCGCGCCCGGCGGCGAGCTGCTCGAACCAGTCCAGCTCGTCGACCAGCGCCAGGGCTCCCTCGGCCAGCACCCGCTGCGCCGGTCGCGGGGCCCGGGCCAGCAGGCGCGACTGGAAGCGCAGCAGGTCGGCCACGAACGCCGCGTCCTGCACCAGCCAGGTGTCGAGGACCGCTGCCGGCAGCGTGCCGTCGCGCACGCCGTCGAGGAACGGGTGCCGGGTCGCCGCCGCCCACTGCTCGGGGTGGCGCTCGGGCAGCTCGCGCACCCGCGGGTGCGCACGGGGGTCGGTCATGGCGGGCCACCCTAGGCCGCGCTGGCGTAGGGTCTGTCCGCTGTGTGCGGGAGCCCGGGGACCGGGCTGAGAGGACGGCTGGACCGCCGTCGACCGCTCGAACCTGTCCGGGTCATGCCGGCGTAGGGAGACACTCGATGAGCGCGAGCACGTGAGCACGACCTCCTCGGCCACCGCCGTCGTCGACGAGGCGCCGCGGACCCTGGCCGAGCCGGCACCGACCTCGCTCGGCCTGCGCGACACCGTGGGCCTGTGGGCGAACCTCGGCATCAGCCTGCTCCTGCCGGTGGCCGCCGCGTTCGTCGTGCTGGCCGGCCGCCCGCTCGGCGTGACGGTGCTCGCCGTCGCGGTGGGCGCGGTGATCGGCGCGGTCCTGCTCGGCCTGACCGCCGCACCGGCCGCCCGGGAGCGGGTCCCGGCCATGGTGCTGCTGCGGGGGCTGCTGGGCCGGCGGGCCAGCTGGCTGCCGACCGGGCTGAACGTCCTGCAGTGCCTGGGCTGGGCGACCTTCGAGATCGTGATCATCGCCGAGGCCGCGTCGCGGGCGCTGGACCTGCCGCGGGAGCCGTTCGTGGTGGCGGCCGGCGTGCTGGCCACCGCGATGGCGCTGCGGCCGCTCGGGGTCGTCCGCCTGCTCGCCCGCTTCGCCGTCTGGGCGGCGGTGGCGGCCGTCGGCTACCTCTACGTGCGGGTGCTGTCCGAGCCGCTGCCGCCCGTCGAGGAGGGCGGCGCCGGCTCGTTCTGGTCGGCCGTCGACATCGTCATCGCCCTGCCGGTCTCGTGGTTCCCGCTGGCCGCCGACTACACGCGGCACGTGCGCGACCCGCGCACGGCCTTCGTCGGGACCGCCGCGGGCTACGGCCTGGCGACCTTCGCGATGTTCACCCTCGGCGTGCTGGCCCTGTCGGCGTACGGCACCGCCGGGCTCGACGTCGTCGACGCCCTGCTGGCGGTCCCGCTCGGCCTGGTCGCCGTGCTCGTCCTGGTCGCCGTCGAGGTCGACGAGGCGTTCGCCAACATCTACTCCACCGCCGTGTCGGCCCAGAACGTCGCCTCCCGGCTGGACCGGCGCGTGCTCGCGGTGGCCGTCGGGGCGGTCGCCACCGGGCTCGCGCTGACCCTCGACGTCGTGGCCTACGAGCCGTTCCTGTTCCTGCTCGGCGCGGTGTTCGTGCCGCTGGCCGGGGTGCTGCTGGTCGCCTACTACCTGCTGCCGCGCGGCGCGTGGGACGTGTCGGACGACGCGCCGGCCCGGCCGGCGCTGCTCGTGCCGTGGGCGGTCGGCTTCGTGGCCTACCAGCTGACCGTCCCCACGTTCTTCACCGGCGGCGCCGCGGGCTGGACCGCCTGGTGGGGAGCGCGCCAGGCCGACCTCGGCATCTCGGCGACGTCCGGGCTGTCGGCCTCGCTGGTGAGCCTGACCGTCGCGTCGCTGCTGACGGTCGCGGTGGCCCTGCCCGGCGCCCTGCGCGCGCACCGGAGCACCCGGTGACCGCTCCCCCGGCGCTCGGCCGGCTGCACGTGCTCACCGACACCCGCGACGGACGCGACGCCGTCCCGGTCGTCTCGGCCGCCCTGTCGGCCGGCGCGCCGGTGGTGCAGGTGCGCGCCAAGGGCGGCACCGACCGCGAGCTGCACGACCTGGCCGAGCGCGTCGCGCGGCTGTGCGACGCGGCCGGGGCGCTGTGCCTGGTCGACGACCGCGTCGACATCGCCCTGGCGGTCGGTGCCGGCGGCACCCACCTCGGGGCGCACGACCTGCCGCTGGCCGCGGCGCGGCGCCTCGCCGGCCCGCGCCACGTCCTGGGCGGCACCGCCCGTGACCCGCGGCTCGCCCGCGAGCTGGTCGCCGCCGGCGCCGACTACCTGGGGGTCGGACCGGCCGCCTCCACCTCGACCAAGGCGGGACTGCCCGCGCCCCTGGGCATCGAGGCGGTCGGCGCCGTGGCCGCGGCCGTCGACGTGCCGGTGATCGCCATCGGCGGGGTCACGGTCGAGCACGTCCCCGCCCTGCTGGCGGCCGGCGTGCACGGCGTCGCCGTCGTCACCGCCGTGTCGGCCGCGGCAGACCCGGCCGAGGCCACCCGCGTCCTGCTCGCCGCGCTGGACGCGCGATGAGCGACGTCCTGGTCGCCGGCGGCGGCGTCGCCGGGCTGTCGGTCGCCTGGCGGGCGGCGCAGCGGGGCATCGCCGTCACCGTGGTCGACGACGCGCCCGGCACCGGTGCGTCGTACGCCGCCGCCGGCATGCTCGCCCCCGTCGCCGAGGCGGCGTACGGCGAGGAGCCGCTGGTCGCCCTCAGCCGGGCCTCGCTCGCGCTCTACCCCGCGTTCGTCGCCGAGCTCGAGCAGCTGTCGGGCGAGCACCTGGGCCTGCGCACGGCCGGCACGCTGCTCGTCGGGTTCGACGAGGACGACGCGCGGGCGCTGGAGCGCACCTCCGCGTTCCACCTCGAGCTCGGCCTGGACGCCGCCCGCCTGACCCCCCGCGCCTGCCGGGCGCAGGAGCCCTCCCTCACCCCTCGTCTGCGCGCCGGCGTGCGCATCAGCGGTGACCACTCCGTCGAGCCGCGGGCGCTGCACGCCGCCCTGCTCGCCGCCGCCGCCGCGGCCGGCGTCGACCTGGTGCGGGGCCGCATCGGCGGGCTGGTCGTCGAGGGGGGCCGGGCCTGCGGGCTGCGGCTGACCGACGGGCGCGAGCTGCGCGCGGAGCAGACCGTCCTCGCGCTCGGGGCCTGGAGCGGCCGGCTGCCCGGCGTCCCCGCCGGCGCCGTGCCCGTGCGGCCGGTCAAGGGGCAGATCCTGCGCCTGCGCGGGGAGGCGCTGCTCGCGGGCACGGTCCGGGCGCTGGTCCGGGGGCGCTCGGTCTACCTCGTGCCCTACGACCAGGACCGCCTCGTGGTCGGCGCGACCGTCGAGGAGCTCGGCTTCGACGGCCGGGTCACCGCCGGTGCGGTGCTCGACCTGCTGCGCGACGCCACCGAGGTGGTGCCCGGCGTCAGCGAGCTGGAGCTCGTGGAGACCCTCGCCCGCTGGCGGCCGGGCACCCCCGACAACGGCCCCCTGCTCGGCCCGTCGTCGCTGCCCGGGCTGGTGCTCGCGACCGGGCACTACCGCAACGGCGTGCTGCTGGCGCCGCTGACCGGGCAGGTGGTGGCGCAGGTGCTGGCCGGCGAGCCGGTCAGCGGCCCGGCGAGCGCCTTCGCCGGCGACCGGTTCTCGACCTCGACCGCACGGGAGGTGCACGCATGAGGCTCGTCGTCAACGGCGACCCGGCCGAGCTGGAGGACGGCCTGACGGTCGCCGCCCTGGTCGAGCGCCGGGCCGAGGAGCACCGTCGGGTGGCGGTCGCGGTCAACGCCGACGTCGTGCCGCGGGGCGCCTGGTCCTCCACGGTCCTGCGCGACGGCGACGCGGTCGAGGTGCTCGTCGCCGTGGCGGGGGGCTGAGGTGAGCGCCGAGCCCGCCGTCCCGCCGATCGTCGAGCGGGCGCTGGAGGTCGAGGAGGCCGCCGACCCGTTCCGGCTGGCCGGAACGGACTTCACCAGCCGCCTGCTGCTCGGCACCGGTGGCGTGCCGAGCCTGGACGTCCTGCAGCGGGCGATCGAGGCCTCCGGGACGCAGATCGTCACGGTGGCCCTGCGCCGCGTCGACCCGACCTCCAGCGGCTCCCTGCTCGACGTCGTGGAGCGGGCGGGGGTGCGCCTGCTGCCCAACACCGCCGGGTGCCGCACCGCCCGGGAGGCGGTGACCACCGCCCGGCTGGCCCGGGAGGCGTTCGGCACCGACTGGGTCAAGCTCGAGGTGATCGGCGACGACGACACGCTGCTGCCCGACCCGTTCGAGCTGCTCGACGCCGCCGAGCAGCTCGTGGTGGACGGCTTCTCGGTGCTGGCCTACACCAGCGACGACCCGATCGTCGCCCGACGGCTCGCCGACGCCGGGTGCGCCGCCGTCATGCCGCTCGGCTCGCCGATCGGCAGCGGCCTGGGCATCCGCAACCCCCACAACATCCTGCTGATCCGGGAGCAGGTCTCGGTGCCGGTCGTCCTCGACGCCGGGATCGGCACCGCGTCGGACGCGGCACTGGCCATGGAGCTGGGCTGCGACGCGGTGCTGCTGGCCTCGGCCGTCACCCGCGCCCGCGACCCCGAGCGGATGGCGCTGGCCATGCGCCACGCCGTGGAGGGCGGCCGGCTGGCGCTGCAGGCGGGCCGGATCCCCCGCCGGTGGCACGCCCAGGCGTCCACCCCCGGGCAGGGCCTGCCGTCGCTGTGACGGCCGCGCCCCTCGGGCCGCTGCTGGTCCTGACCGACCGCCGGCAGTGCCCCCACCCGCTCCCGGAGGTCGTCGGCGCGGCCGTGGACGGCGGCGCCCGTGCGGTCGTGCTGCGCGAGAGGGACCTGCCGGCGGCCGGGCGCGCGGCGCTCGCCGAGCAGCTGCGGGCCCTGCTCGCGCCGGTCGGCGGGGTGCTGGTCGTGGCCGGCGCCGATCTGCCCGGCGAGGCGGTGCACCTCGCGCAGCGCGACGCGGTGCCCCGGCCGCGGCCGGCGCTGCTCGGCCGGTCCTGCCACGACGCCGGCGAGGTCGCCCGCGCCACCGACGAGGGGTGCGACTGGGTGACCGTCTCCCCCGTGCGCCTGACCGCTTCCAAGCCCGGTCACGGCCCGGCTCTCGGGACCGCCGGGCTCGCAGCGCTGGTCGGCGGGCCGCCGGCGTACGCGCTCGGCGGTCTGTCGGCGGACGACGCCGAGCCGTGCCTGCGGGCCGGCGCCGCGGGGGTCGCGGTGATGGGCGCCGTCATGCGGGCCTCCCGGCCCGACGAGGTGGTGGCCGCGCTGCTGTCGCGGCTGTCCGCGGGGACCGCGCCGTGACCCCCCGCGTCGCGCTCACCATCGCCGGGTCCGACTCCAGCGGTGGGGCGGGCGTGCAGGCCGACCTCAAGGCGTTCGCCGCCTGCGGCGTCTTCGGCGCGAGCGCGATCACCGCGCTGACCGCGCAGAACACCACCGGTGTGCGGGGGGTGCACGCGGTCCCGGCGGCGTTCGTCGTCGCGCAGGTCGAGGCGGTGCTCGACGACCTCGACGTGGCGGCCGTCAAGACCGGCATGCTGGCGACGGCGGAGGTCGTGCACGCCGTCGCCGGACTCGCTGCGGCCGGCCGGCTGCCCCGGCTCGTCGTCGACCCGGTCATGGTGGCCTCCAGCGGGGCCCGCCTGCTCGAGCCGGACGCCGAGCGGGCCTACCTCGAGGCGCTGCTGCCGCACGCCGAGGTCCTCACGCCCAACCTGTCCGAGGCGCAGGTGCTGCTCGGCCGGTCGATCACGACCCTCGCAGAGCAGCGGGAGGCCGCGCGGGCGCTGGGGGCGCTCGGCCCGCGGGCCGTGCTCGTCAAGGGCGGGCACGCGGTCGCCGGGACGCAGGACGAGGCCGTCGACGTGCTCTGGGACGGCGCGCAGCTGCGCGAGCTGCGCGCCGGGAGGGTCGCGGGCACCAACGACCACGGCACCGGCTGCACGCTGGCGTCGGCGCTGGCCGCCGGGCTCGCCCGCGGGGAGGACCTCGTCGCGGCGGTCGAGGCGGCCAAGGCGTACGTCCTGCGGGCGCTGGCCGGAGGCGCCGGCTGGCGGCTGGGGGCCGGTCACGGGCCGCTCGACCACTTCGGGTGGGAGGCGTGAGCGACGCCGACGGCCTGGAGCGGCTGCGCCGCTGGCGCGAGCAGGACCGCGGCGTGCCGCCGGCGTTCGGCCGGCTCTCGGCCGCCCTGGACGAGGTGGGGCCGTGCCGCACCGTCGTGCGGGTGCCGCTGTCGGCCGAGCTGCGCTCCGCCGGCGACGGGCCGAGCGGAGCGCTGGTCTGCCTGGTGGCCGACTTCGGCCTCACGACGTCGGTCATCGCGTCACTGCCCGACCTGCGGGGCGTCGCCACGCTGGCCCTGACCGTCGACCACCTCGCCGCCCCGCCCGCCACCGGCGCCCTCGTCGCGCGCTGCACGGCCTCCCCCTACGTCGGCGGCGGCCCGCAGCACGCGGCTGGCACGGTGAGCGACGCGTCGGGGCGGCCGGTCGCGGCGGTCACCGGGTGGTTCGTGCCCGCCGCGGCGGACGCCGTCGAGGTCGAGCGGGTCGGCCGGGTCGAGGAGCCGCCCGCGGCGGACCTGCGCGCGCTCCTGGGCGTCCCGCCCGGCCCCCGCTTCGCGCTGCACGCCCGGGACGCGCTCAGCAACGCGCTCGGCACGCTGCACGGCGGGGTGGGCGCGCTGGCCGCGCAGCTCGCCGGCGAGGCGGCGCTGTCGGGCCGGCTGCGCCCGCTCACCTCCCGCTTCAGCTACCTGCGCCCGACGCCCCGCGACGGCAGCGTGGCCGTCGCCGCCGAGGTCGTCCGGCAGGGCCGCACCACCGGGGTGGCGAGCGCGACCGTGACGTCCCCGGACGGCCGGCTCGTGCTCACCGGCGAGCTCGTGGTCGGCTGACGTGCACGACGCCGCCCACTGGGACGAGCGGTACGCCCGCGGCTGGCTGACCGAGCCGAGCTCGACGGTCCTCGGCGCGGTGCAGGCCCTCCCGCCGGGTCGGGCGGTCGACCTGGCGGCGGGCACCGGCCGGCACGCGCGGGCGCTGGCCGCACGCGGCTGGGAGGTCACCGCCGTCGACTTCTCCGCCGTCGGCATCGGGCTGGGGCGGGCGGCCGACGCCACCGGAGAGGTCGAGTGGGTGGTCAGCGACGTCTCCGCGTGGGCGCCGCCCGGGCCGGTCGACCTCGTGCTGGCCGCGTACGTGCAGCTCGGGGTCGACGGCCTGCGGCGCGCGGCCGGGTGGCTGACGGAGGGGGGCCGGCTCGTCGTGGTCGGTCACGCCCTGCGCAACCTCACCGACGGCGTGCACGGCCCGCGCGACCCGGCCCACCTGCAGACCGAGGAGCTGCTGCGGGCCGGGGCGCAGGGCCTGGTCGTCGAGCGGCTCGAGGAGGTCCTGCGCCCCGACGAGGGCGGGACCGTGGTGGAGCTGCTGCTGGTGGCCCGGCGGCCCGCGCAGATCTGACCGGGGGGGCATCATCCCCGGGCCGGCGGGCACAGGCTCTGCCATGCAGGACACCGGCACCGCGCCCGAGCTGAGCACGGCTGACCTCGCTGCGGACCTGGCAGCGGCGCAGGCCGCCGCGGCGCAGGTCAGCGCGCTCGAGCAGTCCGGCGCCGACGCGCTCCCCCGGGCCGTCGACGTGCTCCCCCCGGGCATGCAGGACGCCGTCCGCGCCAGCCCGCTGGCCGAGGACCTCGCCGGGCTGCGGGTGGACTCCGACGACGAGGACGACCCGGTCCTGCTGCGGCCCGACGGGACGGTCGTCGACACCTGGCGCGAGGACTACCCCTACGACGAGCGGATGTCGCGCGAGGAGTACGACCGCAGCAAGCGGCTCCTGCAGATCGAGCTGATCAAGCTGCAGAACTGGGTCAAGGAACGCGGCGAGAAGGTCGTCCTGCTGTTCGAGGGCCGTGACGCGGCGGGCAAGGGCGGCACCATCAAGCGCTTCACCGAGCACCTCAACCCGCGTGGCGCGCAGGTCGTCGCGCTGGAGAAGCCCAGCGAGCGCGAGCGCACGCAGTGGTACTTCCAGCGCTACATCGAGCACCTGCCCGCGGCCGGGGAGATCGTGCTGTTCGACCGCTCCTGGTACAACCGCGCCGGCGTCGAGCGGGTGATGGGGTTCTGCAGCCCGCGGGAGTACCTGGAGTTCATGCGCCAGGCGCCGGACTTCGAGCGGATGCTGGTGCGCTCTCAGATCTCGCTGGTGAAGTTCTGGTTCTCGGTGTCGCGGTCCGAGCAGCGCACCCGCTTCGCCGTCCGGCAGATCGACCCGGTCCGCCAGTGGAAGCTGTCCCCGATGGACCTCGCCTCCCTGGACAAGTGGGACGCCTACACCGAGGCCAAGGAGGCGATGTTCTTCTACACCGACACCGCCGACGCCCCGTGGACCGTCGTCAAGAGCAACGACAAGAAGCGGGCCCGCCTGGAGGCGATGCGCTACGTCCTGCACGCCTTCGACTACGACGGCAAGGACGTCGAGGTGGTGGGCACCCCGGACCGGCGCATCATCGGCCGCGGCGTGGAGCTGTTCGAGCACGGCGAGCAGGGCGGTCGGGTCTTCCCGAAGCTGTGAGCCCTGGCCGGGGACGGCTGTGAGCCGGCTCTGACCCCCGCTGCCCGGACGGTGACGAAAGGGCCTTGACCCGCCCGTCGGTGCAGCGCGAGAGTGTCCGGCTGCAACGCGTGATCACCGCCGCGGGAGGCCCTCATGAGTGATGCCCGTTTCGACCAGATGTGCGCTGTGGCACCGAGTCCGGAGCTCCGGGAGCGCCTGCGCAGGGCCGTGCGGGAGGCCCGGGCAGCGACCGGCCTGCCCGAGGAGGGGCCCGGGTCGCTGCTGCGCGAGCCCCGCCGCATCGGCTTCAACGACGCCCTGCTGCGCCCACCGTCGACCTTCCCCCCCGGCACCGACCGGCTGCGGGTCCGGGCCTCCGCCGAACGCGCGCCGCTGCGCGGCCGGGTGCGCGTGCTCGTGGTGCTCGTCGACTTCGAGGACAAGTCCTTCGAGGTCGACACCTCCCGCTTCGCCGACCTGTTCTTCTCCACCGGCGTCGTCCCGACCGGCAGCGTGAAGGAGTACTTCGCCGACGTCACCGGCGGGCTGGTGGAGATCGTCGGCGAGGTCGTCGGACCGCTGCGGATGTCGCAGCCCCTGTCCTGGTACGCCAACGGCAACTTCGGCATCGGCAACCCGAGCGGCGACCCGCGCGCCCACTTCCTGGCCGAGAACGCCGCCCGCGAGGCCGACGGCGTCACCGACCTCACGCCGTACGACAACGACGGCGACGGCTACGTCGACGCCTTCGTGGTCGTGCACGCCGGCCGCGGCGGCGAGCAGACCGGGAACTCCGGCGACATCTGGTCGCACAAGTGGGTGCTGCCGGCGGAGTACGCCGCCGACGGGACGAAGGTCTTCGCCTACCTGACGATCCCCGAGGACGCCAAGCTCGGCGTCAGCGCCCACGAGCTGGGCCACCTGCTGTTCGGGTTCCCCGACCTGTACGACACCGACTACACCAGCGCGGGGATCGGCAACTGGTGCCTCATGGCCGGCGGTTCCTGGAACGCCGGCGGAGACACCCCCGCCCACCCGTCCGCGTGGTGCAAGGCCCAGCAGGGCTGGGTCACGGTCGAGAACGTCACCGCCGACGGGCCGGTCACGCTGCCGGACGTCAAGACCAGCCGCACCGTGCACCGGCTGTGGACCGGCGGGCAGTCGGGGACGGAGTACTTCCTGCTCGAGAACCGCGGACGCGCCGGCTACGACAGCGAGCTGCCCGGTGAGGGGCTGCTCGTCTGGCACGTCGACGACGCGCGGCCCGACAACTCCGACGAGAGCCACCACCTCGTCGGCCTGGTGCAGGCCGACGGCCTGCGCGAGCTCGAGCAGGACCTCAACTCGGGCGACGGCGGCGACTGCTACCCCGGGTGGAACGGCAACACGCTGCTGACGGGGACCACCACGCCGTCGTCGCTGTCCTACGCCGGCCAGGACACCGGCGTCGTCGTCGCGCGCATCTCCGACCCGGGCGAGACGATGTCGGCGGTCGTGTCGGTGACCGGGACGGTCCCCGACGGGGGCGGAGGTGACGGCGGCGGGCTCGACGAGCTGCGGCGCACGGTGGAGCAGCTGCAGGCCCGGGTCGACGCGCTGTCCAGCGCGGTCGTGTCCGCCGGCGGCACCCTGAGCAGCGCCGCAGGTCTGCAGGCGGGCACGTGGTCGCGCCGGTCGACAACCTGACCCGGCTCAGCGGCACCCTGGTCGGGCGGCGTCCCCACCCGAGCCTGGCCGGCTGGGAGCTGGTCGTCCTCGACGTGGCGGAGACCGAGCCGGTCGACGGGCGCGCCGACCTGCTGTCGCGCCGGCGCGGGGAGACGCTGGAGGTCGCCGTCCCCGTGGCGGCGCTCGCCGGCGCCGAGCCGGGCGGTCCGCTGAGCGTGCGGGCGCGGCTGACCGCGCGGGGCGTCATGTCGGAGCCGCACCGCCCGTGACGGCGGTGGCGCCCGCCTACCCTGGCGTCATGCCTGCGTACGACTACCGCTGCCGCACCTGCGACGCCCTGTTCGAGGTACGGCGGGGGCTGCACGAGTACCCCGACGTGCCGACCTCCTGCCCGTCAGGGCACCTCGAGACGACCCGGGTCTTCACGCCCGTCGCCGTGGGCGGCGGAGCTGCCGCGCCCGCTCCGGCCGCCGCCGGCGGCGGCTGCTGCGGAGGGGGCTGCTGCGGCTGAGCCGCGGACGGCTGCAGACACGGCGAGAGCCCGCCCTGCACCTGCAGGACGGGCTCTCGGACGTGCGGGGCGGTCAGCCGCCGAAGCCGGACTCGCGGGCGACGAGCAGCTTGTCGGTCTCGTCGGAGATCGAGGCACCGGCGACGAGCAGCGACGGGCGGTGGGCGTTGCCGTGGTGCCCGCAGAACAGCAGGTCGGTGCCGCCGGGCAGGGTCGCCCGGACGTAGGCCTGTGCGCCGCAGCGGTCACAGCGGTCGGCCGCGGTGAGCGGCGCGGCAGTGGAGGTCGTCGTGGTGGAGTCGGTGGCGGGCTGGGTCGTGGTCGTCATCGCAAGCACTCCTCGTGTCGTCCGCGGGCCGGCGAGCTGCCCGCTCCTGGTGCAACGCCTGCCGCCGGACGGCGTTCCGGTCGGGAGCTGTGACGCTGGAGACGGCCGGCGCCGGGAAGCCCGCGATGCGCTCGAGCGTTCGCACCCGCAGGACCTCAGCCCTCCCGGGCGTCCCGCACCAGCCACCGGCACGCGTACGGCGCGAGCACCAGGTCGCCCGGCGCCAGCTCGTCGCCCGACAGGGCGTCGCGCAGCGGGTCGGGCAGCGGCACAGCCGCGCGGGGCCAGATCTGCCAGCTGTCGCTCATGTTGTGCAGGGCCACCAGCGTCTGCTCGGGCGCGCGCCGCACCCAGGCCAGCACGGCGCCGTTGAGGGCGTCCAGGAGCTCGGGCTCGACGGCGGCGTGCAGCGCCGGAAGCGTCGCCCGCACCCGCGCCCGCGCCTGCAGCCCGGTCCACACCTCGTGCTCGACCGTGCCGGCGACGTGCCGGCGCCCGGCGGCGGCCCAGTCCATCCGCGGTCGGTGCACCCAGCGGTTGTCGTCGGCGTGCGCCGGGTCGTCGTCCCAGGACGGGTCGTTCAGCGCCGCCAGCTCGTCGCCGGACCAGAGCACCGGGATGCCGCCGAAGCCCAGGACGACCGTGTGGGCGAGCAGCACCCGCCGCACCGCCACCGCCCGCTCGTCGGGCGTACGGGCCGCCTCGAGCCCGGCCAGTGACGCGGCGCTGCCGCTGATGCGCCGGTCACCGGTGGCCTCGTTCTCCTGGAAGACCAGGCCGCGCGCGAAGCTGCCGTCGAACCGGCCGCTGTAGAAGTCCGACAGGAAGGCCCGGTGCGACCAGCCGTCCCAGCCGACGGCGGCGGCGTCCGCGTCGTCGATCGCCCAGCCGATGTCGTCGTGGCCCCGCACGTACGTCGCCCACGCGGTCGTGGCGGGCTTCTCCGGGAAACGGCGCAGGGCCGCCGTGGCGAGCCGTGCGTCGCGCGCGGCCAGCGACGACCACACCTGCACCATGAGGCTGTTGTGGTAGGCGAGGTCGCTGACCTTGCCGACGTACCGGCCGACGCCGAGGTAGGGGACGAGCTGCGGCGGCCCGACGATCGCCTCGGCCTTGAAGACCAGCGCGGGCGCGGCGATGCGCGCGACGGCCCTCAGCGCGCGCGTCACCGCGTGCACCTCCGGCTGGTTCTGGCAGTCGGTGCCCATCCGCTTCCAGATGAACGCGATGGCGTCCAGGCGGAGGCACTCGACGCCCTGGTTGGCCAGGAAGCAGATGATCTCCGCGAACTCGGCGAAGACGTCGGGGTTGTCCCACGCCAGGTCCCACTGCCAGGAGTTGAAGGTGGTCCACACCCAGGCCTGCAGCGCGTCGTCCCAGCTGAAGCTGCCGGGGGCGAAGTCGGGGAACACCTCGGGCAGGGTCCGCTCGTACGCGTCCGGGACGCTGCGGTCGGCGTGGATGTGGAAGTACGCCCGGTAGCGCGCCTCTCCCGCGCGCGCCCGCCGGGCCCACTCGTGCTCTGCGGCGACGTGGTTGAGGACGAGGTCGAGCGTGAGGGAGATGCCGTTGTCCCGCAGCACGGCCGCCAGCGCGGCCAGGTCGTCCATCGTCCCGAGGTCGGGGCGGACGGCGCGGTAGTCCATGACGGCGTAGCCGCCGTCGTTCGGGCGCGGCCTTGGCTGCAGCAGGGGCATGAGGTGCAGGTAGGTCACCCCGAGCTCCGCGAGGTACGGGACGCGCTCGGCGACCCCGCGCAGGTCGCCGCCGAAGCGCTCGGCGTAGCAGGCGTAGCCCAGCATCCGCGGGGACTGGAACCAGTCGGGCTCGACGAGCCGGCGCAGGTCGAGCAGCCGCAGCGCCGGGGGACGGGCGAGGAAGGCCGCCACGGCGACCTCGGCGACGCGGGCGGCGAGCTCCGCGGCCGCCTCGCCGTACGCCTCGTCGAGCCCGGCGACCAGGTCGGGCCAGCAGCGGCGCAGCCGCGCGAGCACGAGGGTCCGGTCGTGCTCGGGCTCGCCGGCGAGCGCGCGGGTGGCGGCCTCGACGACCGGCGCGGGGAGGGCGGAGGAGATCACGGCCAGGAGTCTGCCGAAGGCCGGCGCAGCGGCGGCGGCGCCCCCGGTCTCAGACGTCCCAGCCCAGCCGGCCCACCAGGTGCTCCAGCAGCCGCAGCCACACCTCCGACAGGGTGGGGAAGGCCGGGACCGCGTGCCAGAGCCGGTCCAGCGGCACCTCGCCCACGACCGCGATCGTCGCGGAGTGGAGCAGCTCGGCGACGTCGGGACCGACGAAGGTCGCGCCCACGACGACCTGCCGCTGCGCGTCGACGACCAGCTTGGCCCACCCGGTGGCGCTGTCGGAGGCCAGCGCCGCGCCGGCGATCTGGGCGAGGTCGTGCTCGGCCGTCCACACCTCCAGCCCGCGCGCCCGCGCAGCGGCCTCGGTCAAGCCGACGCTCGCGATCTGGGGGTCGGTGAACACGACCTGCGGCACGGCGGCGTCGTCGGCGCTCGCCGTGAAGCGGCTCCAGGCGGGAGGCGAGGCCTGCTCGCCGCGGGCCCGCGCCGCGATGACCTGACCGCAGGCCCGGCCCTGGTACTTGCCCTGGTGGGTGAGCAGGACCCGGCCGGTGACGTCACCGGCGGCGTACAGCCACCCGCCGTCGATGCCGGTCACGAGCATCGTGTCGTCGGTGGCGAGCGGCTCGCCGGGGGCGAGCCCGATGCTGTCCAGGCCGAGGTCGGCGGTGCGCGGGCTGCGGCCGACGGCGACCAGCAGCTCGTCGGCCACCAGCTCCTCGCCGTCGACGGTGACCACGACGCCGCCCTGCTCCCGCCGGACCGCGGAGGCCGTCACCGAGGTGCGGACCTCGATCCCGCGCTCGCGCAGCGACCGGGTGACGAGCTCGGAGGCCTGCGGCTCGTACGACGGCAGCAGGGACGGCCCTCGCTGCAGCAGGACCACCTGCGAGCCCAGGGCCGACCAGGCGGTCGCCATCTCGACGCCGACGACGCCGCCGCCGAGCACTGCCAGCCGGCCGGGGACCGTCGAGGCGCTGGTCGCGTCGCGACTCGTCCAGGGGCGGGCCTCGGCGAGCCCGTCGACCGGTGGCAGCGCCGCCTCGGTGCCGGTGCAGACGACGACCGCGTGGCGGGCGGTCAGCGTGACGCTGTCGCCGTCGATGCCGGTGACCTCGACCTGCCGCACCCCGGTCAGCCGGCCGGCACCGCGCACGAGCGGGATGCCGGTGCGCTCCAGCCAGCCGACCTGCCCGGTGTCCTGCCAGCCCGCGGTGAAGGTGTCGCGCCGGGCGAGGACCGCTGCGGCGTCGAGCTCGCCGGTGACGGCCGAGCTCGCTCCTGCGACCGCGCGGGCGGCGGCCAGCGCCTGCACCGGCCGGAGCATCGCCTTGCTCGGGATGCACGCCCAGTAGGAGCACTCGCCGCCGACGAGCTCGGGTTCCACGACCACCGCCGTGAGCCCCCCGCGCACGGCGTAGTCGGCGACGTTCTCGCCGGTGGGGCCGGCTCCCAGCACCACGACGTCGGGCTCGACCAGCGTCAGCTCGCGGGGCGGGTGGTCGGTCGGGTGCGGTGCGATGGCCATGCGGTCTCCCGGGGACGAGGGAGGCTCACCATGGCACGTGGAACCCCAGTGGTGACCCGTTGACAGCCGTCCCTGCTGGGGAGGACAGTCGGGGCGCTCGTCGGCGGGCCGCTCGCCCCTGACCTCCGACGCGCCGGCACGAGGCAGGGCCGCGGTGCCGTACGCGCGCCGACCCTGCTCCAGGACAGCCCGGTCGCACCGCGACCGGGCTGTCCGCCTGTCCGGCCGGGAGCACTCGCGAGGAGTGCTTAGGGTGACGCGGTGGCCGTGCACCCGATCGATCCCGAGCTGCTGTCCCTGCCCCTGCGCGCGTGCGCGGATGCGGCCCTGACCGCCGCTGCCGAGGCCGGCGCCTCGCACGCCGACGTGCGCATCGAGCGGCTGCGCGGTCAGGACCTGGCCCTGCGCAACGGGCGCCTGGAGCGGCTCGGGGACGACGTGAGCGTGGGCATCGCGGTGCGCGTCGTGGCCGACGGCACGTGGGGCTTCACCAGCGGGCCCGACGTGACCGTCGACGAGGCCGCGCGCCTGGCGCGCTCGGCGGTGGAGGTGGCCCGCGCCTCTCGGCCGTTGAACGCCGAGCCGGTCGAGCTGGCCGACGAACCGGTCTACGCCGACGTCTCGTGGGTGTCGGCGTACGACGTCGACCCCTTCGCGGTCGACCCGGCGGAGAAGGTGGCGCTGTTCGCGGACTGGTCGCAGCGGCTGCTGGCCAGCGACGACGTCGACCACGTCGACGTCAGCCTGCTGCAGGCGCTCGAGGGCAAGTTCTACGCCGACTCGGCCGGCACCACGACGACGCAGCAGCGTGTGCGCGTGCAGCCGCGGGTGACCGCCACCCGGGTCGATCCCGGCGGCGGCTTCGAGACCATGCGCACCCTCGCGCTGCCGGCCGGGCGCGGCTGGGAGTACCTCGTCGGCGACCTGTACGACTGGGACGGCGAGCTCGCGCAGCTGCCCGAGCTGCTCGCCGAGAAGGCGCACGCGCCCTCGGTCGAGCCGGGCCGCTACGACCTCGTCATCGACCCCTCGAACCTGTGGCTCACCATCCACGAGTCGATCGGGCACGCCACCGAGCTGGACCGGGCGCTGGGCTACGAGGCGGCGTACGCCGGGACCTCCTTCGCCACGCTCGACCGGCTCGGCACCCTGCAGTACGGCTCGCCGGTCATGCAGGTGACCGGTGACCGCACCACGCCGCACGGCCTGGCCACGATCGGCTGGGACGACGAGGGCGTGCAGACCCAGGAGTGGGACATCGTCCGCGACGGGGTCCTGGTCGGCTACCAGCTCGACCGCCGCATGGCGCGCCAGAACGCCGCTGCCCTGGGCACCGCGCGCAGCAACGGCTGCGCCTTCGCCGACGCGCCGTCGCACGTGCCGGTGCAGCGCATGGCCAACGTCTCGCTCACGCCGGCACCCGACGGGCCGTCGACCGACGACCTGATCGGGCGCGTCGAGCGCGGCATCTACGTCGTCGGCGACAAGAGCTGGTCGATCGACATGCAGCGCTACAACTTCCAGTTCACCGGGCAGCGCTTCTACGAGATCCGGGACGGCCGGCTCGTCGGGCAGCTGCGCGACGTCGCCTACCAGGCCACGACCACCGACTTCTGGGGATCGCTGGAGGCGGTCGGCGGCCCGCAGACCTACCAGCTCGGCGGCGCCTTCAACTGCGGCAAGGCGCAGCCCAGCCAGATCGCGGCGGTGTCTCACGGCTGCCCCACCACCCTGTTCCGCTCCGTCTCCGTGCTCAACACCGCGCAGGAGGGTGGCCGATGAGCGCGCGCAGCGGCAGTGACGTCGTCGAGCAGGCGCTGTCGCTGTCCCGGGCGGACGGCTGCATCGTGCTGGTCGAGGAGAGCAGCAGCGCCAACCTGCGGTGGGCCGGCAACTCCCTGACCACCAACGGTGCGGTGCGCGGGCGCTCCGTCGTCGTGATCAGCGTGCTCGGCTCGTCGGTGGGGGTCCGCAGCGCCACGGTGGTCGACCGGCTCGAGGACCTGGTGCGGGCCTCGGAGCGCGCCGCCGCCGAGGCCGAGCCCGCCGAGGACGCCAACCCGCTTGTCGAGGGGCCGGCTGCGGCCGACTTCGCCGACGGTCCGGTCGACACGCCGCCCGACGTCTTCGCGGCACTGGCCGGCGACCTGGGCGAGGCGTTCGGCGCCGCCCGCCGCGAGGGGCTGTCGCTCTACGGCTACGCCTCGCACGACGTGACGACCGTGTGGCTCGGCTCGTCGACGGGGCTGCGGCTGCGCCACGTGCAGCCGACCGGGTACGTCGAGGTGACGGGCAAGAGCAGCGGCGGCTCGTCGTGGGTCGCGCAGCACACCCGCGACTGGTCCGACGTCACGGTGGCCGGTCTCGACGCCGAGCTCCGGCGGCGGCTGTCCTGGGGCGCCCGCCAGCTCGAGCTGCCTGCCGGGCGCTACGAGACGCTCCTGCCCCCGTCGGCGGTCGCCGACCTCATGGCGTACGCGTACTGGACCGCATCCGGGCGCAGCGCCCACGAGGGCCGCACGGTCTTCAGCAAGCCCGGTGGCGGCACCCGGCTCGGCGAGCGCCTCGGTCCCGCCGGCCTGCGGATGACCTCCGACCCGCACGACCCGGCCCTGGGGACGACGCCGTTCGTGCTGGCCAGCGCGTCCTCCTCGATGAGCAGCGTGTTCGACAACGGCCTGCCCCTGCAGCGCACCGACTGGATCGCGGACGGCGCGCTGCAGGCGCTGGTGCACACGCGTGCGTCGGCCGCCACGGCCGGTGAGCCGGTGACGCCGTACGTGCACAGCCTGGTGGTCGACGGCGGCGGGACGGCGTCCACCGAGCAGATGATCGCTCGCACCGAGCGGGGGCTGCTGCTGACCTGCCTGTGGTACATCCGCGAGGTCGACCCGCAGACCCTGCTGCTCACGGGTCTGACGCGCGACGGCGTCTACCTGGTCGAGCACGGCGAGGTGGTGGGGGCCGTCAACAACTTCCGGTGGAACGAGAGCCCGATCGACCTGCTGGGGCGGCTCACCGAGGTCGGGCAGTCGGTGCCGACCCTGCCGAGGGAGTGGAGCGACGGCTTCACCTGGGTGCGGATGCCGACGCTGCGCGTCCCGGACTTCAACATGAGCTCGGTGAGCCAGGCGTCGTGACCTCCCGGCGGGCGCTGCCGAGGCCTGGGGCGTCGCGCCCCCGCAGCTCGCGCTGGGTCGCGCGGGTCAGCCTGCGCACCTCCTTCGGCGGCAGGCCCGCGTCGAGCCACTGCCGCAGCAGCAGCGACAGGGAGTGGTCCGGGGTGCCGGCAAGGGCGCGGTCGAGCGCGACGTTGGCCGTGGCGCCGTCGCCCTTGGCGTAGGCCGTCAGCGCCAGCAGCGCGCACACGGCCGCGTCCCGGGGCGGTGTGATCTGGCGCGCCACCTGCACCAGCAGCGACAGCAGCTCGTCCTCGCGGGTCAGCACGAGGGTCGCGAGCTCGTCGCGGGCGACGACGTCGGACAGGCCGACGGCGAGCAGCGCCGCGTCGTGCGGCGTCACGTCTGCGCCTGCGCCGACCCGGTCGAGCAGCGCCCGCGCGTGCTCGAGCGTCGCTCGTCGCGACGCGGCCAGGCCCTGCTCGAGCCGGGTCTGCCGCCACAGCTGCTCCGCCTGGTCGAGCCGCTGCTCGGCCGCTGCGGCGGCCAGCAGCGACGGCGGTGCGAGCGAGCGCACCAGCTCCTGCCGGGAGGCCAGCTGGGCACGACCGGACGCCACCTGCTCGGCCTGCACCAGCCCGAGGACCGGCGGTGCCGCCGGGACCGGGGTGCCGGTGTCGGGGCAGCACGGCTGCGAGCACGTGTAGGACGTCCACCGCGCGCCCTGCACGTGCAGTGCCTCCTGCACGGCCAGCCCGCGGCTGTCGCAGGCCTGGCGCAGGACGTCGACCAGCCCGGGCCGCCTGCCGTGCTCGCTGTAGACGGCGATCACCACGGTGCGGGCGCCGTCGCCCGCCAGGCGGTCGGCGAGGACCCGGGCGAGGGCGGGCTCGCCCTCCTCGGGCGGCAGGTCGACCCGCGCCGTCAGCCCGAGCCGCTTGCGCGGGCCGCGCAGCGACATCACGACGAGGCTCTCGTCGGGTCGGAAGCCGCACAGCGACGGCAGGACGGCGAGGATCTCCCCCGGGTTCGACAGCCGGGCGACGGCGGATGCGCTCATGCGACGACGGTGCCGCCGAGCGTTCGTCGCACAGGACCGGCGGAGGCGCGCTGTGGACGCGGCGGCGGGTGTGGACGGCCGCTTGCGCTCTGGCCGTTCGGGTGTCTGGCGACGGGCGGGACGGCAGGACCGGTGGTCCTGGGACGCGGGATCACCAGGCGACGTGTCCAGGAGGCGAGGACATCCGACACTCCTCGAAAGCGTTCGTCCACAACCGTTCTCGTCCTGCGGTTCTGTCGGTGGTGGGTTCTAGGTTGGGTGTGTGGCGGTCGGTCAGGCAGCGTTGCGGGGGGCGTCGTTCGACGTCGCTGCCCTGGATGCTGTGGAGACCCGTTTGGAGGTGTTGGGTGATGCGCGCAGCCGGGCGCATGCGCCCTTGTTGCGTGAGGT
>CADCUB010000119.1 GCA_902805775.1 uncultured Frankineae bacterium | reverse complement strand
CGACCGCACGACCTGCGAAGGAGCCCCCTTGCCCGAGGGGCACACGATCCACCGACTCGCCCGAGACCACCGTCCGCTGCTCGTGGGCCGCCCGGTGAGCGCCGCCAGCCCGCAGGGCCGCTTCGCCACCGGGGCGGAGATGCTCACCGGCCGGGTGGTCGAAGAGGTCGAGCCGTACGGCAAGCACCTGTTCTACGTCTTCGCCGGGGACGTGCTGCTGCACGTGCACCTCGGGCTGTACGGCTCGTTCACCCGCGGCACCGGGCCAGCGCCGGCCCCGCGGGGAGCGCTGAGGCTGCGGATGGTCGTCGACGACGGCGCGGACGGGACCTGGATCGACCTGCGCGGGCCGACGGCCTGCGAGCTGTTCACCCCGGCCGACCAGGACGCGGTCCTGGCCCGGCTCGGACCCGACCCGCTCCGCAAGGATGCCGACCCGACGCCCGCCTGGAGACGGCTGTCGCGCAGTCGCACGGTGGTCGGCGCGCTGCTGATGGACCAGTCGGTGCTCGCCGGGGTCGGCAACGTCTACCGCGCCGAGGTGCTGTACCGGGCGGGCCTGTCGCCGTTCCGGCCGGGCCGCGAGGTGCCGCAGGACGTCTTCGACGGCATGTGGCAGGACCTGCGGGTGCTGATGCGCGCCGGGGTGCGTGCCGGACACATCGTCACCACGGCGAGGGAGGACCGCGACCGCCGCAGCGGCACCGCGCGTCGCGAGGACCGCTTCTACGTCTACCGCCGCCAGGGCCTGCCCTGCCGTCGCTGCGGGACGCCGATCCGCACCGAGCTCATGGTGGGGCGCAACCTGTTCTGGTGCCCGGTCTGCCAGCCGGCGGCGGCCTGAGCGCGGGCCTCAGAACACCTGCGGGCACCACGGCGCCGGACCGAGCGGGCCGAACGCCGTGCTGGCGAGGTCGAGCGCTCCCCGCGTGCGCTCCTCGACGGGGCGCGCCCGCAGGGGGGTGCCGCCGAGGTAGGCGGCGCCCAGGTCGTCCGGCCGCACCACCAGGTCGGCGGGGTCGGTCGTCGGCAGGCACTGCGCGCCGGCGCGGTCACCGCTCAGCCGCCAGCGACCGGTGTTCCACGGCGCCGGCCCGTCGCTCACCTCGATCACCACGTCGACGGGACAGGCGTAGCGCCGGGAGCCCAGAGCCTGTGGAAGGTCGACCAGGCGCACCCACAGGTTGTCGCGCACCCGGGCGCGGGCGCGTCGCGGGTCGGCGAGCACCCACATCAGCAGCGGGTCGTCGGTGGCCAGGATGCGTGCCTGCACCTCGCCGGTCAGGTCGAGGTCGAGCAGGTGGCGCCACAGCCGCGCCGTCGCGCCCGCGTCGGCCGCGATGACCTCGCGCACCCGGACCACCCCCGCCGGCAGGCTGTCGGTCCACACCGGGTCGACGGCGTACAGCGCGTAGCCGCCGTCGGTGAGCACGGCCTGCAGCGGGGAGGCGCTGCCCCGGTCGTGCGCAGGATCGTGCAGCCGGTAGGTCCACCAGGTCGCGTCCCGGGCCGGGAAGCCTGGAGTGCGCGCAGCCACCTGCGCGTAGATCTCGGGGAGCGCGGGGGAGTCCGGCTCGACCAGCTCCAGGCGGCCGGGCGGGACCGGGGTACGGAAAGGGGCGCCGCGCTGCAGCGTCACCGACACCGTCCACGAGGCCGGGCCGTACCCGTAGCGGCCGTAGATCGCGGATTCGGACGCCCACAGCGCGGCGACTGCGGTGCCGCCCGCGTGCAGGTCGGCCAGCTGCCGCTGCATCAGGCCCCCGAGCAGGCCCCGTCGGCGGTAGGTGGGCAGCACGCTCACCCAGGTCACGCCGGCCACCGGCAGCACCGCGCCGGGGACCGCCATGTCGAAGGCGAACGAGCCGGCGGTCGCCACCATGCGGTCGTCGGCGTACGCGGCGTAGAAGCGGGCGGGGTCGGCGAGGGCGAGCTCGACCTCCACGTCCTCCGGGTGCACGGCCTCGCCGAACGCCCGGGTGAGGACGGCCCAGGCCGTCGGCAGGTCCTCCCGGCTCAGTACACGGACGTCCACTGTCACCCCGACAGTGTCCCCGACGGGCTCTCGCCGCGGGTAACCTCCCGGCACCATGGCCCTGTCTGCGGTGATCGCGCGCGTGCGCGTGCCGCGTCCGGTCGCCGCCGTGGTCCTGGCGCTGCCGCGGGGGATCACCCGGCTGCGCCGCTCGC
Source organism: uncultured Frankineae bacterium (assembly GCA_902805775.1). Classification (GTDB taxonomy): domain Bacteria; phylum Actinomycetota; class Actinomycetes; order Mycobacteriales; family SCTD01; genus SCTD01. The sequence goes on along the minus strand of CADCUB010000119.1, from coordinate 27,840 downwards.
CGCCGCCCGAGGGACCGGCGCTCGCCGGGCTGGTGGCGCTGGCGGTGCTGGTGCTGGCCGGCGGCGTGGTGTTCGGTCCGCAGTGGGTGCCACCCGGAGCGCAGGTCCTCCCGCTGCTCGGCGGGGGCCTGCTGCTCCGGCGCAGGGCCATGCGGGTGCTGATGCTCGTCGTCGCCGCCTGCCTGGTCTACGCCGTCGTGGACTTCCGGCTGTCGGGCGTCCGGCCGGGGGCGCTCGTGGTCGCGCTGGTCACGGCCGCCGTGAGCTACGAGTTCACCCGCTCCCGCGAGGAGACCGGGCTGACCGGCTCCTCCGGCGACACCTTCGTCGTCGAGCTGCGGCAGCGCCTGCAGCGCCAGGGGGAGCTGCCCCGGCTGCCCGCGGGCTTCTGCGGGGAGGCGGTGCTGAGCGCGGCGGGCGGCGGCCCGTTCGCCGGCGACTTCGTGGTCAGCGCGCTGCGCGACGACGGCCGGCGGCTCGAGCTCGCGCTGGTCGACGTCTCCGGCAAGGGCGTCGAGGCAGGGACCCGGGCGCTGCTGCTGTCGGGTGCGCTCGGGGGCCTGCTGGGGTCGGTGCGCCCCGACGGCTTCCTGCCGGCAGCCAACCGCTACCTCGACCGCCAGGAGTGGGACGAGGGCTTCGCCACGGCCGTGCACCTCGTGCTCGACCTCGTCGACGGCACCTTCACCGTCGAGTCGGCCGGGCACCCGCCGGTGGCGCACTTCGACGCCGGCTCCGGCCGGTGGAGCCTGCTCGACGGCGCGGAGGGCGTCGCCCTCGGACTGCTGCCGGAGGCGGCGTACGACGCGGTGACCGGACGCCTGGACCGCGGGGACGCGCTGATCCTCTACACCGACGGACTGGTGGAGGTGCCCGGGCGCGACCTGGCGGTGGGCATCGACAAGCTGCTCGGAGAGGCCGAGCGCCTGGTGCCGCGCGGGTTCGACGGCGGCGGGGAGCTGCTCGTCGCCCGGGTGGCCAGCGCCGGGACCGACGACCGCGGGCTCGTCCTGCTCTGGCGCGACTCCTGAGCCGTCAGGCGGGGGCCAGGCGGGCGACCGGCCGGCGCTCCGTCGCCAGCACCGCAGGGGTGTCGCGCAGGGCGGCGAGCACGGCGAGGTAGTCGGCGCGCCGGACCAGGACCTGGCCGAGCGAGGCGAGGTGGGAGGTCTCCTCCTGCACGTCGAGCAGCCGGGCGCCGGCCTCCAGCAGCCGGGCGCACAGCTCGGCAAGGGCCACCTTGGAGGCATCGCGCTCCCGGTGGAACATCGACTCGCCGCAGAACACCTGGCCGACCAGCACGCCGTACAGGCCCCCGACGAGCCGCGTGCCGTCCCACACCTCGATGCTGTGCGCGCCCGCCAGCGGGGACGGCGGCGAGCGGTGCAGCTCGGCGTAGGCCGCGCGCATCCGGGCCGTGATCCAGGTGCTGTCCCGGTCGGCGCAGCCGTCGACCACCTCGTTAAAGGCGGCGTCGACCGTGGCGGTCCACCCGCACGAGCGCAGCCGGGCGCGCAGGGAGCGGCGTACGACGAGCTCGTCGGCGAGCAGCACCGCGCGCGGGTCCGGCGAGCACCACGGGACGAGCCGGTCGGGCCCGGGCAGGACCGGCACGTACCCGCGGCGCACCAGCCGGCGGGTCTGGCGCTCGAGGGCCTGCTCGTCCTCGTCCGCCGACGGCCAGGGGAAGCAGCCGGCCCGGTAGGCCGAGACCAGGGTCGCGGCGTCGAGGGTGCCCCCGAGGGCGACGATGCTGCGCGGCGCGCGGGCGACGTCGAGGGCGGCGAACGGGTCCGCGGGCGGCACCCGGCCACCGTAGGACCTACGGCAGCGCCACCGGCTGCGCGACCAGCGGCCACCAGATGGCGGCGGTGCCCTCCGCCGTCGCGAGCAGCACCAGGGCGGTCGCCGCCAGGACGGCGCCGACCGCGACCCTGCTCGAGGCGCCCGGGGTCGCCGTGAGCAGGGCGTTCCGCAGCAGGCGGCGCGAGGGCGCGTGGACGCGGCGGCTCAGCCCGACGAGCAGGGCTGCTCCGACGCCGGTCGCGGCGGTCAGCTCAGGGCGGTCCAGCCCGCTGGCGTCGGGCGAGGCCAGCCAGACCAGGCCCGCCGGCACGGCGGCGCCGGCGAGCAGCAGCGGGAGGCTCAGCAGGGTGTCGCCGAGCCCGAGCAGGAGGTACCAGGGCGAGCTCAGCGCCGTCACGAGCGGGTCGCGGCGGCGCAGGCCGCGGCGCTCGCGGCGGCCGCGCAGCCGCTCGCCGGCTCGTCCGGTCGCGCGCAGCAGCACGAGCAGCAGCAGCACGCCGACGGCGGCCACCACCGGCGCGACCAGCGTCGCTGCACCGACGGCCGCGAGCCCGGCCAGGGCGGCGAGCACGACCTGCAGGTCGCGGGCAGGCGAGCGCGGAACGAGGTCGTCCGACGCGTCCGCGTCGCTCGGGTCGCCGGAGCCGTGGCTGTACGGGCTGCTCGGGTCGCCGTAGTCGTGACCGGCCTCGTCGTAGGGGTCGAGCGCCCCCTCGTCCGGGCCCGGGTCCAGCGCCCCGTCGCGCGCCCAGTCGTACGGCGGCGGTCCGCCGGCGACGGGTGGCTCCACCGGTGGCGCGGACGCCCAGGCGGGCGGCAGCGGGCCGGCGGCGAGGGGGAGGGTGGGGCGCGGACCGGTGGCGGCCGTCGCCAGCTGGCGCGTCGGCGCCTCGGGGACGCGCGCGGGCCGCAGGGGCCCCGGCCCGCCGGAGCGCAGGTCGCGGGTGTCCAGCAGCGTCGTCACGTCGACGTCCTGCGGGTCGAGGTCGTGCGGCAGGTGCACGGTCACGGGTGGGGTGGCCCTGCCGCCGCCCAGCGATGCGAGCAGGCTGCGTGCGTCGGGGCGGCGCGCCGGGTCGGGGTCCATGGCTGCCCTCACCAGGCCGGCGAGCGGCTCGGGGAGGCCGGCGAGGTCCGGCTCGCCGTGCACGATCCGGTAGAGCACCGCTTCCGGCCGGCCGGTGCCGTACGGCGGCCGTCCGGTGCCGGCCAGGGCGACGGTGGCGCCCCAGGCGTGGACGTCGACGGCCGGGCTGACCGCCGATCCGGTGACCTGCTCGGGCGCGAGGTAGCCCGGCGTCCCGATCACGAGCCCGCTGCGGGTCAGAGCGGTGACGTCGGCCGCGGTCGCCAGCCCGAGGTCGATGACGTGCGGCTGTCCGTCGAGCACCAGCACGTTGCCCGGTGTCAGGTCGCGGTGGACGACGCCGGCGCCGTGCAGGGCGGCCAGGGCGTCGGCCAGCCCGCGGGCGACCCGGTGCAGGTCGTCGGGGGGCAGCGGTCCGCCGCGCGCCACCAGGTCGTCCAGGCGCGTGCCGGGCACGAAGCGGGTGACGAGGTAGGGGGTGTCGGCCTCGACGTCGGCGTCGAGCACCTCGACGAGGTGCGGCCCCCGGACGCGGCGCAGCGCGTCGAGCTCGTGGCGGAAGCGCCGCCGGGCATCGGCGTCGGGGAACCCGTCGCGCAGCACCTTCACCGCGACGGCGCGGTCGTCCGGCGAGACGCCCAGGTAGACGGTGCCCATGCCGCCCTGTCCCAGCCGGCCCAGCAGGCGGTGGGGGCCCGCGCACGCCGGGTCGGACGGTCGCAGGGGCGTGACCGGCACCGCGCCTCCCGAGCTCGACGGCTGTCTGCAGGGTCGAGGCTAACCCGAGGGCGGCCGCCGGACGGTCAGCGTGACCGTGGGCCGGGTCGTCAGCGCGCCCGTCGACCGGGCGGTCAGCTGAGCGTCAGCCGGACCGTCAGCCGGACCGTCAGCCGCGAGCGTCCATCATCGCGTCCCAGGCCACACCGATCAGGTGCAGCGCCTCGCCGACGCCCCGCCCCACGGCCGCTGCGGAGGCGTCGCCCCCCGTGGCACCGACCACGATGACGACGATCGCCAGGAAGATGAGGATGTTCTTGAGGTTCATCGCACCTCCTCGTCGTCCGTGCGTGCTCTCGCGGGCAGTGGCATGACCCCAGGCTGGCACAGCCGCTGCCCGGGAAGAACCAGGCGGGCGGCGTGTCGGGCACACGTCCGTCGCCCTTCCGGCCCGTCGGGCCTAGCGTGCGGCCTGCCGAGGAGGTGTCGCGTGGACGATCCGCAGGACGAGCCGCGCCCGTCCGGCCCGTCGCCGCTGCACCGGGCCCGGGGCGGGCTGCGTGACGCAGCCGACGGCCTGCGCCGGGGCTGGGCCGGCAGCCGTGAGCGGCTCCGCCGGTGGGACGAGCACCAGCGCCGGCCCTCGTTCGTCTCCCAGTCCGAGCAGGTGCGCATCGACCTGAGGCGCCACCCGTTCGTGCTGGTCGTCCCCGTCCTGCGGACCGCCGCCGGCATGGTGGCGCTCGCGACGGGCCTGCGCCTGCTTCCCCTGCTGGTGCTGGCCGGGTTCACCGCGATCTGGGCCACCCGGCGCTTCCGGCCCAAGCTGCGACGGATCGCCTCGGTCACGGCCGGGGTCGCCGTCGCGGTGGTGGTGCTGACGCTGCTCCTCGGTCCGGCCTGGACCGGGCTGCTGCTCCTGCTGTGGCTCGCTGAGGACGCCGCCGACTGGTACTCCGACCGCCTGGTGGTCAGCGACCGGCGCATCTACCGGCGGTACGGCGTGGTCACCCAGCACTCACCGTCGATCGCGCTGACGGCGATCGCGTACCTCGACGCGAGCGTCCCGCCGCTCGGGCGGGTCTTCGGCTACGGGACCCTGAGCCTGGACTCGGTCGCGCAGCGGGACGACCCTCTCTCGCGCTTCGACCTGTTCCCCGACGTCGTCGCGGTGTCGCACCGCATCCTGGAGCTGAGGTCGCAGGCCATGCCGAAGTTCCCCCAGCAGCCGCTCTGACCACGCCTCACCACAGGTCGCCCTCGCGCCAGTCGCAGACGATCCGGGCGTGCAGGTCGAGCGGGTCCGAGCTCAGGGGCAGGACGAAGACGGCGTCGTCGTCCTCCGGCGTGCGCACCACCCCCTCCGGGGTGAGCGCGCAGGTCGGTCCCTGCCACAGCTGCCAGCCGCGGGACGCGTAGAAGGCGGCCCCCGCGTCGGAGGTGGCGAGCGCGGCGAGGTCGTACGCCCTGCGCGCGATCTGCTCGAGCGGAGCCATCACCGCGCCGCCGTGTCCCCTGCGCTGCACGTCCGGGCGTACGGCGACGCCCTCGACGTAGCCGGTGCGCCACGTGCGGCCGCCGTGCAGCAGGCTGCGCTGCACCAGGGCCGCATGGGCGACCAGCACGTCGTCCTCGAACGCCAGCGCGTGCATCCCGCCGAGGCAGTGCTGCCAGTCGGCGTCGGTCAGGTCGTCGAAGACGTCCTCGAGCAGGGCGTGCGCGCCGTCCAGCAGCTGCGCCGGCAGCTGGCCGGTGTGCGCCACCTCGACCCGTCCCACGGGACACGACCCTGCCCGCCGCCGACCCGTGTCATGCCGCACGGGGACCGCGTGGCAGCGCTGCCGCCGCCAGGACTACGGCGCCCGGAACCGCCGCTCGGGACGGCCCGCACCGCCGTACCGCGCGTGCACGAGGGCGGTCCCGCTCTGCGAGCAGTGCTCGAGGTAGCGCCGGGCGCTCACCCGCGACAGCCCCGTGCGCTCCGCGCACTCGCTGGCCGAGACGCCGTCGGGACCCGCGTCGTGCAGGACCCCCTGCACCAGCGCCATCGTCTCGGGGGAGAGCCCCTTGGGCAGCGCCGGTGCCGGCGCGTCCCGCCGCAGCTCGGGGACGAACAGCCGGTCCACCTCGCCCTGCACGGCGTTGCCGACCTCGGCCGCGGGCAGCGCGGCGAGGCGGTGGCGCACCCGCGCGAGGTGCTCGAGCCGGGTGCGCAGGTCGTCGTAGTGGAACGGCTTGATCAGGTAGCTGGCGACCCCGCCGTGCAGGGCCCGCGTCACCGAGCCGACGTCGCTGGCCGCCGTGACGAGCAGGACGTCGACGGAGGACCCGGGGCCGTCGGAGCCGCGCAGCTGCTGCAGCACGTCCAGCCCGGTCATGTCGGGCAGGTAGACGTCGAGCAGGACGAGGTCGGGCTGCAGCTGACGCACGGCGGCGAGGGCGCCCGCGCCGTCGTGGGCGGTGCCGACCACCTCGAAGCCGGGAGTGCGGGCGACGAAGGCGCTGTGCACGCGCGCCACCATGTAGTCGTCGTCGACGACCAGGACCCGCAGCGCCGGCTCGCCGCTCCCCGGGCCGTCCGTGCCGGTGCCGCTCACGGCGCCGCCGGCACGGACGGCCTCGCGGCCGCGACGTGCGCGGGCAGGGAGGCGACGAACTGCGTCGGGCCGTCGGAGCGCACCTCGACGGAGCCGCCGCGCCGCGTGCAGATCAGGCGCACGAGCGACAACCCGATCCCACGACCGCCCGGCACCGGCGCCTTGGTCGACACGCCGCGCTCGAACAGGTCGGCGACGACGCCGGGCGCGATGCCGGGGCCCGAGTCGGCGACGGTGACGCTCGCGCCCCCCGCGCCGTCCTCGACGACCTCCACCTCGACCCAGGCGACGTCACGCCCGCCGGTGCCCGCGGCACCGGCGGCGTCGACGGCGTTGTCGACGAGGTTGCCGACGACCGTCGCCACGTCGTTGGACAGCTCGTCGTCGAGGACGCCCAGCGCGCAGGTCGGGGCGATCCGCAGCTCGACGCCCCGCTCGTCGGCCAGGCTCGCCTTGGCCAGCAGCAGGGCGGCCACCGCCGGGTCGGTGATCCGGGAGGTGACGGTCGAGGTGAGCTGCGCATCGCGCCGGCCGATCCGCTCGACGTAGCCGACCACCTCGCCGTACTCGCCGAGCTCGATCAGCCCGGAGATGGTGTGCAGCCGGTTGCTGAACTCGTGGGCCTGCGCCCGCAGCGTCTGCGTGACGTCGGAGACAGCGGCGAGCTCACGCTGCAGCGTCATCAGCTCGGTGCGGTCGCGCAGGGTGGTGACCCGTCCGATGAGGCGGCCCCGCGAGCGGATCGGCATCCGGTTGAGCACGAGCACCTGGTCCTGCACCGCGACCGGCACGTCGGTGCCCGGGGTGTCCTGGCCGAGCAGGGCGGCGACGCCGGGCGGCAGCCCGAGCTCGGCGACCGGCCGGCCCACGGCGTCGTGGGGGAGGTGGAGCAGGGAGCGTGCGACGTCGTTGACCAGGGTGACGCGACCGGCCAGGTCGAGGGCGATGATGCCCTCCTTGATGCCGTGCAGGGTGGCGTCGCGGTGCTCGACCAGGCCGGTGATCTCGAGCGGCTCGAGACCCAGCGTCTGGCGCTTGACCCGTCGGGCGACCAGGAGCGACCCCGCGACGCCGAGCACGCTCGCCACGCCGAGGTAGACGAGCAGGTCGGGAGCGGCCGCGCCGAGGTCCTGGCGCAGCGTCGGCCGCGCGCGGGTGACGGCGACGACGCCGACGACCTCGCCCGAGTCACCGCGCTCGTCGCTCTGCACCGGCACCTGGGCGAGGACGGCGTCACCGCTGTCGACCTCCCCGACCCAGCTGCGCCCGGAGGACAGCACGTCACCCGGCAGGCGCAGACGCCGGCCGAGCTCGTCGGGGTCCTCCGAGGCGGCGACGCGCCCGCGGGCGTCCAGCACCACCACCGACGTGGCGCTCGAGGTGGCCGCGCTCTGCGCCACGCTGCGCACGATCATGAGCTCGTCCGGCGGGTCCTCGCCCGGCGGCAGGGCCAGGTCGTCGCGCGACTCGAGGCCGGTGCGCAGCGGTCCGGTGCTGGCGACGATCTCGGCGAGCGCCAGTGCCCGTCGCCCGGCGTCCGCGCCGAAGGACGCGCTCGTCTGGGCCAGCGACACCGCGGCGACGGCGACGAGCACGACGCTGACGATGACCAGCTGCAGCGCCAGCAGCTGGCCGGACAGCGTCCAGCGACGACCTCCCACGAGACCTCCCGCCGTGCATCCTCCCACCGGCGGACCTCGAGGTGATCGTGACCACAACGACCAGAACTGCGACTTGTGGACGCAACGGTGACACCTGTCACAGCCCGAACACATGCTCCTCGCGACACCGGGACGCGACGTCCCCACGACGAGGAGGCAACACCGATGAGCCGTTCGACCTGGAGCCGGAGCGCGGCCACGCTCGCCGCGGTGGCACTGGCCACCACCGCCTGCGGCACGACCGCCGGCGACGACGAGCAGGACACCGCCGCGGCGTCCGGTCCCGTCAGCGGCCTGCGCGTCATGGTGCCCAACAGCCCCGGCAGCGGCTACGACCAGACCGCGCGTGCCGCGACCAAGGCGATGGAGGACGCCGAGCTCGCCGAGACCGTCGAGGTCTTCAACGTCGCGGGCGCCGGCGGCACCGTCGGCCTCCAGCGGCTGGTCAACGAGAAGGGCAACGGCGACCTGCTCATGCAGATGGGTCTGGGCGTCGTCGGTGCGGAGTTCACCAACAAGTCGCAGGCCCGGCTCGCGGAGACCACGCCGATCGCCGGTCTCATCGAGGAGGCGGAGGTCATCGTCGTGCCGAAGGACTCGCCCTACACCGACCTCGACGCGCTGGTCGAGGCGTGGAAGGCCGACCCCGGCAAGCTCCCGGTCGGCGGCGCCTCCAACCCCGGGGGCCCCGACCACCTCACGCCGATGCTGCTCGCCGAGGAGGTCGGCCTCGACCCCACGACGGTCAACTACGTGCCCTACGACGGTGGCGGTGAGCTGCTCGCCGGCATCCTGGGCAAGAAGCTGGCCTTCGCCGCCACCGGCGTCAGCGAGGTCGCCGAGCAGGCCGAGGCGGGCGAGGTGAAGATCCTCGCCGTCACCAGCGAGGCGCCGGTCGAGGGCGTCGACGCCCCGACCCTGAAGGACGAGGGCATCGACCTGACCTTCACCAACTGGCGCGGCCTGGTCGCCGCCCCCGACGTCTCCGAGGCCGACCGCGACAAGCTGATCGACCTGGTCACCGAGATGCACGACTCGCCGGAGTGGCAGGAGGCGCTCGAGACCAACGGCTGGACCGACGCCTTCATGACCGGTGAGGAGTTCGAGACCTTCCTGACCAGCGAGAGCGAGCGGGTGCAGGGCGTCCTGAGCGGGCTGGGGCTGGCGTGACCTCCTCCCGGACAGCCGACCCGGCGTCCGCGCCGGGCCGGCGGCAGGGGCTGTCCGAGCTGCTCGTGCCGGTGCTCCTGCTCGGCATCGGCCTGGCGGTGCTCGTCGACGCCTCCGGGCTCGAGGAGGGGCTCGGCCGGTCGGGCCCGGTCGGACCCAAGGCGATCCCGTACGCCATCGGCGCGGCGCTGGTCGCCGCCGCGCTGTGGCTCGCCGTCGACGTCCTGCGCGGCGGCCGCGGCGAGCAGGAGAGCGGCGAGGACGTCGACCTGTCGCACGGCAGCGACTGGCGCACGCTCGGGGTGCTGTTCGGCGCGCTGCTCGTCAACACGCTGCTCATCGAGCGGGTGGGCTGGCCGGTCTCCGGCGCCGTGCTGTTCTTCGGCTCCGCCTACGCCCTCGGCAGCCGGCGCGTCGTGCGCGACGTCGTCCTGTCCTTCGCGCTCTCGATCGGCTCCTGGTACCTGTTCGTCCTGGGGCTCGACATCGAGCTGCCGGTCGGGCTGCTGAACGGCATCCTGTGATGGACGCGCTCGCGAACCTCGCCGACGGCTTCGCCACTGCCCTGACGCCGGTCAACCTGCTGTTCGCCGTCGTGGGTGTCCTGCTCGGGACGATGATCGGCGTCCTGCCCGGGATCGGGCCGGCGATGGCGATCGCCCTGCTGCTGCCGGTCACCTACTCGCTGGAGGCCACCCAGGCCTTCATCATGTTCGCCGGCATCTACTACGGCGGCATGTACGGCGGGTCCACCACGTCGATCCTGCTCAACACGCCGGGTGAGAGCGCCTCGGTGGTGACCGCCATCGAGGGCAACCAGATGGCCAAGCGCGGCAGAGCCGCCCAGGCGCTCGCCACCGCCGCGATCGGCTCGTTCATCGCCGGCACGATCGGCACGATGCTGGTGGTGCTGCTCGCGCCGTCCATCGTCGGCCTCGCCGTCCAGATGGGCGCACCCGACTACTTCGCCGTGATGGTCCTGGCCTTCGTGGCGGTGACGTCCGTGCTCGGCGCCTCCCGCGTCCGCGGCTTCTGCTCGCTGCTGCTGGGGCTGGTCATCGGGCTGGTCGGCATCGACCAGACGACCGGTCAGCAGCGCCTGACCTTCGGCGTCCCCCAGCTCGCGGACGGGATCGACGTGGTCGTGGTCGCCGTGGGGCTGTTCGCCCTCGGCGAGGCGCTGTGGGTCGCCGCCCACCTGCGGCACACCAGCGCCCAGGTGATCCCCACCGGCGCCGCCCGGATGGGGCGCGCGGACTGGCGCCGCTCCTGGGGGCCGTGGCTGCGTGGCACGGCGATCGGCTTCCCCTTCGGCGCCGTCCCCGCGGGCGGTGCGGAGATCCCGACGTTCCTGAGCTACGTGCTCGAGAAGCGGCTGAGCAAGCACCCGGAGGAGTTCGGGCACGGCGCCATCGAGGGCGTCGCCGGCCCCGAGGCGACCAACAACGCCTCCGCCGCCGGCGGTCTCGTGCCGCTGCTGACCCTCGGGCTGCCGGTCACCGCCACGGCGGCGGTCCTGCTGGCCGCCTTCCAGCAGTACGGCATCCAGCCCGGGCCGCTGCTGCTCGAGAACGAGCCCGAGCTGGTGTGGGGCCTGCTGGCCAGCCTGCTGATCGGCAACGCGATCCTGCTGGTGCTCAACCTGCCGCTCGCGCCCGTCTGGGCCAAGCTGCTGCGGATCCCCCGGCCCTACCTCTACGCCGGCATCCTGTTCTTCGCGAGCATCGGCGGCTACGCCGCCAACGGCTCGACCGTCGACCTGGTGCTGCTGCTCGTCTTCGGCGTCCTCGGCTTCGTCATGCGCCGCTACGGCCTGCCGGTGCTGCCCGCGATCATCGGCGTCATCCTCGGCCCGCGCGCCGAGCTGCAGCTGCGCCGCGCCCTGCAGATCAGCGACGGCGAGCTCAGCGGCCTGGCCAACACCTGGTTCAGCATCAGCGTCTACGCCGTCGTCGCGCTCGTCGTGCTCCTGCCCGTCCTGCTGAGGGTGCTGCAGCGCCGGCAGCGCGGAGCCGGACCCGGCGACGGGACCACCTCCGAGGCGCCCGAGCGCGTCCTCCACTCCTCCTCCGAAGGACGACTGTGACCATCGTCGTGGGCTACGTGCCCAAGCCCGAGGGCGAAGCGGCGCTCGAGCGGGCCGTCGACGAGGCCCGCCTGCGCGGTGAGGACCTCGTGGTCGTCAACACCTCCAGCGGCGGGTCCTACGCCGACGCGAGCTGGGCCACCGACGAGCAGCTGGCGGCAGTCCGCGAGCGGCTGACCGCGGCCGCGGTCCGCCACGAGGTCGTGCACTCGATCGTCGGGCGCGAGCCGGCCGACCACCTCGTCGAGGTGGCGGACACGGTGCGCGCGTCGCTGCTGGTCATCGGCCTGCGGCGCCGGACCTCGGTCGGCAAGTTCCTCCTGGGCAGCAGCGCCTCCATCATCCTCATGAACGCGCCCTGCCCGGTGCTGGCGGTGAAGGCGCCCGGCGGCGAGCACTGGCGCTCGCGCTGAGCGGCGGGCGTGCACGGTGGTGGCTGCTGCTGCTGCACGCCGGCCTGATCCAGGCCGTCACCTCCGTCGTCCGCCCGACAGCCTCCTACCGCGCCCTCGAGCTGGGCACGGCGCCGCAGGCGCTCGGGGTGCTGTCGGCCGGCTTCGCCGTGCTGCCGCTGGTCGCGGCCGTGGCCGTGGGCCGGCTCGCCGACCGGCGTGGGGAGCGCCCGGTGCTGGTCGTCGGGGCCCTGCTCGTGCTCACCTCCACCGTCGCCTTCGCGCTGGGGGGTCGCAGCCTGCCCGCCCTGGTCGCGTGCAGCGCGGTGCTCGGGTTCGGCCACCTGCTGCTGATGGTCGCCGAGCAGTCGCTCGTGGCCGACGCCGCCCGCACCCGCAGCCGCGACGCCGCCTTCGGCCACTACGCCTTCGCCAGCTCGGCCGGTCAGGCGGTCGGCCCGGCGGCGCTGGCGGTCCTCGGCGGGCAGCGGGTGTCGCCCGCGACCGGCCCGCTGTTCCTGTCGGGCATCGCCATGGCGGCCGTGCTGCTGGCGGTCGCGGTGGGCCTGCGGCGCGGCGGGCGCGGACGGGCGACCGCGGGCGTCCGGCCGGACCGGGCGCGGTCGCTGCTGCGCGTGCCGGGACTGCCCGCGGCGGTCGTGGCCAGCCTGGTCGTGGTGGCGGCGATCGACGTGGTCGCGGTCTACCTGCCGGCGCTGGGCACCGAGCGCGGCCTGGCCGCCAGCACCGTCGGGCTGCTGCTGGTGCTGCGGGCGGTCGCGACGATGGCCTCCCGGTCCTTCCTCGCGGCGGCCGTCGCCCTCCTCGGCCGCAGCCGCCTGCTGGTCGTGGGCGCGCTGGCCGCCGGTGGGGCACTGGTGGTGCTGGCGCTGCCCGTGCCCCTGGCCGCGCTGGTGGCGGCCGTCGTGGTGGCCGGGATCGGGCTCGGGGTCGGCCAGCCGCTGACCATGTCCTGGGTGACGCTGCTCGCGCCGCCCCGACAGCGCGCCACGGCGGTGTCGTTGCGGCTGACCGGCAACCGGCTCGGTCAGGCGCTCGTCCCCGCGGTCGTGGGTTCGGTCGCCGGCGGGGCAGGCGCCGGCGGAGTGCTCGCCACCACCGGCACGCTGCTCGCCGGCGCCACCGTCCTGTCGGCCCGGCGCGTCGCGCGCGCCGGCACTCCCGAGCGTGGCGACGCGCCCGACGCCCCCGATCCCGGCGAGCCGTAGCCCGGGCTGCGCCGCGACCCGCCGGGGCTGCGGCGGAGCCCAGGGGGCTACGGTCCGGCCATGGGGACGCGTGTGGAGGGCTTCCGGGGCGGAGCGACGAGCACCGCCGACCTGGTCGACGGGCTCGACGAGGACGTCCGCTCGTGCGACCTGCAGCTGCGGCAGCTCGGCGGGCAGGCCCGGTTCGCCGGACCGGTCCGCACCGTGCGGTGCCGGGCCGACAACGCGCTGGTCAAGCAGGTGCTCTCGACGCCGGGCGCGGGCGGGGTGCTCGTGGTCGACGGCGGCGGCTGGCTGCACAGCGCGCTGGTCGGCGACCTCATCGCCGGGGCGGCCGTGGACAACGGCTGGTCGGGGCTGGTGGTGAACGGCGCCGTCCGCGACTCGGCCGCGCTGGCCGGCCTGCGGCTCGGCGTCAAGGCGCTGGGCACCAACCCGCGCCGCAGCCGCAAGGAGGGCGCCGGTCAGGTCGACGTGCCGGTGGGCTTCGGCGGGGTCGTGTTCGCGCCCGGCGACTGGGTCTTCAGCGACGAGGACGGGATCCTCGTCCTGTCGGCCGAGCAGGCGCAGGCCTGACCCGCGCGCACGACGGTGACCGCGGCGCAACACCGCTGTCATCCGGACGCGGGACCGTCGGAGGGCACGCACGCCGACGGGAGCAGCCGCATGACGAGCCGGGCGCACGTCCTGCTGCAGGTCGACCCCGGCCGGTCCCGGGAGGCGGTGCAGTACCTGACCGGGCTCGACACCGTCACGGAGGCGGCGCTGACGAGCGGTGCCTACGACGTGATCGCCACGGTGCAGGCGCCGTCCGACGACGCCCTCGGTCGCACGGTGGCGAAGGCCCGGCGCACGCCCGGGCTGTGCGTGCTGTGCCTGTGCCGCCGCACCTGAGCGCCGGGCGGCCGGTCAGGGCACCAGCACGGTGAGCGCTGCCGGCACGACCTGCACCACGACCGGCAGCGGTCCCAGCGGCTCGCCGTCGGCGTACGCGGTCATCCCGGGCGCGGACAGGCGCACGCTGCGGGCGCGCAGGGTCAGCACCTCGGGGCGACCCACGTGCGCTCCCCGGTACACCGACGGGAACAGCCGCAGGAAGCGCCAGGTCGGCAGCGGCGTCAGCACGGTGACGTCGAGCAGCCCGTCCGCCGGGTCGGCACCCGGGCAGACGCGCATGCCCCCGCCGTACGCCGGCCCGTTCCCCACGGCGACGAGCATCGCGCGCAGGTGCAGCGGTGCGCCGTCGATCTCGAGCTCGTACGGCACGGCGCGGAAGACCCCGAGCTCGGCGAGCATCGCCAGGGGGTAGCGGGAGGTCCCGCGGGGCCAGCGCAGGGCGTTGGCCCGTTCGGTGACGCGCGAGTCGAAGCCGGACGACAGGACGTTGAGGAAGACCCGGTCGCCGACCCTGCCGACGTCGAGCCTCCGGCGTGCGCCGCCGAGCAGGACGTCGACGGCGTGCAGCGGGTCGCGAAGGCCCAGCATGCGGGCGCCGTCGTTGCCCGTGCCCCCCGGCACCACCGCCAGGGCGACGTCGCTGCCGACGGCGGCCTGCACAGCCAGGTTGACCAGCCCGTCGCCGCCCAGCGCGGCCAGGACGTCGACGTGCCCGCCGACCGCCCGGCGGGCCAGGCCGGCGGTGTCCGCGGCGTCCTGCCCCACCAGCACCTCGACCTCGGCGCCGCCGGCACGCAGGCGCTCGACGACCGGTGCCACGAGCGAGCGCGCCCGCCCGGCGCCGGAGGAGGGGTTGACCAGCAGCGCGACCCGGAGCGGCACACGCGGACCGTAGCGCCGAGCCGCTCGGGGAGGCGGCTCCGCTCAGGTGGCTGCGTGCAGCAGCCGCAGCACCTCCGACTCCGGGGTCGCCGTGAAGTCCTCGTAGTACGCGGACACCGAGCCGAACCGCTCGGGAGCCAGGACGGTGACGACCTCGTCGGCGTCGCGGAGCAGCGCCTCCACGGTGTCAGCGGGGGCGACCGGCACGGCCAGGACCAGACGGCCGGCGCCGGAGGCCCGGAGCACCTGCAGGGCCGCGCGCGCGGTCGCACCGGTCGCAAGGCCGTCGTCGACGACCACCACCGTCCGGCCGTCCACGGCGCGCCTCGGCCGTCCTGCGCGCAGCAGCCGCGCCCGTCTCGCCACCTCCGCCTGCTCGCGCGCCACGACTCGCGCGAGGTCGTGGGCGTCCACCGCGACGCGGGCCAGGACCGCGTCGTTGCGGACGACCACGCCGTCCTCACCCACGGCGCCCATCGCCAGCTCCGGCTGCCAGGGCAGGCCGAGCTTGCGGACCACGACGGCGTCCAGCGGCGCGGCCAGCACCCGCGCGACTTCCGCGGCGACGGGGACGCCGCCGCGGGGCAGCCCGAGCACGACCGGGTCGCGCAGCTCCCGGCGCAGGAGCGCGTCGGCCAGTGCCCGGCCCGCCGCGACCCGGTCAGCGAACCGCGGCTGCGACCCTGGCCGCCGCGGGATCAGTCGGCGGCCCCGGCGCACCCGTCGGGCGCGCAGCGGTCCGGCGTCGCCATGGATGCAGCCTGCACCCCGCGCACCGCCGGGTCCAGATCACCGGGCGGCCCGGACGCGGGTCGCCGGCGGCACGGGGCGGGGAGCACGCGCTCCCCGGCCCCGTGCAGCAGTCGTACGGGACTACGGCTGAGCGAGAACCGCCGGGCTGGTCACGCGGATGCGGACCGACGTGCCGTCCTCCTCGAGCACGCGGATCCGCGTCCCCGTCCCGGCCACCCGCACGCCGTTGGCCGGCAGCTCCTCCTTGAAGTAGCGCTCCGGGTCGCTGTCGTCGAACGTCGCCACTCCGGCCTGACCGCGCACCAGGCTCGGCTTGCCGTTGATCCGCAGCGGGAACGAGTCGGTCCGCTGGAGCCCGAACGGCGCGTCGTGGGTCTGGATGCGACCGCGCCAGGGCCGGCCCTCGAGGTTGTAGAGGACCCGCGGGTGGGCGTCGACCGGCAGGACGAGCCCCTTCCCCGGGTGCTGGGACGTGTCGTTGTCCGGCACCGAGGTGTCCCAGTACCAGACCAGCAGGCCGTCCTGGTACGGGAAGCGCTCGGCGAGGTCCGGCCGTGACGGGGTCCCGAAGTTGTACGGCCCGGTCCGCAGGTAGCGGTCGAAGCGGACGTGCTCGCGGTTGCTCGCCAGGTAGAAGTTGTCGTAGGGGGTCGTGAAGGAGGCGCCCACCGCGCGGAAGCCGTCGAGCGTCCACCCGCCGGTGCCCGACTCGGCGCCGTCCGCCAGGACCTGCTGGCCACCGGCGGTCAGGACGACGTCGTCGACGAAGATGCCGGCCGGGCGCGTGGTGTCCTGGCCGCGGACCGCACCGTCGGTGGTGTAGCGGATCCGGAGCCGGACGGTCTTGCCGGCGTAGGCCGACAGGTCGAACGTCGCGTTCACCCACGCCACCTGCAGCCCGTCGATGCCGTTGCCCTCGTCGGGGTCGGTGATCGAGCCGGCCACGGCCGAGAAGCCGGAGCCGTCGTCCACCTCGACGAAGGCGTAGTCGCAGGGGTCGGCGCCGCAGTCCTCGATGTTCCAGCGGGCCGCGAAGGCCAGCTGCGCGGGTCCCTCGGGCAGGGTCACCTCGCGGGACAGGGTGGCGGTGCGGTCGTCGTCGCTGCCGCTCCACCACTGGCGCTCACCGCTGGCGGGAGCGCCGAGCGAGGTGGCGACCTGCTTGTCCGGCAGCACCACCGCGACGGCCTGCGGCTTGTCGGAGTTGTACTCGTGCGGGCCGAGCTCGAGCGTGCGCTGCTGTCCGGGGGCGACGATGTCGTAGTCGAGCCAGCCGAGCTGCAGCTTCTCCCAGGGCCCGAGGTCGGCGGCCCGCGAGCCGATCGCGTCGTCACCGGGGGCCGACACCCGGCTCTGCGCCATCAGGCTCCACCAGCTCACCGGGTTGTCGCTGCCGGGCGGCGCCTGCGTGTCGTAGAGGTCCGGCAGACCCAGGTCGTGGCCGAACTCGTGGGCGACGACCGACAGGCCGCCGTTCTCGGGCTGGATCGTGTAGTCGGCCGCCCAGATGCCGGTCTCTCCGACCGGAGTCCCGCCGAGGGCCGGGAACGGCGCCTCGGGGTTCGGCCGCTGGAAGGCGCGCCAGCGGTGCGACCAGATGGCGTCCTCGCCCTGGTACGGGTCGCCGTCGGCCTGGTCGCCGCCCGCGTGGACGATCTGCAGGTGGTCGATGTAGCCGTCGGGCTCGTCGAAGTTCCCGTCGCCGTCCTTGTCGTAGCGGTCCCACACGTCGTGCTCGGCCAGGGTGGCGGCGATCTGCGCGGGGGTCCGCCCGGCCTCGAGCTGCGAGGTGTGCCAGGCCTGCAGGCCGTCGCGGACGAGCTGCCAGGTGTTGCTGCACACGCTGCCGGTGCACACCGGGGACGGAGGGGGCTGCGGCGCCGGCGGTGGCGGCGGCACCGGCCGGTTGCTGCGGCCGTACCGCGCCTCGTTGAAGGGCACCTTCACCGGCTCGGTCACCAGGCCCTCGACCGAGTAGCGGCCGGAGGACTGCTGCTCGTAGTACTGCCGCATCGACTCGCGACCGGTGACCGAGCCGTCCCCGAAGTAGAGGTCCTCGTAGTAGTCGCGGCTGTAGTCGTCGTCCCAGTCGGTGGTGTTGTCGACCCGCCGGTCCGGCTGCGGGATGGCGTTGAACAGCGGTCCGTCGAACGTGCTCGGGCCCGGGATGGCGGGGTTGGTGTCCACGTCGGGGTAGTCCGGGTGCCGCTCGTCGCCGAACTCGACGAGCAGGACGAACAGCTGGTCGGTGTCCTCGCGGGTCAGCTCGACGTACTGGTCCTCCGACTCCCGCTCCTGCGCGCCGCCGGGCTGCTCGTCCTCGGCGGTCTGCGCCGTGGCGGTCTCGCCGACCTTCACGACGGTGCTGTCGCCGATGCGCTGCGGCGTGGCCTCGCCCTTCAGCACGGAGGCGAGGGCCTCCTGCCGGAGAGCCTGCTGCTTGTCGGCGAAGGGGTCCGGCAGGGAGTCGCTGGGCGGGGCGCCCCGCTCCGACGTCACCGGGGGCGCTGCGGGGACCGCGGCGGCCGCGCCCGGCAGGACGGCAGCCGACCCGGCAGCCAGCGCCAGGGTGAGGAGGAGTCCGGTGGTGGTCGTGCGCACGGTGCGCCTCCAGGGGTGGAGTACGGGAACGGAGCAGTGACGCTGCGGTGCTCTTCGGTCACCCTCCGGTGGGACCCTACGCCCGTGCAGGCCACCTCCGGTAACGGATGAGCAACGGTCCGTCACGACGTCCGTGCACGCGCTGCTCCGCCATCACCGGGGGAAGGGGAGCGGCGTCGTCGTCCTGGAGGTCGTGAGGTGCGTGCCGTCCTGCAGCGGGTCTCCCGCGCACGCGTCGTGGTCGAGGGCCTCGAGGTGGGAGCCGTCGAGGGGGAGGGCCTGGTCGTCCTCGTCGGCGTCACGCACGACGACGGGCCGCAGCAGGCCGAGCGGCTGGCCCGCAAGATCGCTGAGCTGCGCCTGCTGCGCGGCGAGCGGTCCGTCCTCGAGGCGGGTGCGGCGGTGCTCGTCGTCAGCCAGTTCACGCTCTACGGCGACGCGCGCAAGGGGCGCCGGCCCAGCTGGAGCGCGGCTGCTCCCGGACCGGTCGCCGAGCCGCTGGTCGAGGCGGTCTGCGCCGGCCTGCGTGAGCGCGGGATCCTGGTGGCCACGGGGGTGTTCGGCGCCGACATGGCCGTGGAGCTGGTCAACGACGGCCCGGTGACCCTGGTCCTCGACGTCTGAGCCGCCGGCGGGTCAGCCGATGACGACGTTCCAGGGCCGGACCGTCCAGGAGGTGACCAGCCCCTCGCGGACGTACGGGTCCTCGGCGACGAAGCGCTCGACGACGTCCTGCGGCGCCGCCCAGACCAGCAGCGCGCGGTCGTACGGGTCCGGCAGCGCTCCGGCGAGCAGCAGCTCGCCGCGCCCGTGCGCCGCCCGGGCTCGCGCGAGGTGGTCCGCGCGCAGCGCCTCACGACGCTCGAGGTAGTCCTCGGCCAGCGCGTACTCGAGCAGCAGGTGCGTCATGGCCGCAGCCTGGCACGGGGCGGGCGGTCACCGGCGATGACTTCCGGCCGCCGGCGCAGTCTGCACGGGCATGACGACTTCCACGGCCACCAGGGCCTCCCTCGCCACTGCCATGTTCACCGTCTCCGACCAGGAGGCCGCACGCGCCTTCTACGTCGACCGCCTGGGCTGGGAGGTGCGGGGCGACCTGCGCTTCGGCCCCGAGGGCGAGCACCGCTGGCTCGAGGTCGCGCCCGCCGGCTCGGTGGCGCGGCTCGCGCTCAACCCGCCGATGGGCGGTACGCCCGGCGGCGCCGCGATCGGCGTCGAGGTCGACGACGTGCTCGCCGAGCACGCCCGGCTGACCGCCGTGGGCGGCATCGACCTGGACCCCGAGCCGATGCAGATGCCGGGTGCGCCGCTGATGTTCGGGCTGCGCGACCCGGACGGCAACAGCGTGTGGGTCGTGGCCGCGGAGGCGTAGCCGGTCGCCCGGACGCGAGGCCCGCCTGAGCACGCGCCACCCGCCTGCGGTCGCGACCGTCCGGTCAGCGGTGCGGGTGAGGCGGGCTGCGCAGGCGCGCGCCTCCGGACGGTCTCAGCTGTCGGGCCGCGCCGGGCGCCAGGTGCTGCCGCCGTACTCGCCGAACAGCCGCGCCGCGGCGATCCGCAGCCCCAGGGCGTAGGTGGGGTAGGGCGCGATGGTCTGCGCAAGCCGGCCGGCGAGCACGTCGGTGTGCATGGCCACCGCCACCTGCGCGGCCAGCTCGCCGCCGGCGGGGCAGACCGCCGTCAGGCCGATGATCCGGTCGAGCAGCGGTGTGCGGGCGAGGCTGCGGGGACCGGCGATCAGCTTGAGGTAGCCGTCGGTGCGTCCTGCGGTGCGCGGCCGGTCGAGCTCGTCGAGGCGCACGACGGCGACCCGGGCCCGCTCCCCGTGCTCGGCGTGGGCCTGCGACTCCGTGAGACCGACGCGTCCGACCTCCGGCTCGGTGAAGGTCACCCAGGGCACGACGCGGTCGTCGAAGGTGCGCAGCCCGCCGGCGAAGCCCGGGCGCAGGCCGCCGCCGGCGGCGAAGGCGTTCCCGGCGGCGAGCCTGCCCTGCTCGTCGCCGACGTGCGTGAACTGCAGGGGGGTCGTGCAGTCGCCGGCGGCGAAGACGTGGTCCGCCGTCGTGCGCAGGTGCTCGTCGGTGACGATCTCGCCGCGCGGGCCGAGCGCGACGCCGGGGACGTCGAGGTCCATCCCGCCGGTCGCCGGTGCACGTCCGACCGCGAGCAGCAGGTGCGAGCCGCTCACGGTCGTCCCGTCGGACAGGTGCAGCTCCGGTCCGGAGTCGACCCGCAGGACTGCCGTGCCGACGCGGACGTCGACGCCGTCGCGTTCGAGGACCCGCGTCATGACCTGCGCCACCTCGGGCTCCTCCCGGGTCAGGATGCGCGGCGCGGACTCGACGAGCGTCACCCGCGAGCCGAGGCGGGCGAACGCCTGTGCCAGCTCGACGCCGATCGCACCGGCCCCCATGACGAGCAGGTGCTCGGGACGCTCCGTCAGGTCGAACACGGTCCGGTTGTCCAGGTGCGGTACGGCGTCCAGCCCCGGCACGGACGGCACCGCGGCGTGGGCGCCGGTCGCCAGCACGAAGCGCGGCGCACTCACCGCCCGGCCGTCGACCTCGACGGTGTGCGGGGAGGTGAAGCGGGCCCACCCCTCGAGCAGGTCGATCCCCTCGGCGCGCAGCACCTCCGGCGACTCGTCCTGCTCGACCTGCGCCACGACCGAGCGGACGTGCCGCATCACGGCGGCGACGTCGACCTCGCCGACCGAGGACAGTCCCCAGGCCTGCGCCTCGCGGGCACCGGCCACCCGGTGGGCGACGTCGAGCAGGGTCTTGCTCGGCACGCAGCCGTAGTGGGTGCAGTCACCGCCCGGGCGGTCGCTCTCGACCAGGGCGACACGCCGGCCGCCCCGGCACGCCGCGCGGGCTGCCGCCAGCCCGGCGGTGCCGGCCCCGATGACCACGAGGTCGTACGTCATGCGGCTGCTCCGGCAGTGGGGGGACGGTGACCCGCCATCCTGACCCACCGGCGCACCCGGACGCCTGCGCACCACACGCCCCGCCCGGGCCGAGTTCGGCGGGTCTGACCGTGCTGCGGCTGCTTTCATCACATGCGCACCCCCGAGGCCCCTGGAGGCGCCCGTGCCGCCCGACCCCTCCGCCCTGTCCCGACGCCGCTTCCTCGGTCTGGGCGCCGGCCTCGGAGCCGCCGTCCTGCTCGGGGGCTGCGGTGACGACGACAGCGACCCGGCCTCCGACGGGCAGGCCATGACCGTCCGCACCTGCGTCTACGCCAAGAACCACGCCTCGTCACCGCTGTTCTGGCAGCAGTTCGCTCCGGAGGGCGTGAGAGTCGAGGTGACACCCATCGCGAGCAGCGCCGAGGTGCAGTCCGGGCTGGAGTCCGGCCAGTTCGACGCCGGGCTCATGGGCGTCTACAACACGATCACCGCGGGCAGCGAGACCATCAGCAGCAAGCTCGTGGGCATGGTCTCGCGCCAGGGGCTCGGGCTCGTCGGCCGCGCGGGCGAGGTCGAGGACGTCGCGTCGCTGCGCGGCAAGACGGTCGCTGTGCCGCCGCCGGGCGTCCAGGTGCTGGTGCTGTCCCAGATGCTCCAGAGCGCGGGACTCGACATCGACCGCGACATCAGGGCCGTCCCGCTCAGCTATGCCGACCACCCCGCGGCCCTCGAGCGCGGCGACGTCCAGGCCTACATCGGCACCGAGCCGCTGTGCACGCAGAGCGTCCTGTCCGGCGTCGGCGTCCGGGTGCCAGGGGCCTACGACACACCGCTCGGCGACTTCAACACCGGGCTGTGGGCCAGCAGCAAGGCGTTGGCGGACCCCGACAGGACGCGGGTGATCGTGCAGATGCAGAAGGACGCCGCCGAGCACCTGACGCCCGAGGGCGACAACGACCCCGAGGTGTGGCGCGACCTGCTCGTCACCCAGTTCGGCTACGACGAGAGCGTCTACGAGGAGGTCCTGTCCAACGTCGGCGCCGAGTGGCGCTTCGACGAGCGGCGCCAGGAGCAGTTCGAGGCCGCCGGCCGCGTGCTGCTCGAACAGGGCACGATCTCCGCCGAGCCGGACTACGAGGCCTTCTACGCACGCGACTACTGGGACCTCTGAGCCATGACCGGAGCGCTGCTCGAGCAGAGCCTGCCGGACGGCGCCCGGCGCAACCCGGCCCCGCCCCGCACCCGCTCCCGCCGCCGCTCACGGCGCGTGCTGGGCGTGCTGGCCCCCCTCGCGGTGCTCGCGCTGTGGTGGCTGGTCAGTGCCCGGGAGCTGCTCAGCACCCGGCTGCTGCCTGCGCCCGCCACCGTCGCCGACGCACTGCGCGACTTCTTCCTCGGCGACTCCACGGTGACGCTCACGGGCGTGGTGCCCTTCGCCGGCGCGGGCCTGGACCACCTCGCCGCGAGCCTGGGCCGGTGCGCGGTCTCCTGGAGCCTGGCCGTGCTGGTGGGTGCGGTCGTCGGCCTGCTGCTCGGGGTGTCGTCGCTGGCCCGCGACCTGCTCGACCCGGTGCTCAACGCGCTGCGTGCGGTGCCGCTGTTCGCCTGGCTGCCCCTTGTCCTGATCTGGTTCGGCATCGGCGAGCAGTCGGCCCGTGCGCTGATCTTCATCGGAGCGCTGTGGCCGGTGCTCGTCGCGGTGGGCGACAGCACCGCCCGGGTGCCCCGGGGGCACGTCGAGACCGCCCGCATGCTCGGCACCCCGCGCCGAGACCTGTGGCGACGGGTCTACCTGCCGTCGGCGCTGCCCGAGGTCGTCACCGGCCTGCGCCTGTCTCTCACGCTGGCATGGACCTGCGTCGTCGTCGGCGAGCTCAGCGGCGTCACCAGCGGCGTCGGCGCCATGATGAACGCCGCCCGCGAGAGCGGGCGCACCGAGCAGGTCGTCGTCGGGATCGTCGTGTTCGCCACCGTCGGTCTGCTGGCCGACCTCGTCCTCCGAGCCCTCACCGCGCGCTGGGTGCGGTGGGCCGCCTCGTGAGCAGCGGGCCGGGCGGACCGGCGGGCGTCCTGTCGGCCCACGACCTCCGCAAGAGCTTCGGCGACATCGCCGTCCTGGACGGGGTCGATCTGGAGGCGCAGGCCGGGCAGGTGCTGGCCGTGCTGGGACCCAGCGGCTGCGGCAAGTCGACGTTGCTGCGCGTGCTCGCCGGCCTCGAGCGGCCGACCTCCGGGGAGGTGCTGCTCGACGGCGCGACGGTGTCGGGTCCGTCCCCGTCGCGCGGGATGGTCGCCCAGTCGGGTGGGCTCTTCCCGTGGCTGACGCTGCGCGACAACCTCGCCTTCGGCCCGCGCGCGCGGTCGCGTCCGGCAGCCGAGGTGCGCACCGTCGTGTCCGAGCTGCTGGCCGCCACCGGGCTCGACGGGTTCGCCGACGTGCTGCCCAGGCAGCTGTCGGGCGGCATGCGCCAGCGGGCGGCGATCGCGCAGGTGCTCGCCAACCGTCCTCCGGTGCTGCTGCTCGACGAGCCGTTCGGGGCCCTGGACGCCCAGACCCGGCTGCGCATGCACGAGTGGTTGCTCGCGCTGCTGGCCGAGCGCCCCACCACCACCGTGCTCGTCACGCACGACGTCGAGGAGGCGCTGCTGCTGGGCGACCGCCTGTGCCTGCTGTCCAACCGCCCGGCGCGGGTCACCGCCGAGCAGCCGGTCCCCTTCGGCAGCGCACGGGGTCGCTCGGTGCTGCACGACCCCGCGTTCGTCAGGATGAAGGCGGACGTGCTGGAGCGGGTCCTGGCCGCCTAGCGTCGGCCGGTGGCGGTTGCTCGGTGCTCGCGGGGTCGACCAGCAGCAGCAGGGCTGCCGCCCGGTCCGGCTTGCCGTTGCGGTTGCGGGGCAGCTCCTCGACCACGCGCAGGCGTTGCGGGACGGCGTGCGCCCCCAGTGCCTCACGCACCGCGGTGCGCAGCACCGTGACGTCCGGCCGGACGCCGGGCCGGGCGACGACGGCGACCCCGACGTTGTGACCGGACAGCCCCGACGGGACGCCCACCGCGACGGCGTCGGAGAGCTGCCCGGTCGCCAGCAGGGCCCGCTCCACCTCGGCCGGGTAGATGTTGACCCCGCCGCGGATGATCAGGTCGACCGCGCGGCCGCCGACGTGCAGGTAGCCCTCGTCGTCCAGGCGCCCGAGGTCACCGGTCGCGAACCAGCCGTCCTCGACCGCGAGCGCCTCGTCACCCCAGTAGCCGGGAGTGACCGTCGGTGAGCGCAGCCGCAGCTCGCCCGGCTCACCGCGGGGCACGTCCGTGCCGTCCGGGGCGACGACCCGCAGGTCGACGTAGCCCATCGGCCGCCCGACGCTGCCGGGGCGGCGCCCCGCCTCGGCGTCGGCGAGCACCGTCACGGGGGCGCACGTCTCGGACAGCGCGTACACGTCGAACAGCCGCAGCTGCGGCATCCGCTCACGGACGCGCTCGAGCGTGCCGGGCGCTGCGGGGGCGCCGCCGAAGACGGCGAGGCGCACCTGCGGCAGGACGGCCTGCGAGAACGCGTCGCTGCGCAGCAGCAGCTCCCAGATGCTCGGCACGACGTCGAGCCACGTGACCCGGTGCTCGGCCGCCACCTGCACCAGCAGCGGCGCGGTGAAGGAGGCCATGGTCACCGCCGAGCCGCCGGACAGCATCGCGGGCGTCAGCTGCGTGACGTGTCCCGACACCCAGGCGAAGGGCAGGTGGATCGCCGTGCGGTCGACCGGCGTCAGCCCGAGGGTGCGGACGTACGCCTCGGCCGCGTGGCCGGTCATCCGGCCGGTGACGCGCACGGCCTTGGGCCGTCCCGTCGTGCCGCTCGTGGCGATCAGGGAGTACGTGACGTCCTCGTCCGGCAGCGGCTCGCTGTCGCGCCAGCCGCTCTCGCGGGAGAGCAGGACCTCGGCCGCGTCCACGACCTGCGGGCCGGCCGCGACCCGTCCGACCGCGTCGTGCGCCGTGGGCCGCAGCTCCGCAGAGGTGAGCAGCAGCCGCGGACCGGTGAGCTCGACCAGCTCGGCCAGCCGCGCCGGTGGGGCGTCGACGGGCAGACCGACGTGCACCAGCCCCGCCCGGGCGCAGGCCCAGATGCCGACGGCCGCCTCCAGCCCGTTGCGCACCAGCAGGGCCACCCTGTCGCCGGTCGACAGGCCGGTAGCGCGCAGGGTCAGTGCCGCGCCCTCCACCAGGCGGGCGAAGCCGTCGTAGGTCGTGGCGCTGCTCCGCTCGGGGTCGACGAGCAGCACGTCGTCGCCGCTCCTCGTCCGCGCCTGCGCCAGCACCTCCACGACCGACCGCGGCCGGGAGGCGTAGCAGCGCACCGGCACGCCGCGCACGACCTCCTCGACGAGGTGGTCCGGGCCCCTTTGGCGCGAGGGCCCGGTCGCGGCGCCGCGAGGTCCGGGCGGTCGCGGCGCGGCGCCGCTCGTTCCGGGGGACAGCGGCGCGGCGCCGCCGGGTCCGGGCAGTTGCGGCCGGCTCACAGGGCTCGCACCGCCTCGAGCACGGCGGAGCCGACCGCCGTGTAGCGAGCGCCTCCTCGCAGCCCGTCGAGGTCGGGCAGCGGCACCACCGGTCCGACGGCGACCTGTGCCCGCAGGCGCCGCCAGGGCCGCCAGCGCCGTACGAGGTGGCGCTCGAGCCCGCGCGAGCGCAGGGGCACCACCGGCACACCCGTGCGCAGCGCCAGCAGGCCGATGCCGCCCTTCGCGCCGACCTGCGCGTCCTCTCGCGGGATGGTCCCCTCCGGGTAGACGAGCACCAGCTCGCCCGCGCGCAGGGCGCGCTCCGCGGCCTGCAGGGGCGCCCGCGAAGGGGAGCCCTGGACCACCGGGATGTGCCGCCCGGCCCGCACGAACCAGCCGACGACCCGGTGGTCGTACGCCTCCTGGACGCCGAGGAAGCGCACCTTGCGGCCGCAGCGGTGGGCCACGACGAGCAGCACGACGGGGTCCAGGGCGCTCACGTGGTTGGCGGCCAGCAGCGCCGCGCCGTGGCGCGGGAGGTGCTCGGCGCCGGTCACGTCGATGCGCCCCAGCATCCGCACGGCGAGGTCGAGCACCCAGCTGCAGACCGCCCAGACGGCTGCCGGGCCACCGTCGTAGGGCTCGTCACCGGTCGGGCGGGCGGGCGGTGGCGTTGAGGCCGGCGCCGCGCTCACGACTGCGCCAGGACCGACAGGTCGAGCAGGTAGTGCAGCACCGTGCCGCCGGCCATCACGAGGTGGCCCGCCTCGTGGTAGCCGAACACCGCCGGGACCGGGTCGGGCCAGCGGCGCACGAGCACGCAGGCACCCGCGGTGTACAGCACACCGCCTGCCAGCAGCAGGGCCTGCTGCGAGCCGGTCAGGGAGCGGCGCAGCGCCGGCAGGACCAGCAGTCCGGCCCAGCCGACGAGCAGGTAGAGCACGTCGGCGGCTCCACCCTGGGCGTCCAGCCGCACCGCCTTGACAGCGCTGCCGACCGCCGCCCCCGAGCAGACGGTCGTCATCAGCAGGCGGCGCTCGGCCGGGGGGAGCGCCATGGACAGCGGCGCGTAGGACGCCGCGGCAAAACCGAAGATGGCCGCGTGGTCGAGCTGCTTGAGCAGCCGGCGGGTGCGGGGGTCCCAGCGTCCCCGGTGGTAGGCGGCGCTGACGGAGAACACCGTCACCAGGGCCGCCCCGTAGCAGCTGCCGGCCCGGCGTGCGCCGGGAGTGCTCGCCGC
This sequence comes from uncultured Frankineae bacterium, assembly GCA_902805775.1. GTDB lineage: Bacteria > Actinomycetota > Actinomycetes > Mycobacteriales > SCTD01 > SCTD01. Next base: position 1,319 of record CADCUB010000119.1, on the reverse strand, counting down.
ACGCGCCGCCCGCACCGCCGCCGGGACGGCCAGGACCGCGCACGCCTGGTGCAGCCGGCCGCGCAGCAGCGCGACGGCTGGTGTCCCGGCAGGCGGGGGCTGCTCGGGCCGGTGCTCCGGGTCCGGACGTCGCACGCGGGCACTGTGCCACCTCGCTCGGGTGCGCAACCCCTGCCGGCTCTGCCACGCTCGGTCCGGTGCCGTCTGCGACCTGCCGACGCGGGTCCCGGGGTGGCAGTGTCGGGCGGAGCGGAGCCTGGGCCTCCGTCGGTCCTGGGAGGTGACGGTGTCCGGGTCTCGGGAGCCGGACGGCGCCCCGCCGGCGCGGCCGCCGGTGCCGCCCTGGGCGCCGCTGGCCTGGTTCGGGGTGCTTGCTGCGGTGCTGGTGCTCGTCGTCGTCACGACGGTGCGCCCACCCGGACCGCTGGACGCGCCCGACCCCGCGCAGCAGCGCGACGGTGTGCTGCGCGACGGCCCTCGACTGGCCCCCCGGGTGGTCGGGATCGCCTTCGGAGGCCGTCCGACGGTCCTGCTGTTCCTGCGCCGGCTGCCCGACACCGCGGCACTGCGGCGCTGGGCGCTCGAGGTACCGCGTGGGACTGCGGTGCACGTGGTCCTGCCGTCGGCGCCTCGGCGGCCGCTGCCCGTACCAGCCGCGGTCGACCCGTCCGGCCGGCTGTCGCAGGCCGTGGGCATGCCGACCCCACTCGACGGTGGCCGGCCGGTCGGCTACGCGGTCGTGGATCGCGACCGGCGTGTCCGCTACGCCACCCTCGACCCGGAGTACCTCCAGAACGCCTTCGAGGTGGCGGTCGTCGTCGGGGCGGTGGCGTGAGGGTCCGCGACCGGCAGCCGACGCGCGACCCGCTGGCGCCGTTGCGCCTGCGGCCCCTGGCGTGGCAGCTCGTCCTGGTGGTCGGCGTCGAGGTGCTGCTGGCCCGCAGCTACGCGGCCCACGTCGCCGAGTTCCACTGGGCCACGCACTTCCTGGTCGGGCTGACCGCCGCGGCGCTGTGGGACCTCGGCACGCTGCTGGTCACCGACCGTCCGGCGCGCTGGCAGCTGCTGCCCGTGCTGGTCTTCCACCTGTGGGCGATGTGGCCCGACCTGGCGTTCCGAGCCGGACAGCCGCACGAGGGCTGGATGGACTGGCTGGCGCTCGGCCATCTCAGCAGCCACGAGGTCCCCGGCCGGGACACCACGCTGCTGGTCGTGGCGCTCGCCGCCAGCGCCTGGTACGCCCTGCGCCTGCGCGGGTGGCTCCTGCGGCAGGAGGCCTCGGCTCGGCGGCCGTAGTGGTCGACGGACCGGTGCCGCCG
>CADCUB010000118.1 GCA_902805775.1 uncultured Frankineae bacterium | reverse complement strand
CGGTGGACCGACGGCGCGTCGCAGTCAGCGCGGCGAGCGCCGCCGCGAGGACGGTGGGCTGTCGTCTGGTGCGCGGCGGTGAGGCGCTGATCGGTAGGTGCCGGATGTGGGCGGTCGCAGCGGCCCCGCGCTAGGCATTAGTCGGCTTCGACGCCGTCGGCTTGGGACGTGCCGTGCGCGGTGGGGTCGAGGACGGGAAGGATCTTGGAGGCGATGCGGCGCAGGTCGGCCAGGTCGGTCGCGTCGAGCTGGTCGATGACGGTGCGGCGGGCTTCGGCGACGTGGCCGGGAGCGGTCCGCCGCAGGACTGCCAGTCCGTCGTCGGTCAGGCTGATGTACTGCACGCGCCGGTCCGTGTCACAGGGCTGGCGTTCGACCCAGCCCCGCTGCTGCAGCCCGGTCACCGCGTGCGAGGCCCGGGACTGGCTCATCGCGCCCTGCCGGGCGAGCTCGCTGAGGGGGAGCCGCTGCTCGGGTTCCCCCGACAGGTGCGCCAGGAGCATGTAGTGCGTGTGGTTGACGCCGGCCTGCTCGCGGAGCTGCTTGTCCAGGGCCTGGGGCAGCAGCTGCACGACGCGCAGCAGCGGCTCCCACGCCTGCATCTCCGCCTCAGTCAACCAGCGGGGATCCTCGGTCGGCTCGTCGGTCAACGGCGGCATGCGGACATCTTCGTGGGCGAGGGCGGCGGCAGGCACGGTCAGGCTGCCTGGAACGAGCGCTTGGACAAGCCCCACATGAAGCCGTCGATGGTGGTCTGGACGCCTGCGGTCGGGTCGTCCGCCGCGCCGAGGGTGACGAACAGCGGCGTGAAGTGCTCGACCGTCGGGTGGGCGTACCGCACGCCAGGGGCGCGGGTGCGGAAGTGCGACAGCTCCTCGACGTCACCGCGGGACAGGGCGTCGGCGGTCCACAGGTCGAACTCGGCCGACCAGCCGGGGACGTCGTCGGGGCGGCTGTCGTCGATGTACGGCAGGCCGTGGGTCATGAACCCGGACCCGATGACGAGCACGCCCTGCTCGCGCAGCGGCCGCAGGCGCTCGCCGAGGGCCAGCAGGCGGCCGCTGTCGGAGGTCGGCAGGCTCAGCTGCAGCACCGGGATGTCGGCGTCGGGGTACATCACCTTCAGCGGCACCCAGGCGCCGTGGTCCAGGCCGCGCCTGCGGTGCTCGTACACCGTCGTCGTCTCCGGCATCAACCCGAGCAGCTGCCGCGCGAGCTCGGACGGGTCCGGGGTGTCGTAGCGCAGCCGGTAGTACATGGGCGCGAAACCACCGAAGTCGTAGACGAGCTCGGCGGGCTGGGTGCTGGTGATGCCGATGCTGTCGGACTCCCAGTGCGCCGACACGACCAGGATCGCCTTGGGCTTGGGCAGCGCGCGGGCCCAGTCATGAAGCTCGCGCATCCAGGCCGGGTCCTCGAACGTGGGCGGCGCCCCGTGGGACAGGTACAGCGCCGGCAGCGCCCCGCTGTCCGGCGTCCACAGCGGGTGCGGCGCCGCCTGCTCGACGGCGGCGGCGTGGCGCAGGTGCGCCGAGAACGGGTGGCGGGGGTCGATCAGCTGGTCGGCTGCGGCGGTCGTGCTTCGTGGAGACGTCATGGTCTTCCTCGGGTCAGGTCGGCGGGTGAGGGCTGGTGCGCGCGTCAGGCGGCGGCGTCGCCGTGACCGCGGTGCCAGCGGACGTGCAGTCCGGCGCGCTGGCCGAACCGCTCGAGGGAGCTGCCCAGCAGGTGCTGGAACGTCGCGGCGGCGTCCTCGTCGGGCGCCTCCACCAGCAGCGTCAGGACACCGTCGCCGACGACGACCCGACCTCGGGCAGCGGCCAGCGTGGCGGTGGCGGTGACGCCGTCGGACGACGTCTCGAACAAGATGTTGCTGCCGAGGTAGCTGATCAGCCGCTCGGCGTACCGGGAGGGGCTGTCGGTCGCAACGTCGGCGCGGTAGGCGACCACGGTGTGCTGCTCGGGGAGGTGGAGGGTGTGGGCGGTGTGGTCGCGCTTGGCGGCGAGGTACCGCAGGTTGCTGGCGGTCGCGTGCACGCCGGTGGCAACGCTGGCCTCGACGGCGATCCCGAGCGCCGACAGCTGCAGGGCCTTGTCGGGGTTGTTGCTCAGCAGCCGGATCCGGCTTGCGCCGACGGCCTTCAGCATCTGCGCCGCGGCGGTGTAGTCGCGCTCGTCCTCGCCGCGGCCCAGCGCGACGTTGGCCTCGTAGGTGTCCAGGCCGGCGTTCTGCAGCGCGTACGCGTCGAGCTTGGCGTACAGGCCGATGCCCCTGCCCTCCTGGCGCAGGTACAGCAGGAATCCGCCCTGCTCGGCGATCCGTTCGACCGCCTCGCGCAGCTGCGGGCCGCAGTCGCACCGCTCGCTGCCGAAGACGTCGCCCGTCAGGCACTCGCTGTGCGGGCGCACCAGCGGCGCCTGCCCGCCCAGGGCCGTCCTGACCGTTGCGCCCTGCCAGTCGCCGAGCGCCAGGAGCAGGTGCTCCTTGCCGTCGGCGAGGCCGGTGAAGGTGAACACCTCCGCCGTCGTGGCGTAGCCGTCCGCGAAGCGCAGCGGCACGGTGACCTGCGCCCGGACCGCTGCAGCCTGAGCCGTCAGCGGAGCCTCGCGGTGGTGCGTCGTCGGAGTCATGCCGTTCCTCGGGGTTGTTGAAGGTTCATGGACGACGGTACGCGCGATGTGTGAAGTGTCAAGCATTCATGTGGCCGACACCCTTGCCGCACGTCCGAGCGCCCGGACCCGCCTGCGGCCGTGCAGGACGACGTGCAAGCGCAGGGAGGTGGCTCATCGGTGCTGGGCAGCGGCGGGCCCGGTGTCCGCGTCGCCCTGACTGGCGTCGAGGCACGAGTGCGTACGGCTTGTGGGTCAGCGTTGCGCCGCGGCCGTACTCAGCACGACCGGCACCGTGCACGAGCCCGGCCGTCGTCCACCACCTGCAAGTCGTGCTCGTCGCCGTCAGGACGGATCCGCCGGTGGAGCCGCCGATGGCCGCGTCGGTGTGCCCGTGCCGGGGCGATGCGCGCGCCCGTCAGCATCCCGGGTGCACGACGCATCGAGGGCGTGCGCACCGCTCTGCCGGGCCAAGCCGTTCCTGTCCGTGAGCCGGACGACTGACTTGGCTGTCCGGCTGTCCTCACGTCGGACGCAGGACACGTCGCTCGGACATCACGCAGCGGTCAGTGGCCCTTGGGCAACTCCGTCATGGATGCACCCAGGAGCGCACGTGTGCGATCGACGTCGGCCGAG
>CADCUB010000117.1 GCA_902805775.1 uncultured Frankineae bacterium | reverse complement strand
CGCTGAACGCGCAACCGCGGGCGGGCGCGACCGCCCCCGGCCGTCCCCGGCTGATCGTCGAGCCGCCCGAGTCGCACGGCGACCACTGCCTCACCGTCGCGGTCTACGGCGTCCTCGTCGCGCCGCTCGTCGACGCCGACCCTGTCGTCGCGTTCCTCGTCGGCATCGCCCACCACCTGCACAACGTCACGCTGCCGGACGCCGGCTTCGCCGGTGAGGTGCTGCTGGGCTCGCACCTCACGGAGGTCGTCGACGAGCTCGAGCGGCAGGAGCTCGACCGCCTGCCGAAGCCCCTCGGCGAGCGCCTGCGCGCCGTCCTGCCGCTGCGCGCCGACGCCGTCGCACCCGAGTCGCAGGCCTTCCACGCCGCCGACGTGCTCGACCGGGTGCTGCAGGTGCACTCCCACGCCCGTGCCGCCGCCTTCACCGCCGACCAGGCGCTCGACGACCTCGAGCTCGTGCACGAGGGACCCGTGCAGGGCTTCCACCTCGACGTGCTGCGGTCCGCCGGCCTGTGAGCGGAGGCTGCGGGCGGTGCCCCGTGAGGCACGAGCGGGCGCGCCGGCTGCTGCCGGAGCGAGCGTCGTACGGGTCCCTGTGACAGCTCCCGTCCCGGTCGTCGACGGCATCCCGTACGCCCGCGCCGGCCGCGACGAGCTGCGCACGCGGGTCAGCGAGCTGCTGGCCGACGGCGACGTCGACGCCGCCCGGGTGGCGCTGCTCGCCGACGCGGACGACTGGTGGGACGCCGCGCCGCCCCCGGACGACCAGCTCGCCCGGGTCGCGGGCGCAGCGACGCTGCGCGAGGCGATGGACCTGCTGGGCATGGGCCGCGTCGGCGACTACTTCGCCCACCGCTGGTCCGACCCCACCTACCTCGCCGGGCTCGCGCTGCTGCAGCAGCACTGGCCCGGCGACCGTCCCGTCGTCGAGGTCGCCTGCGGCGCCGGGCACTTCTTGCGCGAGCTGGCCCAGCGCGGCCTGACCGACCTGGTCGGCGTCGACGTCGTCTGGGCCAAGCTGTGGCTCGCCCAGCGGTTCGTCTGCCCCGGCGCGCGCTACGTCTGCGCCGACGTGACGGCGCTGCCCGAGCTCGACGTCGCCTCGCCGGCGTACGTCCTGTGCCACGACGCGCTGTACTTCGTGCGCGACAAGGCCGCCGCCGCGCGCGCCATGCGGGCGCTGGCGGGGGAGGGCGGGACGGTCGTCGTCGGCCACGCGCACGTCGCCGACCCGCACGGTGACCCCGTCCCGGCGGCCGAGTACGCCCGCCTGCTCGGGGCCGACCTCGCGTACGACGACGACGAGCTCACGCGGGCGCTGCTCGACGGCCGGTCGCCGCGGGCCGCGCCGGTCGCGTCGCTCGAGGCGTCCGAGGCCGTCGCGCTCGTCGCCGGTGACCCGCTGGCGCCCGCGCCGCACGACCTCGGTCAGCCGGTCGGCCCGCTGCGCCTCAACCCGCTCTACGAGCAGGGCGCCCTGGTGTGGCCGAGCGAGCGCTACGAGCAGGAGTACGGCCCGCGGTCGGACTACCTGCCTGCCCGTGCCGAGCCGCTCCCGCCCGACGCCGCTCGGCGCCGGGTGCTCGTCGACCTGCCGGAGCGCTGGTGACCGGCTGGGGGATCGCCGGCTGCGGCTGGGTGGCGCGCGACCACGCTCTGCCGGGGCTGCTCGCGGCCGGAGGTGAGGTGGTCGCGCTGCACGACCGCTCGGCCGACGCGATGGCGCGCATGCCCGTCGACGCCGCCCGCTGCGCTGACCTCGCCGACTTCCTCACGACGCCCGGCCTCGAGGCCGTCTACGTCGCGACCCCGAACGCCGCCCACCGGCCGCTCGTCGAGGCGGCCGCGGCCGCGGGCAAGGCCGTGCTCTGCGAGAAGCCGCTCGCTGCAGACCTGCTCGACGCCGAGGCGCTCGTGAAGGCGTGCGACGCCGCCGGGGTGCTGCTCGGCACGGCGTACGACCAGCGCTGGCACCCGGCGCACGTCCGCCTGCGCGAGCTGCTGCCCGAGCTCGGCACGGTCACCGCGGTCCGGATCGTCTACTGCTGCTGGCTGCCGTCCGACTGGCAGTCACCGACCTCGATGGCAGACGGTCGTCCCCACGACAACTGGCGCGCCGACCCGGCCGTGGCCGGCGGCGGCGCGGCGCTCGACCTGGCGCCGCACGGCCTCGACCTCGTCGGCACCCTGCTCGGCGAGGACGTCGTCGACCTGCACGCGCTGCTGCAGCGGCGGGTGCAGGACTACCCCGTCGACGACGGCGCGCTGCTGCACGGCCGCACCGCTGACGGCGTCCTGGTCGACCTGCACGTCGCCTACAACACCCCCGACGCGCTGCCGCGACGCCGGCTCGAGGTCGTCGGCACCCGGGGCATGGCCGTCGCCGTCGACACCCTCGGTCAGACCGCAGGTGGGACGCTGACCGTGCTCGACCCCGAGCCCCGGGACGTGCCGTTCGCCGACGGCTCGCCGTTCGAGGCGCAGTTCCGCGCCTTCTCGGCCGCTGTCGACGGCGACCGCACCGCCTGGCCCTACGACGCCGAGCGCGACCTGCGCCTGCACCGCCTGCTGCTGGAGGCGCTCACCACATGAAGGACCGCCCATGACCGACCAGGTGACGACCTACGTCCAGCCGCACGCCGACCGGCGCGACCTGCTGCCGCAGCACCCGGCGTACGCCTGCACCAACTGCGGCCACTGGCAGCGCTGGCCGTCGGTGCCGCAGGTCTGCCCCGTCTGCGCCGACGTGCGCAACGCCCTGCCCGAGGACGGCTTCGCGTTCGCGACGACCGACGAGGTCGACGCGCAGGTGACCTGCTCGTGGGGGCCGACGGTGTGCCCGGGCATCACCGAGTTCCGCTGCGAGCCGCGCTTCGGCCTCGACAGCCGCGGCTGGGTGCTCGAGACCGACATCGGGCTCGTCGGCTTCGAGTGCGCCCCCTGGTACGACCAGGCGGCGCTCGACGAGCTGCGCCGGCGCGGCGGGCTGCAGGTGCTTGCCTCGAGCCATGTCCACGGCTACGGCGCCCTCTGGCGGGTGCAGGAGCAGCTCGACCCGCCGGTGGTCGCCGTCGGCGTGCGGGACCTGCTGTGGACCAAGGCGTTCCGCGTCACCTGGCCCGCCGACGACGTCCTCGAGCTCGCCCCCGGGCTGACGATGCACCGCACCGGCGGGCACTTCGACGGCCACTCGGTCCTGCACGACTCCCGCCGCGGCGTCCTGTTCTGCGGCGACTCGCTCAAGGTCGACCTCGGCCCCTCCGGCGAGGCGGTCGCGCTGTCGGCGCACAAGGCCTTCCACGCGCAGATCCCGCTCTCGCACGGCGAGCTGCGCGAGTACCGCTCGGTCATCGCGCCGCTGGAGTTCGACACCGTCTTCACGCCCTTCGAGGGCGCCACCGGCATCACCACCGGGCACGTCCTGCGCCTGGTCGACCGGCTGCTGTCCGGTCCGCCCAGCGCCGGCCCCGTGCCGCTGGACGAGCTGCAGCCGGCGTGAGGTACGCCTACAACACCAACGGCCTGGCCCACCACCGCCTCGACGACGCGCTCGCGCTGCTCGCCGACACGGGGTACGACGGCGTGGCGCTCACCCTCGACGTGCAGCACCTCGACCCGTTCGCCTCCGACGCACCCGCCCGGGCGGAGGGAGTCCGCGCGCGCTGCGACGAGCTGGGCCTCGGCGTCGTCGTCGAGACCGGCGCTCGCTACCTCATGGACCCGCGCGCCAAGCACGAGCCGACTCTCGTCACGGCGTCCGCCGAGGGCCGGGCCCGGCGCCTGGACTTCCTGCGCCGATGCTGCGACCTCGCGGAGGTGCTCGGCGCCGAGGCGGTGTCGTTCTGGGCCGGCGTGCCGGGGCCCGAGGTCGACCGGGCGGAGGCGCGCACCTGGGTGGTCGACGGCGTGCGGGCGCTGGTCGACTCGCACGGCGGCCGGCCGTACGCCCTGTGCGTCGAGCCGGAGCCGGGGATGCTCGTCGAGGACTGCGACGACTGGTCGGCGCTGGCCGCCGACGTCCCGGGCATCGCGCTCGCCCTCGACACCGGCCACTGCGTCGTGTCCGGGGCGTACGAGCCGGCGCAGGCCGTGCGCGCCTTCGCCCCGCACCTGGGCACGGTGGCGGTGGAGGGGATGCGCCGCGGCGTGCACGAGCACCTGCCGCTCGACGAGGGCGACGTCGACCTGCCCGGCGTGCTGGCCGCCCTGCGCGAGGTCGGCTACGACCGGCTGGTCACGCTCGAGCTGTCCCGCGACAGCCACCGGGCGCACGCGATGGTGCCGAGGGCGCTTGCGACGCTGCGCGCCGCCGAGGAGGTCGGATGAGGGTCTGCTTCGTGTCGCGCCGCTACTGGCCGGCGGTGTCGGGCATGAGCGTCTACGCCGAGAACCTCCTGCGCGAGCTGGTCGCGCTCGGCCACGACGTCACGATGGTCAGCCAGTACCGCGACGACGAGGCCGGCACCCGGGTCTACGGCGGCGGGCCGCCCCCGCCCGAGCGGGTGCCGGACGGGGTGCGGGTCGTGGCCCTCGCCAGCCGGGGGGAGACGGTGTCCCCGGCCGACTTCGAGCGCGACACCGCCGAGCTGACCGGCGTGGTGGAGCGACTGCACGCCGAGTCGCCCTTCGACGTGCTGCACGCGCAGTACGGCTATCCGCCGGGTCTCGCGGTGCTGCAGGCCTCCCGCCGGACGGGACTGCCGAACGTCGTGTCGATCCAGGGCGGCGACGGGCACTGGGTCGGCACGTGCTGCACGACGCACAAGGCCGCCATCACCACGGTGCTCGACCACGCCGGTGCGGTGCTCATCGGCAGCGCGAGCTTCCGCGACGAGGTCGTCGGCCACCACGGGACCGATCCCGCGCGCTTCCGCATCGTGCCCGGTGCCACCGACACCGCGCGCTTCACGCCGTCCGGCCGCAGGGGGCTGCAGGACCCGCCGGTGCTGCTGTTCCACGGCCGGGTCGACCGCCGCAAGGGCGTGCTCGACCTGCTCGACGCGCTGCCCGAGGGCGTGCGCCTGGTGGTCAGCGGCATCGGGCCCGACCTCGACGAGGCCCGGGCGCGCGCCGACGGCCGCACCACCTTCCTCGGCTACACGCCGCCCGACGACGCCCCCGCGGTCTACCGGTCGGCCGACGTCTTCGTGAGCCCCACCTACAGCGAGGGGTTCAGCAACACCGTGCTGGAGGCCATGGCCAGCGGCCTGCCGGTCGTGAGCACGAACAGCGTCGGCGTCGTCGACTGCCTGCGGTCCGAGGACAACGGGCTGCTGCACGAGCCGGGCGACGTGCCCGGCCTGCGCAAGGCGCTCGAGCGGCTGCTCGGCGACGAGGCGCTCCGCACCCGCCTGGCCGCGACGGCGCTGGAGGAGGTGCGGCGGCTGTACTCCTGGCCGGTCCTCGCCCGCAGCATCTCCGCGGTGTACGAGGAGCTCGCCGGGACGGCCCCGGACCTGGCGTGGGAGCTGCCCGGCGGCGTCGACCCGACCTGCCGCTTCCGCGCGGCGCCGCACCTGCTGTGAGAGCGCCGGCATGAGGGTCCTGGCCGTCTCCCCGCACCTCGACGACGCCGCCTTCTCGGTCGGCGCCACGCTCGCCGGGCTCGCGGACGCCGGTCACGACGTCACGGTGCTCACCTGCTTCACCGCCGGCGTGCCCGAGCCGACGGGCTTCGCGCTGGCCTGCCAGACCGACAAGGGACTGGCCCCGGAGGTCGACTACATGGCCCTGCGCCGCGCCGAGGACACCGCGGCACAGCGGGTGCTCGGCGCGCGGCCGGTGCACCTGCCCCTCGTCGAGGCGCCCCACCGCGGCTACGGCAGCGCGCCGGCGCTGTTCGCGGGGGTGCTGCCCGGCGACCTCGTGTGGCAGGACGTGCTCGCGCACCTGTCCGAGCACGAGGCCGACCTGTGGCTGGCGCCGCAGGGCCGAGGCGGCCACGTCGACCACCTGCAGGTGGTGCGGGCCGTGGTGGCGCGCGACCGTCCGACGCTGTGGTGGCGCGACGCCCCGTACGTCCTCCGGCAGCCTGATGCAGCGCCGTCGCCCGACCTGCCCCCGGGGCTGCGGGAGGTGGTCCTGCCCGGCGTGCCGGAGCGCCGGGCCGACGCCTGCGCCTGCTACGCCACCCAGCTGGGCTTCCAGTTCGGCGGCGAGGACGGCATGCGCGCCGCCCTGGGGGCGCTGACCGAGCCGCTGCTCGCCGACCGGCGCGCCGTCGCGCTGCTGTGAGCCGGCAGCGGCGGCGTCGGACCCGTCCCGGTCAGCCCAGGGTGCGGCACGTCCGTGCCCTGACCGTACGGGCCCCGACCCGTGGCCCGTGCGGCCGCGCCGGTGCCACACTGCCGGTGTGACCGTGACGACGACGCGAGTCGGGCTCGACGACGTGCGCGCAGCCCGTGAGCTGCTGGCGGGGGTGGCGCGCACGACACCGCTCGCGGGCCTGCGGGGCCTGTCGGACAAGGTCGGGGGCCCCGTCCTGCTCAAGTGCGAGAACCTCCAGCGAGCGGGCTCCTTCAAGATCCGGGGGGCGTACGTCCGCATCGCCCGGCTGTCGGCGCAGGAGCGCGCCCGGGGGGTCGTCGCCGCGAGCGCCGGCAACCACGCGCAGGGGGTGGCGCTGGCCGCTTCGCTGCTCGGCTGCTCCTCCACCGTGTTCATGCCGGAGGCGGCGCCGCTGCCGAAGGTGGCGGCGACGCAGTCCTACGGCGCCTCCGTCCGCTTCGCCGGCTCCACCGTCGACGAGGCGCTGGTCGCGGCCTCCGCCTTCGCCGTAGAGACCGGGGCGGTGCTCATCCACCCGTTCGACCACGTCGACGTCATCGCCGGCCAGGGGACGGTCGGGCTCGAGGTGCTCGAGCAGTGCCCCGAGGTGCGCACCGTCGTCGTGTGCACCGGCGGCGGCGGCCTGCTCGGGGGGATCGCCGCCGCGGTCAAGGGGCTGCGGCCGGACGTGCGCGTCGTCGGAGCGCAGGCGGCCGGCGCCGCGGCGTTCCCCGACTCGCTGGCGGCCGGGCGGCCGGTGCCGCTGACCGCCATGAGCACGATGGCCGACGGCATCGCGATCGGCCGGCCCGGCGATCTGACCTTCCCGCTCGTGCGCGACCTCGTCGACGACGTGGTCACCGTCGACGAGGAGGCCCTGTCACGCGCGCTGCTGCACTGCCTCGAGCGGGCCAAGCTGCTGGTCGAGCCCGCCGGGGCGGCCGCCGTCGCGGCGGTGATGGAGGACCCGGGGGCGTACGCGCCTCCGGTCGTCGCCGTCGTCTCCGGCGGCAACGTCGACCCCCTGCTGCTCACCAAGGTGGTGCGGCACGGGCTGGTGGCCGCCGGCCGGTTCCTGTCGCTGCGCGTCGCGATCGAGGACCGGCCGGGCAACCTCGCCTCCTTGCTCGCCGTGCTGGCCACGACCGGCGGCAACGTCCTCGACGTCGAGCACTCGCGCACCGGGCGCGGCCTGCACGTCGGGGAGGTGGAGGTCGCGCTGCAGCTCGAGACCCGCGGGCACGCCCACGGCCAGGAGGTCCTCGACGCCCTGTCGGCCGCCGGCTACCGCGTCGCGGCCGACTGAGCACGCCCGACCGACTGCCCGCCCGACGTGCTCGCCGCCCGCCGCGGGCCGACCGACCACGGCCGGCGGGTGCTCAGCCCGTGTAGGGCTCGGCCGACAGCAGCTGGACGCTCATGGAGCGGCCGTTGGGCAGCGTGTAGGTCACGCTGTCGCCGACCTCGGCCCCGGTGAGGGCCAGGCCGAGCGGGCTGTTGGCCGAGTAGACCGGGATGTCGGCCTTGTCCTCGCGCGAGCCGATGAGGAAGCGCTCGGGCTCGTCGTCGCCCTCGTAGGTCACCTCGACCACCATCCCGGGGCCGGCGACACCGGCGCTCGTGGGGGCCTCGCCGACCTTCGCGTCGCGCAGCAGCTGGGTGAGCTGGCGGATGCGCGCCTCCAGCTTGCCCTGCTCGTCCTTGGCGGCGTGGTAGCCGCCGTTCTCCTTGAGGTCGCCCTCGTCGCGCGCCGCCTCGATCTTGGCGACGATGTCGGCGCGGCGCGGCCCCTTGGCCTCCTCGAGCTCGGCGGACAGGCGGTCGTAGGTCTCCTGCGTGAGCCAGGTCGTCTGCGAGGCGGCGTCGGTGCTCATGCGGTCCTCCCTCGGGGCTTCGGGCGTACGGGCTCCGTGCGGGTCCGGAGCGGCTCGGGCTCCGATGCTAGGGGGCGGGGCTCTCGCGGGTGAGCGGCTCGGCGGTGCAGCCGGCCAGCTCGGCAGTGACCGCACGGGCGCTCGTCGCCAGCACGTAGGTGCCGCGGGCGACCTGGTCGGGGGTGCCCTCCGCGTCGAGGACCGCGATGTCGCGGCCGACCTCGCGCCCGTCCGCGCCCCGTGCCCGCACGACGCAGTAGGCCCGGGCGCCGGACGTCTTGGCCGCCTCGACCTCCAGGACGACCTCGGTGTCGGACCGGACCTCGAAGGTGCGGACCTGCCCCCGGACCTGCTCCCCGCCGAAGCGGTCCCAGGCGAAGGCGCCGACGGCCGCCACGACCACGGCCAGCAGCGCCGTGAGCAGCACGGCCGAGACCCGCGAGCCGAGCAGCGACGGCGGGTCGTAGCGTCCGGCGGGGCGCCGACGGTGTGCGGGCGGCACGGACAACGGGACTCCCTCCGGGGTGCGTGGTGTTGACCCTGCGGGACGATGGTCCCTCGATGTCGATCAGGAGGCCCTGCCGGTGGTCCAGAGCGAGTCCCTCCGTCTCATGTGCGTCCATGCCCACCCGGACGACGAGTCGAGCAAGGGCGCGGCCACGATGGCCCGCTACGCCGAGGAGGGCGTCGACGTCCTCGTCGTCACGCTCACCGACGGCTCCCGTGGCTCGGTGCTCAACCCGGCGATGGACCGCCCCGAGGTGCAGGCGAACATCACCGAGATCCGCGCGGCCGAGATGGACCGCGCGCGCGAGATCCTGGGCGTGCGCCAGGTGTTCCTGGGCTTCGTCGACTCGGGCCTGCCCGAGGGCGACCCGCTGCCGCCGCTGCCCGACGGCTGCTTCGCCCTCGGCGACCTCGAGGAGCAGACGGAGGCGCTCGTACGGGTGGTGCGCGCCCAGCGCCCGCACGTCATGACCACCTACGACGAGAACGGCGGCTACCCCCACCCCGACCACATCCGCTGCCACGAGGTGTCCGTCGCGGCGTTCGAGGCAGCCGGCGACCCCGACCGCTTCCCCGACGCCGGCGAGCCCTGGCAGCCGCTGAAGCTGTACTACAACCTGACCTTCCACAAGAGCCGGCTCGAGAAGCTCCACCAGGCGATGCTCGCCGCCAAGATGGACTCGCCGTACGCCGAGTGGCTCGTCAGCTGGGAGGACAAGCCGGGCGACGCCGAGCGGCTCACCACGTCGGTGCCGTGCTCGGCCTGGTTCCCCGTGCGCGACGCCGCCCTCATCGCCCACGCCACCCAGGTCGACCCCACCGGCCGGTGGTTCGCGGTGCCGGTCGACCTCCAGCAGGAGACCTGGCCGTACGAGGACTTCCAGCTGGCCCGGTCGCTCGTCGACACCGCGCTGCCGGAGGACGACCTGTTCGCCGGTGTCCGGGACCGGGTGAGCGCGTGAACCCGTTGCTGGCGGTGGACGCCGACCGCGTCACGGCCGGCCCGCTCGGTCTGCTCGTCGTCGTGCTGATGGTCCTGGCGACGGTCTTCCTCATCCGGAACATGAACGCCCGGCTCAAGCGCCTGCCGCGCGAGTTCCCCGACCCCGGGGCCGGCGAGCGCGACGGGACACGGCCGCCCGAGGGCCCGGCGGCCTGAGCTCAGGGCTCGCCCCCACCGCCGCGGCGTCCGCGCTTGACCTGTGAGCGCTGGCGCTTGGCCTCCAGCCGGCGCTCCTGCGAGCCGCGGGTCGGTCGCGTGGGCCGGCGGCGGGGAGCCGGTGGTGCCAGCGCCTGGCGCAGCAGCTGGACGAGGCGCTGCTGCGCGGCCTGCCGGTTCTGCAGCTGGCTCCGGTGCTCGCTCGCAGCGACCGTGAGGACGCCGTCGACGAGTCGGGGCGCCAGCCGGCCCAGCGCCCGCGCGCGCAGCTGCTCGGGCAGCGACGGGGATCGCTGCACGTCGAAGGACAGCTCCACGCGGCTGTCGGTGGTGTTGACGCCCTGGCCACCGGGCCCCGACGAGCGGGAGAAGCGCCAGGACAGCTCGGCCTCCGGCACGCTCACTGCGCGCGACACCTGCAGCGGACCGGGCACGTCCGTGCTGTCCCCCGGCGCCGACGGTGACAAGCCCGTCACCTCGGGGTCAGAGTTCATCTGCGGACCGGGTGACGTGATGTTCGTCCGCCGGGGAGGTGGGAAGGGCGGACGGGGACCGAAGACCGGAGAAGGTCGCGGTCGAGCCCCCTCACCCGAACGGACATCCCATGACGTCCCGCACCGGCACGTGCACGCGACGTGCGCCGGCACACAGGTCCGGTGGGCGTCGTCATGGTGCTGCACCCGGTTCACGGGGTAGGGGAGTTGCCAGAGCGACGCCGGGTGGTCTGCCTGACCCCGCACACCCGGGCCACCGGTCAGCCGTGAGCGGTCCTCGACCGCCGCGCGCTCGGACCGCAGCACCTGCCTCCCGGCGCGTACAGCACGACCACGTCCAGCGCCATCCCGCCTGACCCCTGAAGGAGAACCCCACATGATCGACACCTCGAGCCTCGGCTCCCTGGCCGGCAAGCACGTCGTCGGCACGGACGGCGAGAGCATCGGCAAGATCAAGGACGTCTACGAGTCGACGGACGGCAGCGGCGGCACCTTCGCCACCGTCACGACCGGCCTGTTCGGCGGCGGAGCCAGCTTCTTCCCCCTCGACGCTGCCGAGATGCGCGGCGACGAGGTCGTCGTGCCCTACAGCAAGTCGTTCGTCAAGGACGCCCCGCGCGTCGAGAACGACGAGGAGCTCACCGCTCCCGAGGAGCAGCGCCTGTTCGAGTACTACACCGGCGCCGGCTCGACGGGCACCGCGACCGCCACCACCGCCACCACCACCACCGGCACCGCGGGCACCGGCCGGTCTGAGCAGGAGACCACTGTGTCGCGCGGCACCTCGCGCGACGACGTCGACGGCGACGGGGTCTACGACGACGTCGAGAACAGCGCCGTGGGGCGCGACACCTCCGGGCTGACCACGGACGACGCCATGACCCGCTCCGAGGAGCAGCTGCGCGTCGGCACCGAGCGGGTCGAGGCCGGTCGGGCCCGCCTGCGCAAGTACGTCACCTCCGAGACCGAGACCCGTACGGTCCCGGTGTCGCGCGAGGAGGTCCGGGTCGAGCGCGAGCCGATCACGGACGCCAACATGCCGAAGGCCATGGACGGTCCGGCCATCTCCGAGGAGGAGCACGAGGTCGTGCTCAGCGAGGAGCGCCCGGTCGTGGCCAAGGAGGCCGTGCCGGTCGAGCGCGTGCGCCTGGACACCGACACGGTCACCGAGCAGGCCACGGTGACCGAGGAGGTCCGCAAGGAGCAGATCGACATGGACGGCGTCTCCGACGCCCGCGGCACGGACGCCGACCGCCTCCGCTAGTCGCCACGCAGGTCACCGACACCGCCGCCTCAGCCTCCGGGCCGGGGCGGCGGTGTCGTCCCCGGACACCCCACCCGCGCGCAGGTCCGCACGGCGCGCCCTCGGTTCAGGAGCAGCCATGACGCACGACCCGGCGATCCACGATCCAGACCAGTCCAGAACGGCGGCGCCCGGCGCCGCGAGCACACCGTCCGCTGCCGGCAGCGAGCTCTCCGGTGGACGCACGGACCCCGGCGAGGTCGTCCGGTCCGAGGAGCGGCTGCGCGTGGGCACCGTCACCGAGCAGGCGGGCGCGGTGCGCGCGCGCAAGCGCGTCGACGTCGAGAACGTGTCGACCCACGTCGACCGCGGCACGGAGCAGGCCGAGCTCGAGCGGACCCCGGCCGACGCCGAGACCGACAGCGGGGAGGTCGAGACGCTGCCGGACGGCAGCATCTCCATCCCGGTGTTCGAGGAGCAGATCGTCGTCACCAAGCGCCTGGTGGTGCGCGAGCGCGTCGTCCTGCGCAAGCACACCGTCTACGAGGAGCAGGTCGTCACCGCCGACGTCCGGCGCGAGCACCTGGAGATCGAGGCGGTCGGGGACGCCGTCGTCCAGGACGAGGGGCAGGTACGGCCGTGAGCACCCCCGACGGCAGGACGCCCGCTACGCCCGACGTCGACCAGCCCGACGACGGGGTGCACGCCGGCGAGAGCGAGGCGGAGGCCACCGGCCGTACGCCCGGTGCGCCGGACGCCGACCAGCCGGACGGCGGTGCGCACGCGGGCGACACCCCCGAGCGGTAGCGGCCCGGCCCGGTCACGAGGGCCGGTGCTGCCGCTGCCCGCCGTGAGGACCGCATCGCGGCGGGCACAGGCAGGCCATGCCCAACCGCCTCGCGACCGCCACCTCGCCGTACCTGCTGCAGCACCGCGACAACCCCGTCGACTGGTGGGAGTGGTCCCCGGAGGCGTTCGCCGAGGCGGTGCGCCGGGACGTGCCGGTCCTGCTGTCCGTGGGCTACGCCGCCTGCCACTGGTGCCACGTCATGGCGCACGAGTCGTTCGAGGACGAGACGACTGCGGCGTACATGAACGCGCACTTCGTCAACGTCAAGGTCGACCGCGAGGAGCGGCCCGACGTCGACGCGGTCTACATGGAGGCCGTGCAGGCCATGACCGGTCACGGCGGCTGGCCGATGACCGGCTTCCTCACCCCCGCGGGCGAGCCGTTCTTCTGCGGCACCTACTGGCCGCGCTCGCGCCGGGGTGGGATGCCGGCGTTCGGAGAGGTCCTGGAGTCGGTGACGGCGACCTGGTCGACGCGCCGCGAGGAGGTCCTGACGGCCGGCGCCGACGTGGTCACCCGGCTGTCCCGTCCGCCCGGCGGGCCGACTGCCGACGTCACCGCCGAGCTGCTCGACCGGGCGGTCGCCTCCCTGCGCTCGTCCTACGACGGCGTGCACGGCGGCTTCGGGGGAGCACCCAAGTTCCCGCCGTCGATGGTGCTGGAGTTCCTGCTGCGGCACGCCGCCCGCACGGGGGTGGGGCTGGAGCAGGTCGAGCACACCTGCCGCGCCATGGCCTCCGGCGGCATGTACGACCAGCTGGCCGGCGGCTTCGCGCGCTACTCCGTCGACGCGCAGTGGGTGGTCCCGCACTTCGAGAAGATGCTGTACGACAACGCCCTGCTGCTGCGCGTCTACCTGCACCTGTGGCGGGCCACGGGCTCGCCGGAGGCCCGGCGGGTGGCCCTCGAGACCGCCGACTTCCTGCTGCGTGACCTGCGCACCGCCGAGGGCGGCTTCGCCTCCGCGCTCGACGCCGACACCGACGGCGAGGAGGGGCTGACCTACGTCTGGACGCCGGCGCAGCTCGTCGACGCCCTCGGCGACGAGGACGGCCGCTGGGCGGCGGAGCAGTTCGACGTCACGGTGACGGGCACCTTCGAGCACGGCAGCTCGGTGCTCCAGCGCCTGGCCGAGCCCGACGACGCCGAGCGGTACGACCGCGTCTGCGCCCGGCTGCGCGAGGTCCGGGCCGGCCGCCCGCAGCCCGGGCGGGACGACAAGGTCGTCGCCGCCTGGAACGGCCTGGCGATCGCTGCGCTGGCCGAGGTCGCGGTGCTGCTGGACCGCCCCGACTGCCTGGTGGCGGCCGTCGAGTGCGCCGACCTGCTGCGGACGCTGCACACCGAGAGCGGCCGGCTGCTGCGCACCTCGATCGGCGGCCGGGCGGGTCGCCACGCCGGCGTCCTCGAGGACTACGCCGACGTCGCCGAGGGCCTGCTGACGCTGTTCTCCGTCACCGGCGACCGGAGCCGGCTGGAGGACGCCACGCTCCTGCTCGACGCCGTCCTGGAGCACTTCCCCGACGGCCAGGGCGGCTTCTTCGACACCGCCGACGACGCCGAGCAGCTGGTGCGCAGGCCGCAGGACCCCACCGACGGCCCGGCGCCGTCCGGGCTGGCCGCGGCCGCCGGAGCGCTGCTGACCTGCGCCGCCATGACCGGCTCCTCGCGCTTCCGCGAGGCCGCCGAGCGCGCGCTGCGGACGGTGGCGCCGCTGATCGGCCGGCACGTCAGGTTCACCGGGTGGGCGGCCGCCGTGGGAGAGGCGCTGCTGGCCGGTCCCGCGGAGGTCGTCGTGCTGGACCGGCCCGACCTGCTGGCGCTGGCCCGGCTGGGCACCGCGCCGGGCGCCGTGGTCGTTCACGCCGGCCCGCTGGCCGAGGGGCGGCCGGCGGGTGCGGCGTACGTCTGCCGGGGCTCCGTGTGCGAGGAGCCGACGACGGAGGCGGACCGGTTGCGCGCCCAGCTGCAGGTCGTGCTGAGCCCGGCCGGCGAGCTCCCCGGTCCGGACAGCTAGCGGCAGCGGTAGCGCAGCAGCCGGTCGAGCGAGCCCTCCGCCGGGACCGCGACCCGGACCTGCCGGGCCCGGCCCTGCGCGTCGTGCAGGGACAGGTCGAGCCGGCCCGGTCCGATGCCGTCGGCCAGCCGTGCGCACGCCGGCGTCAGGTCGACCTGCACCGTCATCCGTCCGTCGCCGTCGAAGCGCGACGGGTGCTGTCCGCGCGAGGTCGCGCCCGCCATGGTGAGCCGGGCGTCCCCGACGTCACGGGCGCCCGAGGCCCGCAGCGACAGGTTGACGCGCACGAAGCTGTCGCCGGCCAGCGTCGACCCGCTCAGGTCGGCGAGGTCGACGGCCAGCGGTGGGGGCGGCAGCGTGCTGCGCAGTGCCGCGCCGCCTCCCAGGACGAGGACCAGCAGCCCGACCGCCAGCGCGCCGAGACGGCGGCTGCGCTCGGCCGCGTCGTCGACCAGCTCGTCGGCCACGTGTTCACCGTAGGCCGATTGCCGGGATCGGACGAGGGTGGCACTCTGCAAGTGTGTAATCGAGTAATCAAGCGCTGGAGGAGGAGTGATGGGACCCAGAGCGACGAGTGATCGGGACGTGCCGTCGGCCGAGGGGCTGGCGGGCTGGTTCGCCGGCCGGCTGCCGGACGAGTGGTTCGACGGGCCGCCGGAGGTCGTCGTCGACCGCGAGGAGGTGCTGGTCGTCGGGACGCTGGCGGCGCCGCCCGCACCGGACGACGAGGCCGGACGCGCCGAGGCGGAGGCCGGGCGCATCACGCGCTTCCGCGAGCAGACCCGCGAGGAGCGGATGCGGATCGCGCGCGAGGCCGAGCGCCGCTACGGCCGCAGGGTGGCCTGGGGGGCGCAGGTGGGCGGGACGCGCCAGGTGTTCACCAGCCTGGCGGTTCCTGTGATGACCCGGCTGCGCCAGCCCGAGCGCCAGGTGCTCGACACCCTGGTGGACAGCGGAGTGGCCCGCAGCCGGTCGGAGGCCCTCGCCTGGTGCGTGCGCCTGGTCGGGCGCAACACCGACGCCTGGCTGTCCGAGCTGCGGGCGGCGCTGGAGTCGGTGGAGCAGGTGCGCCGGTCCGGTCCGGCGGGCTGACGGCGGGACCGTCCGCGCGGGCCGGCCCGGGTGCTGCGGCGCCCGGGCCGGCCCGTCCTCGCGGACGAGGACCGGAGCGGCTACCCGACGGTGCTGTAGGTCGCGAACGACACCGCGACGTAGTGGGTGACGAAGGCGGCCAGGGTGAACGCGTGGAACACCTCGTGGAAGCCGAACCACCGCGGAGAGGGGTCGGGCCGGCGCAGCGCGTAGACCAGCGCTCCCAGGGAGTAGAACAGCCCGCCGAGCAGGAGCAGCACGACCACGACGGACCCACCCCGCTCGTGGAGCTGCGGGAGCACGCCGAGGGCCACCCAGCCCAGCAGCAGGTAGAGCCCGACGAACAGCCACCGGGCCGGCCGCCGGACGACGTTGCGGAGCACCACCCCGGCGACGGCCCCGCCCCAGACCAGGCCGAACACGACCCAGCGCGCGGTGCCCTCCAGCAGCAGCAGGGCGAAGGGCGTGTAGGTGCCGGCGATCAGGACGAAGATCATCGAGTGGTCCAGGCGCTTCATGACCTCCTGCGAGCGGCCCGACCACGACCCGCGGTGGTAGGCCGCGGAGGTGCCGAACAGGAGCGCGACGCTGACGGCGTAGACGACCGCGGCGGCACGCTCCCGACCGGCGTCGGCCAGGCAGACCAGTGCCGTCCCGGTCACCAGCGACACCGCGAAGGCCGCCTCGTGGAGCACACCCCGCAGTCGCGGCTTGAGGGCCGCCGTGAGGCCCTGCACCTTGGCCTCGACGTCGTGGACGACGTCGACGGCGTCCTGCACGGCGTGCGGCACGTGCATTGCTCCTCCTGCGGGTCAGGGGTGCGTGATGTCACAGAGCCAGGGGCAGACGCCCCCCGTATCCTCCCGGTACTCGTCCGGTGGGGCACGTCTACCCGTTGCCCGGGCCGGAGCACCTCGACGGAGAGGCTGACATGACGACCACGACCACCATACCGGGGACCGAGGATGCTCCCACCCGCAACGAGGCGCTGGTGGCGTGGGTACGTGAGATCGCCTCCCTCACCCGGCCGGACCGGGTGGTGTGGTGCGACGGGTCGGAGCAGGAGTGGCAGCGCCTGACCGCCGAGCTCGTCGAGAGCGGGACGTTCCTGCGCCTCGACGAGACCAGGCGACCCAACAGCTTCTACTGCCGGTCCGACCCGAGCGACGTCGCCCGGGTCGAGGACCGCACCTTCATCTGCAGCGCGTCGGAGGTCGACGCCGGTCCGACCAACAACTGGACCGCCCCCGCCGAGATGCGGGCGACGCTCGAGCAGCTGTTCGACGGCTGCATGCGCGGCCGCACGATGTACGTCGTCCCGTTCTGCATGGGTCCGCTCGGCTCGGCCATCTCCCAGCTGGGCGTCGAGATCACCGACAGCCCCTACGTCGTGACGTCGATGCGGATCATGACCCGGATGGGCACGCCTGCGCTGGAGGCCATCGGCGACGACGGCTTCTTCGTCCCCGCGGTCCACAGCGTCGGCGCACCGCTCGTCGACGGCCGGGCCGACGTCGCCTGGCCCTGCAACGACACCAAGTACATCGTCCACTACCCCGAGACGCGCGAGATCTGGTCGTACGGCTCGGGCTACGGCGGCAACGCGCTGCTCGGCAAGAAGTGCTTCGCGCTGCGCATCGCCTCGGTGATGGCCCGCGACGAGGGCTGGATGGCCGAGCACATGCTCATCCTCAAGCTCACCCCGCCTGGCGGCCAGGCCCGCTACGTCACCGCCGCGTTCCCCAGCGCCTGCGGCAAGACCAACCTGGCGATGCTCGAGCCCACCCTCCCCGGCTGGAAGGTCGAGACGGTCGGCGACGACATCGCCTGGATGCGCTTCGGCGACGACGGCCGGCTGTACGCCATCAACCCCGAGGCCGGCTTCTTCGGGGTCGCGCCCGGCACCGGCGAGCAGACCAACGCCAACGCGGTCCGGACGTTCTACGGCAACTCCATCTTCACCAACGTCGCCCTCACCGAGGACGGCGACGTGTGGTGGGAGGGCCTGACGCCCACCCCTCCTGCCGGGCTGACCGACTGGAAGGGCCGGCCCTGGACGCCGGAGTCCGGCGAGCCCGCCGCCCATCCCAACAGCCGCTTCACGACCCCTGCCGGACAGTGCCCGACGATCGCCCCGGAGTGGGAGGACCCGCAGGGCGTCCCGATCTCGGCGATCCTGTTCGGCGGCCGCCGGGCGAGCGCCGTGCCGCTGGTGACCGAGTCCTTCGACTGGCAGCACGGCACCTTCCTGGGCGCCTCGGTCTCCTCGGAGACCACCGCCGCCGCGGCCGGGGCGATCGGCCAGCTGCGCCGCGACCCGTTCGCCATGCTGCCGTTCTGCGGCTACAACATGGGCGACTACATGGCCCACTGGCTGCGGATCGGCGAGCGCGCCGGGGCCGACCTGCCCCGGATCTACTACGTCAACTGGTTCCGCAAGGACGAGGACGGCAGGTGGCTCTGGCCGGGCTTCGGCGAGAACGGCCGCGTCCTGAAGTGGATCGTCGACCGGCTGGAGGGCACCGCGCACGGCCGCCGCACGCCGATCGGCGTCCTGCCGGCCCCGGCCGAGCTCGACGTCGACGGCCTCGACATCGCCGAGGCCGACCTCGACGTGCTGCTCTCGGTCGACGCCGAGGTCTGGTCGCAGGAGGCGGCGCTCATGCCGGAGTACTTCGCGCGCTTCGGCGACCGCCTGCCGCAGGCCATCACCGACGAGCTGCAGGCGTTGACCGCACGCCTGGACGCCGCGGCTGCCGGAGGCTCCCCCTCCTAGGCACGGCGCGGCTCCGGCAGCCCCGGGGGGTTGTTCCGGCGTGCGCGGGACAGCACGATCACCGTCATGGTCGAGGTGCAGTGCGTCGACGGGTCCGTCCTGTCGATCCTGCCCGTGCCCAAGTCGGACCGCGGCGGCCTCGCCTTCGAGGTGACGCTGCGCCTGCTGCTCGACGGCGAGCCCTTCGGCGACGTCCGGGAGTGCAGCCGGTGGCGGCTGGCCCGCACGGCCGACGCGCTGCGCCAGGCCCGGGCGCAGGACGGCCCCGAGGCGTTCCCGGTGACCGGTCCTGACGTCCTGCTGCAGGAGAGCGACGGTGGCGCGCCAGGCGGCCCGCGCGGGCCGGACGGCTCAGGGGCGCCGGGCGGGCCGGACGGGGCGGCCCTGCGCCGACTCCTGCCGCGCGAGCGCGAGCTGCTGTCCCTGCGCGCCCGCGACCCCGACGACGGGGGTGGCGCCGGCGAGCTGCGCCTGTGGCTGCGCTCGGACCGCACCTGGGTGCGCGGTCCCGACGGACAGCGTGGCCGGTGGTCGACCCGCTCGCTCGCGGTGCTCGACGGCTGGGGTGACGCGGGGCGGGGCGTGCGCTGCAGCCTGGACAGCACGGCCCTGCTCGCCCTGCTCGACGCGCTGGTCGCCGAGGCGGACCGGGTCGTCGGTCGGCAGGTGGTCGGCGAGCAGGCCGTCGGTGGGCCGGTGGTCGGCGAGCAGGGTGTCGGCCACCCTGCGGGCTGAACGTCGTGCCGCACGGCGGCCGCACCGTCTGCACCAGCGCCGATTACCCTGCGCTCCGGGCGTGCGCAGGGCAGGACGGAGGACCGGGTGGGACTGAGGGACCTCGTCTACGGCGTCTACGAGCGCCGGCTGGCCTCGGCGCTCGAGCGCTCGGGAGCGACCGTCCCGCGCCACGTCGGCGTGATCGTCGACGGCAACCGCCGCTGGGCCCGGGAGCTCGGCCTGGACGACCCCAACTCGGGCCACCGCGCGGGTGCCCGCAAGATCCGCGACCTGCTCGGCTGGTGCGACGACGCCGGCGTCGAGCTGGTCACCCTGTGGCTGCTCTCGACCGACAACCTCAGCCGGCCCGAGCCGGAGCTGGCGCCGCTGCTGCGCATCATCGAGACGCTGGTCACCGACCTGGCCGGGCCGCAGGGCCGGTGGACGATCCGCATCGTCGGTGCGCTCGACCTGCTGCCTGCGGCGACGGCGCAGGTCCTCAAGGAGGCGGCGGCCGGCACCGAGGGCCGTCCCGGCGTGGAGGTCAACGTCGCCGTCGGCTACGGCGGCCGCCGCGAGATCGCCGACGCCGTCCGCTCCATGCTGCACGCCCACGCCGCCGAGGGCCGCAGCCTGGAGGAGGTCGCCGAGCTGCTCGACGTCGAGCACATCTCCGAGCACCTCTACACCCGTGGGCAGCCCGACCCCGACCTGGTCATCCGCACCAGCGGTGAGCAGCGCCTGTCGGGCTTCCTGCTCTGGCAGAGCGCGCACAGCGAGTTCTACTTCTGCGAGGCCTTCTGGCCCGACTTCCGGCGGATCGACTTCCTGCGGGCCCTGCGGGCGTACGCCGCCCGGCAACGACGCTTCGGTGGTTGAGCAGATCGACGTCGTCCACGACTACCTCCGGCTGGGCCTGGCCTTCGACCGGCTCGTGCGCGGCTTCGTCGACGCGTGGACCGGTCCGCCGGCGCTGCGCGCGCAGGTCGAGAGCGGCCCCGTGCCGCGCGCCGCGGAGCTGCGCGCCCGGGCCGCCGAGCTGCTGGCAGAGCTGCCGTCGGCCGGTCTCGCGCCGGCGCGCACGCGCTGGCTCGCGGCCCAGCTGACCGGGCTCGAGTGCAGCGCCCGGGTCCTGGACGGCCGCGCGGTGCCCTACCTGGACCAGGTGCAGGCGTACTTCCAGGTGCGGCCCGAGCTGGGGGACGAGGCGACCTACGCCGACGCGCACGCCGAGCTGGCGGAGCTGCTGCCGGGCGACGGGCCGCTCGTCGAGCGCTACACGGCCTACCGCGAGGGTCAGGCCGTCCCGCCGCACCTCCTGCCGCACGCGGTGCGCGAGATGTCGACGCTGCTGCGCGAGCGCACCCGCGCCGGCTTCGCCCTGCCCGACGAGGAGGTCGTCGACTACGAGATCGTCACCGACAAGCCGTGGGGCGGCTTCAACTACTACCGAGGGGGCTTCCGCAGCACCGTGGCGGTCAACGCCGACCTGCCGGTCGGGCTCGGTGTGCTGCCCTGGCTGGTCGCACACGAGTCCTACCCCGGCCACCACACCGAGCGGTGCCGCAAGCAGGTGGCCCAGGCCGACCTGCCGGAGTACGACCTGTGGCTGGTGAACACCCCCGAGAACCTGCTGGCCGAAGGGCTCGCCGACCTCGGGCTGGTCGGCCTGGACCTGCTCGACTGGGGACCGGTCGTCGCCGAGCTGTACGCCGACCTCGGGATCGCGTACGACGGTGAGCGCGGGCAGCGCATCGCCCGTGCCGTCGCGCCGCTCGGCGCCGTGCGGCAGGACGCGGCGCTGCTGCTGCACGACCGTGGTGCGAGCGCCGAGCAGGCGCAGGCGCACCTCGTCCGCTGGGCGCTGCAGTCGCCGGAGCGGGCGGCCAGGACCGTCTCCTTCCTCACCGACCCGCTCTGGCGCGCCTACATGACCACCTACGTCGAGGGCGGGCGGCTGCTGTCGGGCTGGCTCGACGCCCGTCCGCCGGCGATGCGGGTGGGCGAGCGCTTCGTCCGCCTGCTCGACGAGCAGCTCACCCCCGCCGAGCTGGCCGCCGAGATCTGAGTCCACCCGGACGGGTGGCGTGTCGCGGCGCTCCGAGCGCCCGGGGCGACCTAGCGTTCAGGGCAGCGGCCGGTAGTCCGCCGGTCCGCGCGGGAGGCCCGATGCGCGTGCGCGAACAGGGGCCGGCGCCCGGCCCCGATGGCCGGCCCGGTCGACCCAGCCCGGCGCGCCAGGGGACTCCATGACCGTCTTCGTGCTCGACACCTCCGTCCTGCTGTCCGACCCGGGCGCGCTCGCCCGCTTCGCCGAGCACGAGGTGGTGCTGCCCCTCGTCGTGGTGACCGAGCTCGAGGGCAAGCGCGACCACCCCGAGCTCGGGTGGTTCGCCCGCCAGGCCCTGCGGCTGCTCGACGACCTCCGGGTGCTGCACGGCCGGCTCGACCAGCCGCTGCCCGTCGGGCAGGGCACCGTGCGCGTGGAGCTCAACCACGTCGACACCTCCTGCCTGCCGGCGGGGGTGCGCGGGCACGACGGCGACAGCCGCATCCTCGCGGTGGCCGCCAACCTGGCCGCCGACGGCGCCGACGTGGTGCTGGTCTCCAAGGACCTCCCCCTGCGCGTCAAGGCCGGCGCGATCGGCCTGCCGGCGCAGGAGTACCGCGCGCAGCTGGCGGTGTCGTCGGGCTGGACCGGCATGGCCGAGCTCGAGGTGGACGCCGCCGAGCTCGACCGGCTCTACGCCGAGGGCCGGCTCGACCTGCCGGCCGCACGCGAGCTGCCCACCCACACCGGCCTGGTGCTGCTGTCCGGTCGGGGCAGCGGGCTCGGGCGGGTGTCGCCCGACAAGTCGGTGCGGCTGGTGCGCGGCGACCGCGACGCGTTCGGTGTGCACGGCCGCTCGGCCGAGCAGCGCATCGCGATCGACCTGCTGCTCGACCCCGAGGTGGGCATCGTCTCGCTCGGCGGCCGCGCCGGCACCGGCAAGTCCGCGCTGGCGCTGTGCGCCGGGCTCGAGTCGGTCCTGGAGCGGCGGGCCCACAAGAAGGTCGTGGTCTTCCGGCCGCTGTACGCGGTCGGCGGCCAGGAGCTGGGCTACCTGCCGGGCGACTCCGCCGAGAAGATGGCGCCCTGGGCGCAGGCCGTCTTCGACACCCTGGGCGCGCTGGTGGCGCCGGAGGTCGTCGAGGAGGTGCTCGCGCGGGGGCTGCTGGAGGTGCTGCCGCTCACCCACATCCGCGGGCGCTCGCTGCACGACGCGTTCGTCGTCGTCGACGAGGCGCAGTCGCTCGAGCGCGGGGTCCTGCTCACCGTGCTGTCCCGGCTGGGCCAGGGCTCACGGGTGGTGCTCACCCACGACGTCGCGCAGCGCGACAACCTGCGCGTCGGCCGGCACGACGGCGTCGCGGCGGTGATCGAGGCCCTGCGCGGCCACCCGCTGTTCGCGCACGTGACCCTGACCCGCTCCGAGCGGTCCCCGATCGCGGCCCTGGTCACCGAGATGCTCGAGGACCTGCCGCTGTAGGGGCACCACCCGCTCGGACCGTTCGCCGCAGCGACGTCGTCGAACGGTCCGTGCGGGGCAGCGGCTACTCCTCGGGCTCGGGCTGGCGGCCGCCGGCGGGCAGGTCGGCCTCGATGCGCTCATCACGGCCGACGAGGGCGATGTCGCCGTCCCCGCCCTCCCCGCCGACCGTGACTCCGGCGCACACCTCGACGCCCTGGTCCAGGATCGCGCGCCGCACCGTCGCCCCGCTGCGCACGACCGCGCCGTGCAGCAGGACGCTCTGGTAGACCTCGGCTCCGGCCTCCACGACGGCGTGGGGTGACAGCACGCTGCGGCAGACCGTGCCGGCGACGACGCTGGAGGGCGACAGCAGCGAGTCCTCGACGACGGCACCGGCCCGGATGCGCGCGGGCGGCCGGTTGCCGCCGCGGGTGGTGAGCCGCCAGTCCTCGCGCCCGGGGTCGAAGGGCGGCTCGTCCGAGAGCAGGTCCATGTGGGCCTGCCAGTACGCCGGGATCGTGCCGAGGTCGCGCCAGTAGTCCTCGAAGCGGTGCTCGCGTGCCCGTCCGGCCTCGACCAGGCGGGGGAGCAGGGCGTCACCGAGGTCGCCGGGTCCGTCCTCGCCGGCCGCGTCGCCGAGCTCGTCCAGCAGGTCGAGGACCGGTCCGGGCGTGAAGACGAACACCTCGTTGGTGACCAGGTCGCTCTTGGGCTCGTCCGGCTTGTAGGCGTAGTCGGTGACCCGGCCGTCCTCGACGAGGACCACGCCGTACCGGGACGCGTCGTCCGCCTCGACCCTCGTCGTCACCATCGTGACGTGCGCGTCACTGGCGAGGTGGCCGCGCACGACCTCCTCGTAGTCGAGCGCGTAGACGGCGTCGGAGCTGACGACGACCAGCGCCTCGGGGCCGAAGTCGCGCATGAGCTCGGTGTGCCGCCACAGCACGTCGGCCGTTCCGGTGGCGAAGCCGCCCTTGCCGGTGTCCTTGTCCTGGCTGGGCGCGAGCACGAGGAACCCGCCGCGGGTGCGGTCGAGGTCCCACGGCCGCCCGCCGTTGAGGTGGTCGCTGAGCGACACGGGGTTGGTCTGCTGCGTGATCCACACGTCGGGCAGGCCCGAGTGCAGGCAGTTGGTCAGCACGACGTCGACCAGCCGGTAGTGGCCGGCGTACGGGACGGCCGGCTTGGCGCGCGAGTGGGTCAGCGACTCCAGCCGGCTGCCGGCACCGCCGGCCAGGACGACGACGAGGGTTCGTGGTTGCACCATGGCCGGACTGCTGCCCCCGGGTGGCCGGTGTCAAGCCGCCCACCCCTCCGCCGGGCCGCCCACCCCTCCGCCGGGCGGGCTGTGCGCCCCCGGCAGGATGACCGGCATGAGCGAGCAGCCGCAGTTCCGTACCGAGCACGACAGCATGGGCGACGTCCAGGTGCCCTACGACGCGAAGTACCGCGCGCAGACCCAGCGGGCGGTCGAGAACTTCCCGGTCAGCGGGCAGCGCATCGAGCGCGCCCACATCGAGGCCCTCGCCCGCATCAAGGCGGCCGCGGCCACGGTCAACGCCCGGCTCGGCGTGCTGGAGGAGCCGCTCGCCTCGGCGATCGCGGAGGCGGCCGCCGAGGTGGCCGAGGGCCGCTGGGACGAGCACTTCCCGGTCGACGTGTTCCAGACCGGCTCCGGCACGTCGTCGAACATGAACACCAACGAGGTCCTCGCGACGCTCGCCACCGACCGGCTCGGTCGCCCGGTCCACCCGAACGACCACGTCAACGCCTCGCAGTCGAGCAACGACGTCTTCCCGAGCTCGATCCACATCGCGGCCACGAGCGCCGTGGTGAACGACCTGCTGCCGGCCCTGGAGCACCTCGCCGCCTCCCTCGAGCGCAAGCGGGACGCGTGGGCGACGGTCGTGAAGTCCGGGCGCACCCACCTGATGGACGCGACGCCGGTGACGTTGGGTCAGGAGTTCGGTGGCTATGCGGCCCAGGTGCGGTACGGCGTCGAGCGCCTGCAGGCGTCTCTGCCCCGGCTGGCGGAGCTGCCGCTGGGCGGTACGGCGGTCGGCACCGGCATCAACACCCCCGCCGGCTTCAGCGCCGCCGTCATCGCGGAGGTCGCCTCGGCGACCGGCCTGCCGCTCACCGAGGCGCGCGACCACTTCGAGGCGCAGGGCGCCCGGGACGCGCTCGTCGAGACGTCGGGGCAGCTGCGGACGATCGCCGTCGGCCTCTACAAGATCGCCAACGACCTGCGCTGGATGGGCTCCGGCCCGCGGGCCGGGCTCGGCGAGCTCCTGCTGCCGGACCTGCAGCCCGGCTCGAGCATCATGCCCGGCAAGGTCAACCCGGTGATCCCGGAGGCGACCTGCATGGTCGTCGCGCAGGTCGTCGGCAACGACGCCGCCATCGCGTTCGCCGGCGCGTCGGGCAACTTCGAGCTCAACGTCATGCTGCCGGTGATGGCCCGCAACCTGCTGGAGTCGATCCGGCTGCTCGCCAACATCTCCCGGCTGCTGGCCGACCGCACGGTCGACGGGACCGTCGCGGACGAGGAGCGCTGCCGCGAGCTGGCCGAGTCCTCGCCGTCGATCGTCACGCCCCTCAACAAGTACGTCGGCTACGAGAACGCTGCGAAGATCGCCAAGCAGTCGCTGAAGGAGAAGAAGACCATCCGGCAGGTGGTGCTGGAGGGCGGCTACGTCGAGCGCGGCGACCTCACCGAGGCCCAGCTCGACGAGGCGCTCGACGTCCTGTCCATGACTCGGCCGCCGCAGGAGGGCTGACCCCCGAGCGGTCCCGTCGGACCGGGCTGCGCCACCTGCGCGCAGCCCGGTCCGCGTCCGTGCGGTCCCGTCGATCAGGCCGCCCCGCTCGTCGTGCCGACGCGGGCCTCAGGGGATGAGGATGGCTCGGCCACGCACCCTGCCGGCGTCGAGGTCGTCGAGCGCCGACTGGAAGTCGTCGAGCGCGTACTCGGCGGTGCGCAGCGTCACGGCGCCCCGGGCGGCCAGCGCCATCAGGTCGCACAGGTCGTCGTACGACCCGACCAGGTTGCCGATTCTGCTGATCTCGGTCTGAGGACTCCTGCGCTGAGGACCCCGGCGTTGACGACCCCTGCGCTTGGGTCCTGGCGTCGAGGACCCCGGGCGCGAGGACCCTGAGCGCGAGGACTAGAGGTCGACGTCGGCGACCAGCGGGGCGTGGTCGGAGGCGCCCTTGCCCTTGCGCGCCTCCCGGTCCACCCAGGCGTCGCGGACGGGGACGGCGCGGGTCGCCAGCAGGTAGTCGATCCGCATGCCGAGGTTCTTGTGCATCATCCCGGCGCGGTAGTCCCAGTAGGTGAACGGGACGTCGCCCTTGCCCGGCCGCGCCTCGACGTCGACCAGCCCCCAGTCGAGCAGCGCGCGCACCGCGTCGCGCTCGGCGGAGGTGACGTGCGTGGAGTCGCGGAAGGCGCCGATGTCCCAGACGTCGCGGTCGTGCAGCGCCACGTTCATGTCGCCCATCACCGCGAGCGGCGAGGCCGGGTCGAAGCCGTCGAGCCGCTCGCGCAGCGAGCGGAACCAGGCCAGCTTGTAGTCGTAGTGCGGGTCGCCCAGCGCCCGGCCGTTCGGGACGTACACCGACGTGACGTGCAGCGGACCGCACTGCGCGGACGCGAGCCGCGGCTCGGGGTGGCCCTCGAGGACGAGCGACACGTCCGACAGCCCGACGCGCGACAGGACGGCGACGCCGTTCCACCGCCCGTCGCCGGAGTGCGCCGCCTCGTAGCCCAGCGCGGCGAGGTCGGCGTACGGGAAGGCGTCGTCGGCGCACTTGGTCTCCTGCAGCGCGACGACGTCCGGGGCGTTCTCCTCGAGCCACGGCAGCAGCCGGGGCAGGCGGGCGCCGATGGAGTTGACGTTCCAGGTGACGATGCGCACCCCGGCCACCCTACGAGGGAGGGTGCGGCGGTGGCGGTCCGGTGCGCCGTGCTGCTGCCGACGTGGGTGCTGGGGCGGGTGCTGGCGCGGGTGCGGGCGCGGCGGCCCGCAGTCGCCGGGGCAGCGCGCCTGCGCACAGCACGACCAGCAGCATCGCCAGCGGCATCGCGAGCAGGCCGGTGCGCAGGCCGGCGGCGTCGGCGACCGCGCCGATGACCGGGGGAGCGGCGAGGATGGCGATGCGGTCGATCGTCCCGACCACGGTCAGGCCGGCTCCGGGGGCCAGCCCGGGCAGGTGGTCGGCCTGCCGCAGGCTCGCCGGGATGAGGGTGCCGATGCCGAGCCCGATCAGGCCGAAGGCCGCCACCGTCGCGGCCGGCGAGGAGGTCGCCAGCGCGCCTGCCGTGGCGCAGCCGCCGAGCACGGCCCCGGCGCGGGCGACGGCCCGGTCGCCGTACCGGGTCACCGCCGGGTCGCCCAGCAGCCGCCCGACCGTCTGGCAGGCCTGCAGCGCGATGAAGCCGAGCCCGCCCACGGCCGCGGCGGCGCCGAGGTCCTGGCGCAGGTAGAGCGCGCTCCAGGCCGCCCCGACGTCCTCGACCGACTGCGCGCAGGCGGCGATCGTGCCCAGCGCGGCGAGGGTCCCCCACAGGCGGGCCCGGCCGGGCCGGCGTCCTGTCGACGGCTCGCGGCCCCCGGCGTGCGCCGTCGGGACGGGCGGCCGGTCCTCGGCGTCCGCACCCGGCAGCAGCCTGCGGCGGACCGCCAGCGGCACTCCCGCCAGCAGCGCGCCGACGAGGGCGAGGTGGGCGACGACCGGGACGCCCAACCCGACGGCCAGCGACCCCATCGCCGCTCCGGTCACCGCGCCGATGCTCCACACGGCGTGCAGGGAGTTCAAGATCGAGCGCCCGTAGCGCCGTTCGACGCGCAGCGAGTGGGCGTTGTTGGCCACGTCGGCGACGGCGTCGAGGGAGCCGGCGAGCAGCAGCGCGACCGCGAGGACGAGCCACGACGGGGCAGCGCCGATGAGCACCAGGTTCGCCGCGATGACGAGCGTGCTGACCGGGGCGACGGTGGCCGACCCCCACCGGGCGACCAACGCCCCGCCGGACATCCCGACGACCAGCGCGCCCAGGCCGTACGCACCGATCGCGGAGCCGAACGCGGCGCCGGACAGGTCGAGCCCGGTCTTGATCTCGGGGTAGCGCGGGACGACGTTGGCGTACAGCGCGCCGTTGGTGAAGAACAGGGCCGCGACGGCGGTGCGCGCGCGCCGGGCCTGCGTGGGGACGCTCAGCGCTGTCGTTCGTGGTGCTCGAAGTCGATGGCGGAGTAGGCGCGCAGCTTGGTCAGGCGGTGCGAGCTGCTCACGCGCCGGATCGTGCCGCTCTTGCTCCGCATGACCAGCGACTCGGTGGTCGCTCCGCCGCCCCGGTAGCGCACGCCGTGCACGAGCTCGCCGTCGGTGATGCCGGTCGCGACGAAGAAGACGTTGTCGCTGCGCACGAGGTCGTCGGTGGACAGCACTGCCTCGAGGTCGAGCCCCGCCGCGGCGGCGTTGCGGAACTCGCTCCGCTTCTGCGGCCACAGCCTGCCCTGGATGGTGCCGCCGAGGCACTTGACGGCGCAGGCGGCGATGATCCCCTCGGGGGTGCCGCCGATGCCGAGCAGGAGGTCGACGCCGGTGCCCTCGGAGCACGCCATCACCGCCCCGGCGACGTCGCCGTCGCTGATGAACGTGATGCGCGCGCCGGCCTGCCGCACCTCGCGGACGAGGTCCTCGTGGCGCGGACGGTCCAGGATGCAGACGGTGACGTCCTCGGCGGCGCCGCCCTTGGCCTTGGCGACCGCGTGCACGTTGTCGGCGACGGGAGCGCTGATGTCGACCACGTCGGCCGCCTCGGGGCCGGTGACCAGCTTCTCCATGTAGAAGACCGAGCTGGGGTCGTACATCGTGCCGCGCTCGGCCACCGCCATCACGGCGATGGCGTTCGGCATGCCCTTGGCCATCAGGGTGGTGCCGTCGATGGGGTCGACGGCGACGTCGCAGTCGGGCCCGTCGCCGGCGCCGACCTGCTCGCCGTTGAACAGCATGGGCGCCTCGTCCTTCTCGCCCTCGCCGATGACGACGACGCCGCGCATCGACACGGTGCCGATGAGCTGGCGCATCGCGTCGACCGCAGCCCCGTCGCCGCCGTTCTTGTTCCCGCGCCCGACCCACCGGCCGGCGGCCATCGCGGCCGCCTCCGTGACCCGCACCAGCTCCATCGCCAGGTTGCGGTCGGGCGCCTCCGGAGTGTGCGTCAGGGGCTGGTCGCTCATGGCGCGACCCTAGTGCGCACGTCGGACGTCCGAGCCCGCCGTCCCCGAGCTGCGGTGGCAGAGTGGGCGCGTGCCGCGCCTCGACTACGACCCCTCCGACCCCGGGCTCGAGGTCTACCCGCTGCTCAACAGCGTGGTGGTGCCGCGGCCGATCGCGTGGGTGACCACGCGCAGCCCGGCGGGCGTCGACAACCTCGCGCCGCACTCGTTCTTCACCATCTCCTCGGTGCAGCCGCCCGTCGTGCAGTTCACCTCCGTCGGCGCCAAGGACTCCCTGCGCAACGCGGTCGCGACGGGCGAGTTCGTCGTGAGCCTGTGCCCGGAGGAGCTCGTCGACCAGGTCAACCTCACCGGCACCGACTACCCGCCGGACGTCAGCGAGTACGACGTCATCGGCCTGACCCGCGAGCCCAGCGTGCGCGTCGCGCCGCCGCGCGTGGCCGAGTCGCCGGTCGCGCTGGAGTGTCGCGTGGCCGGCACGCACGAGTTCAGTGGCGGCTCGACCGTGGTGTTCGGCGAGGTGGTGTGGATCGCGATCGACGACCGGGTGCTGCGCGACGGGCGCCCCGAGATCTCGCTGCTCCGGCCGCTCGCCCGCCTCGGGGCCGACGAGTGGAGCACGATCGGCGAGGTCAGCTCCCGACGGCGCATCCCGTACGCCGAGCTGAGCGGCCAGGCGTGAGCGCCGGGACGACGGTCTCCCGGCTGGCGGGGCGTGCGGCCGGCACACGCAGCGCGCTGCTCGGCTCGGCCCGTGAGGTCTTCACCGCCTCCGGCTTCGCCGAGGCGTCGATCGCCGACGTGGTCGCCGGTGCCGGGGCGAGCGTCGGGAGCCTCTACCACCACTTCGGCGGCAAGGCCGAGCTCTACCTCGCGCTGTTCGAGGACTACCAGCGGCGCCAGGAGGAGCGTGCCGTCACGGCGGTACGGGCGGCGCGCACGGCCGGGGAGGCCGACGCGGTGGCGCTGTTCGTCGCCGGCAGCCGGGCCTACCTCGACGGCTGCTGGGCCGAGCGCGACCTGGCCCGGCTGTTCCTGGCCGGCGGGGGGCCGCCCGGTTTCGAGCTGGTCGCCCGCCGGCGCTACCGGGAGTGGACCGCCCGCAACGCCACCCTGTTGCGGACCGGTCCCGACGACGGCGTCGAGCCCTGGGGCGACGCCCTCGTGCTGGTGCTCACGACGGTCGTCAGCGAGGCCGGTCACGAGGTGGCGGTGTGCGAGGACGAGGTGTCCGCCCGGCGGCTCGCCGGTGACGTGCTGGCCCTGATCGGCCGCATCGGCGGCGGCCCGCCGTAGGAGGCGCCCCCCGGCGGGCTGCGCGACACTGGAGGGGTGGTGAACGAGGTCTCGTCCCCGCCGGCGACCGGCGCGTCGGCCGCCGTGCGCAAGAAGCGCGGCCGCGAGACCGCCGGCGACATGCTCCGCTCGCTGGGCGTGGTGCTGGTCCTGGTGGTGGCCATGTGGTTCCTGGCGCAGCCGCCGGACACCGACGAGCGCGAGCTGCGGGTCGTCGACCCGGCCCCCGACCTGGCGGCGTTCCGGGCCGACGTGCCGACCGCGCCGGTCCCCGAGGGTCTGGCGCAGGCGTGGCGTCCCACCTCCTCCACCCTGTCGGCGCGGGCCCTGCGGATCGGCTACGTGACGCCGGACCGGGCCTACGCCGAGTACGCCGCGAGCAGCGGGCCGGCGCAGGAGTTCGTCGAGCAGGTCGCCGGCAGGCGCACGACGCGGCTCGGCCCGGCCGAGGTCGACGGACAGCCCTGGGAGCAGCACCGCGACCGCGACGGCTCGCTGTCGCTGGTCCGGTCGTACGGCCCGGTCGTCGTCGTCGTCGGCAGCACGCGCTCGAACGCGACGCTGGCCGAGCTGCAGGAGCTGGCCGGCTCGCTGGCCTCGCGCTAGGAGGCCGGTCCGCCCGCTGGCCTCGCGCTAGGAGGCCGGTCCGCCCGCTGCGCGCGGGGAGGCCGTCCCGCTCGCTGCGCGCGGGGAGGCCGTCC
>CADCUB010000116.1 GCA_902805775.1 uncultured Frankineae bacterium | reverse complement strand
TGAGCGGGGTGGTGATGCGCTCGATCACGTGGACCACGTGCCAGCCGAACTGCGTCTGCACGACGTCGTAGGTGCCGGGCTCGGCGTTGAAGAGCAGCTCCTCGAACTCGGGCACGAACGCGCCGCGGCCGACCAGGCCGAGGTCGCCGCCGGCGTCCTTGTTGGAGGTGTCGATGGAGAACTCGGCGGCGAGCGGCGCGAACGTCGACTCGTCGGCGCGGACCGAGGCGAGGATCTCGCGGGCCTGGGCCTCCTGCTCGACCAGGATGTGCCGCGAGCGGACCTGGTCGTACTCCGCGATGTTCTGGTCGTAGGCCGCCTGCAACGCCTCGGCGGGCACGTCGACGTCCTTGGTGAGCGCGTCGCCGAGCTCCTGCTCGGTGACGATGTCGCGCACGAAGTCGGGCAGGTCGACCGGGGAGATGCCGCTCTGCGCGGCCTGCTGCTCGAGCGCCTCGCGCCCGCCCGCCTGCTCGGCGAACTGGGCGATCTGCGTGTCGACCTCGCCGGCGGCCACCTCGACGCCGGCGCGGCGCGCGGCCTCGTCGAGCACCTCGGAGTTGATGAGGCGGGCGAGGACCTGGCGCTGGTAGGTGTCGCGGTCGGCGCCGAGCTGCTGCGCTGCCTGCGGGTCGGACAGCCCGCGCTCGACCAGCCCGGTGAGCTCGTCGGTGGAGATGCTCGTGCCGCCGACCACGGCCGCGGACGCCGACCGGACGGCAGCGTCACCGCAGGCGCTCAGTGCGAAGACGGCGAGGCCGGCGACGACGGCGAGGCGACGGGGAGAGCGGATCGGGAGCACGAGAGCCTTCTCAGGACGACTGCGGGGGACGGGTACAGGTTGCCAGACGGGTGCGTGGGGTCAGCGTGAGCCGGCGGACGCCGGGGCGCCCGCAGCCGCCGCGACGCTGTCCCCGAGGACCGCGTCGAGCAGACCGCGCACCCAGTCGAGCAGGGCGAGGTCGCGCAGCGGCTGACCGCCGATGCGGGCCGTGGTGGGCCGCGGGACGAGCACGGTGCCGATGGCCGGCTTGACCAGCGACCGGGGGTAGAGGCGCTGCAGGCGCATCACCTGCGACTCCCGCAGGTCGAGCGGCGCGAAGCGGATGTGGCTGCCCTGCACGCTGACCTCGGTCAGGCCGAACTGCCGGGCGTGCGCGCGGAACGCCGCGACGGCGAGCAGCCGCTCCACCGGGTCGGGCAGCGGTCCGTAGCGGTCGGTCAGCTCCTCGCGCACCGCGGCGATCGCGCCGTCGTCGTACGCCGACGCGAGACGCCGGTAGGCCTCGAGCCGCAGCCGCTCGCCGGGGATGTAGTCGTGCGGCAGGTGGGCGTCGACCGGCAGGTCGACCTTGGTGTCGAGGACCTGCTCCTGCTCGGGGGCGCCGCCGCGCTTGAAGTCCGACACGGCCTCGCCGACGAGGCGCATGTAGAGGTCGAAGCCGACGCTCGCGATGTGGCCGGACTGCTCGCCGCCGAGCAGGTTGCCGGCGCCGCGGATCTCGAGGTCCTTCATGGCGACCGCCATGCCGGCGCCGATCTCGGTGTTCTGCGCGATCGTCGCCAGCCGGTCGTGGGCGAGCTCGGTGAGCGGCTTGTCGGGCTGGAAGGTGAAGTACGCGTACGCCCGCTCGCGGCCACGACCGACGCGGCCGCGGATCTGGTGCAGCTGCGACAGGCCGAAGCTGTCTGCCCGGTCGACGATCAGGGTGTTGGCGTTGGGGATGTCGAGACCCGACTCGACGATCGTCGTGCAGACGAGGACGTCGAACTCCTTCTCCCAGAAGCCGACCATGACGTGCTCCAGCGCGTCCTCGCTCATCTGCCCGTGGCCGGTCGCGATGCGTGCCTCCGGGACGAGCTCGCCGAGGCGCTTGGCGACCCGGTCGATCGACTCGACGCGGTTGTGCAGGAAGAAGACCTGCCCCTCGCGAAGCAGCTCGCGACGGACCGCGGCGCTGATCTGCTTCTCGTCGTACGGCCCGACGAAGGTCAGCACGGGGTGGCGCTCCTCGGGCGGGGTGAGGATCGTCGACATCTCCCGGATGCCGGTCAGGCTCATCTCGAGCGTGCGCGGGATCGGCGTGGCGGACATCGTCAGGACGTCCACCGCCGTGCGCATCTGCTTGATGAACTCCTTGTGCTCGACGCCGAAGCGCTGCTCCTCGTCGACGACGACCAGGCCGAGGTCCTTGAACTGCGTGTCGCGGGACAGCAGGCGATGGGTGCCGATGACGACGTCGACCGTCCCGGCCTTGACCCCGTCCACGACCTCCTTCTGCTCCTTGTCGGAGTTGAAGCGGCTCACGGCGCGCACGGTCACCGGGAACGCCTGGAAGCGGTCGCGGAAGGTGTTGTAGTGCTGCTGCACCAGCAGCGTCGTCGGGACGAGCACCGCGACCTGCTTGCCGTCCTGCACGGCCTTGAAGGCTGCGCGCACGGCGATCTCGGTCTTGCCGTAGCCGACGTCGCCCATGATCACCCGGTCCATGGGGACCGGCTTCTCCATGTCCTCCTTGACCTCGGAGATGGCCTCGAGCTGGTCGGGGGTCTCGACGTACGGGAAGGCGTCCTCGAGCTCGCGCTGCCAGGGGCTGTCGGGCGCGAAGGCGTGGCCCGGGGCGGCCATCCGGGCGCTGTAGAGCTGGATCAGGCCGGCGGCGATGTCCTTGACGGCCTTGCGGGCGCGGCCCTTGCGCTTGGCCCAGTCGGCGCCGCCGAGCCGGTCGAGGGTGGGCGCCTCCCCGCCGACGTACTTGGTGACCAGCTCGAGCTGGTCGGTGGGGACGAACACCCGGTCGCCGGGCTGTCCCCGCTTGCTGGGCGCGAACTCCAGGATGAGGTACTCGCGGGTCGCTCCCTGCACGGTGCGCTGCACCATCTCGACGTAGCGCGCGACACCGTGCTGCTCGTGCACGACGGTGTCGCCGCTGCGCAGCTGCACCGGGTCGACCGCGTTCTTGCGCCGGCTCGGCATGCGCTTGCTGACGTCCTTGGTGCCCGTCCCGCGTGTCCCGGTGAGGTCGCTCTCGGTCAGCAGCACGGTCTTGAGCAGGTCGCTGCGGAAGCCGGTCTCGAGGCTGCCGGCCGCGAGCTGGACGACGCCGGGCGCGCCGGTCTCGTCGTCGAGGCGCGCGGGGACCTCGGCGTCCTTGAGCAGCTCGTGCAGGCGCTGCGCGGGGCCGTGGCCCTCGGTCGTGACGACGACGCGCCAGCCGTCCGCCGCCCACGTCCGCAGGTCGGCGATCGCGCGCTCGACCTCGCCGCGGTAGGCCGGAGGCGGCTGCGCTGCCAGCACGACGGCGTCGTCCTCGAGGTCCTCGTCGGCGGTGAACGGGCTGACCGTCCACCACGGCAGGCCGAGCTCACCGGCGTGCTCCCGCACGTCGACGAGCGTGCGGTAGGCGGCAGCACCGAGGTCGATCGGCGCCCGGCCGCCGACGGCCGCGGTGGCCCACGACGCCTCGAGGAACTCCTGGCTGGTGCGGACCAGGTCGTGGGCGCGGGTGCGCACCTTCTCCGGGTCGGTCACCACGACGCTGGTGCTCGGCGGGAGCTCGTCGAGCAGCAGCCGCAGCTCGTCGACCAGCACGGGGGCGAGTGCCTCCATGCCCTCGACGGGGTGACCGTCGGCGATCCTCGTGCAGATCTCGGCCAGCTCGGGGTGGGCCTGCGCGAGCGCTGCGGCGCGCGTGCGCACCTCCGCGGTCAGCAGCAGCTCGCGGCACGGCGGCGCCCACAGGCCGTGCGCCACCGTCCCGAGGCTGCGCTGGTCGGCCACCTTGAACGAGCGCACGTCCTCGACCGTGTCGCCCCACCACTCGACGCGGACCGGGTGCTCCTCGGTCGGCGGGAAGACGTCGAGGATGCCGCCGCGCACGGCGAACTCGCCCCGCTTCTCGACCAGCTCCACCCGCGCGTACGAGATGTCGACCAGGCGCCGGACGACCGCGTCGAGGCCGCCCTCGACGTCGGAGCCCTCGGTCAGGGCGACGGGCTCGAGGTCGCCCAGCCCGGGCACCTGCGGCTGCAGGACGCTGCGGACGGGCGCCACGACGACGTCGAGCGGTCCGGTGGCCGGATCGTCGGCGGACGGGTGGCGCAGCCGCCGGAGCACGGCGAGGCGGCGTCCGACGGTGTCGGCGCGCGGGCTGAGCCGCTCGTGCGGCAGCGTCTCCCAGCTCGGGAACAGCGCCACCCGGTCCGGGTCCAGCAGGCTCGACAGCGCCGCCACGAGGTCCTCCGCCTCGCGGCCCGTGGCCG
This sequence comes from uncultured Frankineae bacterium, assembly GCA_902805775.1. Lineage (GTDB taxonomy): Bacteria > Actinomycetota > Actinomycetes > Mycobacteriales > SCTD01 > SCTD01. The sequence goes on along the minus strand of CADCUB010000116.1, from coordinate 27,012 downwards.
TCACGGCCAGCACCGTGCGTCCCCGGCGGACCAGGCCGGCGAGCACGAAGGGCCGCAGGCCGCTCGGGCCGGTGAGGTCGACCGTCGGGGCGGTCGGCGTCTCGAGGGCGCGGGCGAGGGAGGGGTCACCGAGGACGACGTCGAGCAGGTCGCGCAGCGACAAGGGGGAGGCCTTCCGGGGCAGTTCCATGCAGACAGGCCCCGCACGGCCGAGGGCCGGGGGGTGCGGCGTCCTGCGACGCCCCCGCCAGGGTACGTCCGCGCGAGGCTGCCCGCCCCGGGTGCGCCACGCGGGCGGACAGCGCTGCTGCGCCGGCGTCAGGTGCGCGGCGGGCGGTACGGCGTGAGCAGCTGGTCGACGGGAGCGTCGTCGTCGGTGAGCACCGGTGCGCCCGCGGCGAAGCGCTCGACCTCGGCGCGGCCGATCACGGACGCGGGCTCGCTGTCCGCGCTCGCCCGGCCGGCCAGCGCCGCCACGGGCAGCGGACGGTCCGACGCCACCAGCACGAGGTTGCCGCCGTCGTCGCCGGCCAGCGCCGGCGGACCGGCCAGCACGGCGACGTCGCTGAAGGCGGCGAGCAGCGTCGCCGCCTCGGCCCGGGCGAAGGCGAGCGGCGGGAAGTCGATGAGGTTGAGCACGTACACGCCGTCGGGGCGCAGGACGCGGCGGACCTCCTCGACCATCTCGAGGGTCGTGAGGTGCCACGGCACCGCGAGGCTGCCGAAGGCGTCGCCGAGCACCACGTCGTACGCCGCGGTCCGCTGCTCGGCGATCAGGGTGCGGGCGTCGCCGACCTCCACGGCCAGCTCCGGCCCGGTCCGCAGGCCCAGCCGGGAGCGTCCGATGTCGGGGATCTGCGGGTCGACCTCGAGCACGACGCTGCGCGAGCCGGCCCGCACCTCGGCCAGGTGCCTCGGCATCGTGAAGCCGCCGCCTCCCAGGTGCAGCGCGTCGAGGGGACCGGCCGGCTGCTCGGCCAGCACGTCGGCGAAGCGGCGGCTGTAGGGGAACTCCAGGTGGTCCGGGTCGTCGAGGTCGACGTAGGAGTGGCGCAGGCCGTCGAGCACCAGCGTCCGTCCGCCCTCCCGCTGCTCGTCGACGAGGACGGTCGCGCAGTAGTAGCGGGTCTCGACCTCGCAGGTGCTCTCGGCCGTGACCAGCCAGGTGCCGGTCAGGGCGGCGAGGGCCGACATGGCGAGCAGCGGTGCCGTCCTCGCCGTCCGCGGCAGCACGACGGTGCAGACCAGTCCGGTCACCACGAGCAGCAGACCCGTGAGCAGCAGCAGGCGGGAGGTCGGCAGCGCCGACAGCAGGACGAAGCCGGTGAGGAACGTGCCGGCCAGAGCGCCCAGGGTGCCCAGCGCCGACAGCCGGCCGACCGTCTCGCCGGTCTCCGCCAGCGTGCGCAGGCGCAGCTTGACCACGCCGGGCGTGACCATCGACAGCACCAGGGCGGCCGGCGCGACCGCCAGCAGCACGAGCACGACGGTCCCGACCGGACCCAGGCCCCGGAAGCCGCCGCCCACCGCGAAGACCGTGGGCCGCGCCGCCAGCACGAGGCCGCCGCCGACGGCGATGGCGGGGCCCAGCCACCGCCGCGGGTCGCTCCGGTCGGCCAGGCGCCCGCCGATCGCGGCGCCGGCGGCGATGGCCGCCAGGGCCACACCGATCGCGGCGGTGTAGGTCTCCAGGGTCAGCCCGACGTAGGGCGCGACCAGACGGCTGACCAGCACCTCGAGGACCAGCACGGCCGCCGAGGACAGCACGACCAGGACGGCGGCGAGCGGGGCGGGCACGCCCCCATCGTCGCTCAGTCGGCGGTCGGCAGACCTGCCCGATCGGCTCCCGGCAGCGTGGCCGGGTCCTTGCCGCACAGGAAGAAGTAGCCCGGTGCGCTGCGCGAGTCGCGGTCGACGAGCCGGTCCAGGGCCAGCGCCGCGTACATGACGGGGACCCACGGGACCATGACGACGGTGGCCACCGCCCACAGCAGCTTCTTGCGCCGGCCGTGCGCCCGCCAGCCGCCGGGCTGGCCGACGATGCTGTCGCGGACGAGGTTGCGCAGCAGCCCGAGGGCGGAGACGAAGGAGCCCCCGCGCAGGACCGTCTGCTCGACGCGCATGCCGACCTCGCCCAGCAGCTCGGCCATGCCGCGCGGGGTGTAGCGGAAGTAGTCGTGGTAGTCGTGCTCGCCGAACATGAAGGGGGTGGTGAGGATGAGCCTGCCGTCGTCGCGCAGCACCCGGCAGGCCTCGCCGAGCATGCGCTGCGGCTGCGGGATGTGCTCGAGCACCTCGATGGCGAGGACCAGGTCGACCGACCTGTCGCGCACCGGCAGCGCTCGGGCGTCGGCGACCAGGTCGGTGCTGTTGGTCGGTGCGATGTCGGTGCTCAGGTAGCGCACACCCGGCAGGTCCCGCTCGACCATGGGACGCAGGACGGAGGTGCCGCCGCCGATCTCGAGCACCCGGGCGACGTGGGGACGCTGCCGCACCCACCCGCGGATGGTGCGGCGCATCCGGACCCGCTCCGGCGAGCTGAACAGGCGGTAGAGCCGGTAGGCGCGCAGGGCGGTGTCGTACGCCCCTCGTGGGCTCGGGCGCGTCACGGCGGCCCGGCCGGAGTGGTGGGGACGCCCGGCGCGCTGGCGACGGGCGGTGCGCCGGCGACGGCCGGCGAGGTGGCAGCCGGCGCGGTCTCGCGGGGCCGGGAGTACTCGCCGTACAGGCTCCCGGCCGCGCCGGCCAGCAGCCCCAGCCCGCGGGCGACGTTGCGGGCGCCCGACGCCCTGAGCGGCAGGGAGCCGGTCAGCACCCCGGTCGCGGCCTTGGCCGTCCCGCCCAGCACCCGCGCGAGACCGGCACCGGCCTGCCGTGCCCGCTCGCGGGCCCGGGCCGGGCCCGCCGCTGCCAGGTCGACCTCGATGACGGCCGAGCCGTTGCCCGTGCGGAACGCCCGCCGCAGCACCCAGGCCGCGCGGGAGCGCTCCGGCGGGACCACGTCGACCACCACGGCCTCGTCGCACCACACGATCTGCTCACCGGCGAGGTGCAGCTGCCGGGTGAACAGGTAGTCCGAGCCGCCGGTCAGGCCGAACCGGGCGTCGAAGGCCAGTCCCAGCCTGCGCACGACGGCGAGGTCGAGCAGCAGGTTGTTGCTGGCCGCCACCTGCACCCGGGTGCCGCTCGGCAGGCGCCGGCGGTCGAAGAAGCCTCCGGAGACGACGAACGGCGACGGCGGTGCGGCGAACTCCGACACGACCGGACCGACGACCGCCGCGGCTCCCGACCCGGCCGCAGCCTGCAGCAGCAGGGTCAGCCAGCCCGGGACGGGCCGCTCGTCGTCGTCGATGAACACCAGCAGGTCGTACGACGCCTCCGACAGCGCCCGGTTGCGGGCCGCGGCGATGCCCGGCTCGCCCTCCCACACGTAGCGGACGTCGTCGAGCGCCTGCGCGGTGACGACCTCGCGCGCACCGGCCGCCGGGTCGTTGTCGACCACCAGCACCTGCCCGGCGCAGGGGCAGCCGCGCAGCTCCTGCACGAGCAGGGGCAGCAGCGCTGCCAGCTCGGCGTTGCGCCGGTAGGTGAGCACGGCCACCGTGACCCCCGACGGCGGCGACGAGCGCGTCGCACCCGCGTCCTGCACGCCGTCCCCTCCGCCCTCTGTCGTCCTGCGCCTGCGCTCGTCCTGCGCCTGCACCCGTCCTGCCGTGGCCCGTCTCAGCCGTCACCGGCGGTGCCGGGGCGACAGCGGTCGGCGACAGCCTAGATCGGTGGCCGCCGGCCGTCCGCCGGCCCTCGCCGGAGCCCCCGGCGGCGTCGGGGTCGGTCGAGCTCGCCCAGCACGTCGAGCAGGCCCGCGCCGTACGCCGACGGGGAGAAGCGGCGCTCGGCCTCCGCGCGCGAGCGCGCGGCGAGGTCCCGGGCTGTCGGCCAGTCGCGGAGCAGGCCGGCGATGCCGTCGGCGAGGGCGACGGGGTCGTCGGGAGGCACCAGCAGCCCGGTCCGGCCGCTGTCCACGATCTCGCGCAGCCCCTGCACCGCGGAGGCCACGACCGGGCGCCAGGCGAGCGCGGCCTCGACGGCCACGTTGCCGAACGGCTCGACCCGGGAGGGCACGAGGACGACGTCGGCCCGGGACAACCACGGCCAGACGTCGTCCTGGAACGGGACGAAGCGCACCACGCGCTGCAGGCCGGCGTCCGCCACCAGCGCCTGCAGCTGCTCGCGGAACCACTCGTAGCCGGGGAAGACGTCTCCGACCAGCGTCAGGCGCACCTCGGCGCCGCGCCGGCCGAGCTCGGCGACGGCCTCCACCGCCACGTCGGTGCCCTTGCGGGGGGAGAGCCGGCCGAGCAGGAGCAGCTCGGCCGCTCCGGCCAGCTGCTCGCGCGGCGGCTCGGGGGTGCGCGCCGGGCCCGGCACCCCGTTGTAGACCAGGCGGACGCGCCGCCGCAGGAGGGGCAGCGCCCGAGCGACGACGTCGCCGGCGGCCGCGGAGTTGACCACCACGCGGTGCGCGAGCAGCAGCGGTGCGTTGAGCGCTCCGGACAGCAGCCGCGGCAGCTCCTCCGCCTCGTGCACGTGGCAGACCGTCCGCCGACCGGCCGCGCGACCGACGAGCAGCCACAGCGGGAGGGTGACGGTGTTGACGAGCACGACGTCGGGGCGCTCCCGCCGCACCTCGCGCAGCATGCCGGGCGCGGTGCGCAGGGCGAGCGCCACCAGCGTGACCAGTCCCCGTGGCCGCAGCAGCGCCTTGCGCAGCACCAGCGTGGGGAGCACCCGGACGTCGGCCCCCGCCGAGGCGAGCAGCGGCACGAGCGGCCCGGACGACGGCAGGACGACGACCACCCGCCGGCCCGCGCCGACCAGCGCCCGGACCGACTCGACCAGCATCCGGTCCGACCCGTACAGCTCGGGCGAGGGGTGCGCCACCAGGACGACGCCGGTCCGGCGCGACCGCCCGGCCCGCCGCCCGTGCGCGGTGGTCCGGCGGTCGTCCATGGACGCAGGAGACTAGGCGGAGCGCAGGCGCACTGCGGTTCAGGCACACCGGGGAGAGGTCCGGCCGGCGGGATCAGCCGCCGTCGTGGACCCGGACGGCCTTGCCGCTGTCGTCCCAGACGTTGTCGCGCGCGGTCAGCTCGGTCCCCCGCGTCGCGACGATGGCGCAGCCCTGGACCCGGGTGTCCCTTCCGAAGCGGTTGGCGCTGACCGTGATGCCCGACATCCTGCTGAGCCTCTTGTGGGCGAGGTTGACCGAGCAGCCGCCGCCGTCGACGTAGTTGCCGGTGAAGCGCAGGTCGGTGGTGGCGCTGAAGTCCTGCGTGACCTGCAGTGCGGCGTTGCGCGCGCCGGTGATGGTGTTGTCGCGGATGCGCAGGTTGCGCCCGCCCAGCACCTGCACGCCGTCGTTGTGCGAGGGCCTGCCGCCCTGGTGCGGGTCGGAGGAGTAGTGCTTGCTGTCGTGCAGCCAGCTGTCCTCGATGACGACGTTGTTCCCGTGCACCTTGACGTTGTCGACGGTGCCGCGGACGTCGACGCGGCGCAGCGTGAAGTTCGCCCCCTTGACGCCGTCCAGCCAGACGGAGGGGTGGGCGGGGTAGATGTCGCTGTCCTCGACGACCAGGTCGGTGGCGGTCGAGGTGGTGTTCGTGACCAGCCCTCGGCTGAACCTGGCGACACCGCCGCGGATGACCGACCGGCGGATCGTCACGTCCGGTGCCTTGACGATGACGAAGCCGCGGATGTCGAGCCGGTCGTACACCGCCCCCGGCGTCGTGATCGTCAGGTCGCCGTCGTGCCGGCGCAGCTCGGTGCCGGCTGGCACGCCGGTGTTGTCCGGGCCCGGACGCCCCCCTGCCGCCGGGGGGGACGGGTCCTGCGACGACTGCTCGGGGGCGGCGCCGGCCGTCGCGTCCCCGGTGCGCGTGAGGCTCAGCGCCGAGACGCTCGGCATGTTCGCCTTCGCCGTGAAGCGCAGGTCCAGCCTGCCGTCGGTGACCGCGACGGAGAACGTGCGGTCGTGGGCCGCGTTCTTGCCGACGAGGGCGAACAGGTCGAGGTCGCGCAGCACCTTCTTGCCCTCGGCGGCCACGCTGAAGGACCGTCGCTCGTCGTCCGTCCAGTAGATCTCGGCCATCTTGAGCGTCACGCGGTACGTGCCGTTGGCGACCCTGCGGGAGAAGCTCGACATGCCGTAGCGCTCGTGGCGGTACAGCACGTCGTCCCGCGTGCCGGAGATGGCCGCCGCCGTGCGGGAGCGCGTCCCGCCGGTGAAGCCGCCGGTCGAGGACCAGAGGCGGCCCTGCGAGTCGCGCAGGTCGTCGCCGGCAGTCGTGAGGCGGACGGTCTCGCCCTCGGCGTGTGCGGGGGCGGCGCCCGCGAGCGTCCCCGTGGCGGCAAGAGCTGTCCCTGCGGCGATCGTCGCGATCCGCGAGGGGCGGGTGAGGTGCCTGGTCATCGTGTTCCCTGTCCAGATGTGCGCGCCGACGGGCGCCGGCGCGCGTGCGGAGGTCGCACCGGACCACGGACCGGGTGAGCCGTCGGGCTCGCTCGGCGCACGGCGCTCGGCGCGGAGGACGTGGAGCAAGATGAAGACGACCGTTTTCGACCCGCACCGAGGGGCATGTGCAGAGCGACTCAGCCGGGGCAGACGCGCCCGACCTCGTCGTGTTCGACGATCGTTCCCATCTCCGACGCCTGCGGGGTTAGCTGTCGGGTTCGGACGGGAGGATCGCCCGGCCACGGCGTCGTGGCTTCACCCCTAGGTCGTCGGTGACGACCGCGTGCAACGGGTTCCCCGTTCCTGCCCGCTAGCGGGATGGATCACCTGGCGCGGGGCAGGACTCGGCGCGACACGACAGGGTCTCCCCACCGGGGTGGGGAGACCCGAGCACTGTAGACCGGGGGAGTTGCGGTGCACAACACCGTCTCGGCTCAGGCCACGGGGCCCGCGAAGACGGCCCTGGGCAGCGCCGCGCCCGAGCTCACCGACAGCTCGACGCGCCTGCGCTGGTCGGTCGGGACGGCGAAGACGTAGACGCCGGTGGCGGTGCCGCCGGGCCGGACCGACCCGGTCACCGGCCTGCTCGGCGGGCCGCTCACCGGGCTCGCCGGCACCGCTGCGCCGTAGGACATGTCGACCACCACGTCGGTCAGCCGGACCGCGGACGACCCGGCGTTGGTCCAGCGGACGGTGACGGCCACCGCGTCCAGACCCTGTACCTCACCGGGCCCCTGGCCCGCCGACACCGCAGGCGCGATCTCGAGGACGTCGACGCGCAGCGCGCCGACCTCGGCCGGTCGGGCGGCGCCGTCCGGTCCGACGAGGGGGACGGGCGGCAGGCGCCGCACCGGCCGCGCCGGCACGGTGGGCTGGGGGGTCGCCGGTCCCGCAGCACCGGTGGGAGCGGGCGACGGGGTGCCGGTGACCGACGGCGGAGCCGTCGACGGCGCAGGCGGCGACGCCGTGGCGGAGGAGGACGCCGTGGCGGAGGGGTCGGCTCCCGGTGGCGGCGCAGCCCTGCGGTCCGGCTCCCTCCCCCCGCTGCACCCCGCCATCGACAGCAGTGCGACCAGCAGCACGAGCAACGGCCCGAGCTCCCGGGCCGACGGGCGGCGGGGGGCGGACCGCCCTGTCGCGTGCCTGCGCGCCACCCTCGTCTCCTGTCGCGCTCGCTGGTCGCAGCGGCGGTGCGCCCGCCCGCCACCGCCTCTCCGATCGGCCGTCGCCGCCGACACCTGTAGACACCGGAGGGTGAACGAGCGCCCCGATCGCGTGACAACCGTCGAAATCGTCCTCGAACGACCGTAGCCTTGACCGGACGCAGCCGGAACCGCTGGTCGCGAACACCCCCGAAGAGGTCACGTGCTCCCTGGTAGCCCGGGTCGCGGGCGTCGGCTGCTGGCCCTCGTCGTCGCTGTGGTCGTCGCGGCCGGCGCCGGCGCGGGCGTCGGCGCCGGTGTCGCCACCGCCGACACCGCCCCGCCGGACCCCGCGATCCCCGTGACGGTGTCCGCGGACGCCCTGCCGACCGTCCAGGTCGACGGCGTCGTGTGGACGCAGGCCGTCGTCGGCAACCGGGTCTACGCCGGTGGTCGCTTCTCGACGGCACGACCGGCCGGTGCCGCCGCGGGCACGAGCACCACTGCCCGCGGCAACCTGCTGGCCTACGACATCACGACCGGCAACCTCGTGACGTCCTTCGCCCCGAACCTCAACGGGCAGGTCCTGAGCGTCGTCGCCTCGCCCGACGGCTCACGCATCTACGTCGGCGGCGAGTTCACCTCCGCCAACGGGTCGAGCCGCTACCGCCTCGCCGCCTACAACACCGCCGACGGCTCCCTGGTGAGCACGTTCCGGCCCAACCTCGACTTCCGGGTCCGCGCCCTGGCCGTCACCGACAGCACGGTCTACGTCGGCGGCGCCTTCTCCACCGCCAACGGCAACCCGCGCAGCCGCCTGGCGGCCTTCCGCACGAGCGACGGCGGCCTGCTCCCCTGGGCCCCCGCCGCCGACGCCGAGGTCTTCAGCATGGTGCTCACGCCCGACCGCTCGAAGGTGGTCGTCGGAGGCCAGTTCGCCAACGTCAGCGGCACCGCGGCGTACGGCATGTCCGCCCTCGACCCGACCAGCGGCGCCGTCCTGCCCTGGGCGGCCAACACCGTCGTGCGCAACGCCGGACCGAACTCGGCCGTCAACAGCCTGACGGCGGACGGCGGGCTGGTCTTCGGCACCGGCTACAAGTTCGGCACCGGCGGCAACTTCGAGGGCACCTTCGCCGCCGACCCGGCCAACGGCGCCATCGTCTGGCTCGAGGACTGCCACGGCGACACCTACAGCGCCGCGTCGGCCGGCGGAGTGGTGTACACCGCCGGGCACGCGCACTTCTGCGGGAACATCGGCGGTTTCCCGGAGACCGACCCGAAGTCCTTCCACCGCGCTCTGGCCTTCTCGCGCGCCGCCACGCAGAAGGTGCTGAAGAACACCGAGCCCGGCTACTCCAACTTCGCAGGGCGCCCGGCGCCGTCCCTGCTCACCTGGTTCCCCGAGATCGACGCCGGCACGTTCACCGGTCAGAACCAGGGGACCTGGTCGGTCGCGGGCAACAGCGACTACGTCGTCATGGGGGGCGAGTTCCCCCGGGTCAACCGGCTGGGCCAGCAGGGCCTGGTCCGCTTCGCCGTCAGCCGGATCGCGCCGGACGCACAGGGACCGCGGCTGAGCGGCTCCAACCTCGTGCCGACCCTGGTCTCGCAGCGGGCGGGCACCGCCCGGGTGTCCTGGACGGCCAACTGGGACCGCGACAACGAGGCACTGACCTACCGGGTGATCCGCGACGGGAACACCGCTGCGCCGGTGTTCACCACGACCGCGCGCTCGACGTTCTGGAACCGGCCGGCGCTCGGCTTCGAGGACACCGGGCTGACCCCCGGCAAGGTCCACAGCTACCGCCTGCAGGTGACCGACCCCCACGGCAACACCGTCGTCGGCGACCCGGCCAGCGTGACGGTGACGGCCACCACGCCGTCGAGCGCCTACGCGGACACCGTGCGGGCCGACGGCGCGTCCTCCCTGTGGCGGCTCGGCGAGCCCTCGGGCAGCACCGCCCTCGACACCGCCGGGTTCACCGACCTGTCGCTGGGATCCGGCGTGACCCGCGGGGTGGCAGGCGCTCCCGCCGGCAACGGCGACGAGGCGTCACGGTTCGCCGGGACCATCGACGGCACGTCGAGCACCAGCAACGCGGTCCACGCGCCGAACACCTTCTCGACCGAGGCGTGGTTCCGGACGACCTCGACCGCCGGCGGCAAGATCATCGGCTTCGGCAACAAGCAGGTCGGGGCGAGCACGAACTACGACCGCCACGTCTACCTCGACGCGACCGGGCGCGTGACCTTCGGCGTGAACCCCGGCACCCTGCGCGTCATCACGAGCCCCGGCAGCTACAACGACGGTGCCTGGCACCACGTCGTCGCCACCCTGGGCAGCGGGGGCGCCCACCTCTACGTCGACGGCGCCCTCATCGGCAGCAGCACCACGACGACGCGGGGCGAGCCGATCTTCGGCTTCTGGCGCGTCGGTGGTGACAACGTCGCGAAGTGGCCCGGCGCAGCCGGCAGCTGGTTCGACGGGACGCTGGACGAGGTGGCCCTCTACCCGACGGTCCTGTCCGCGGCGCAGGTGCAGAAGCACTTCACGACCTCGGGGCCGAGCGCAGCGACGTCGAACGCCGCTCCGGTGGCGACCTTCACGAGCACGGCCTCGGGGCTGACCGCCACCGTCGACGGGTCCGGCTCGACGGACAGCGACGGCAGCATCGCCGGCTACTCCTGGAACTTCGGTGACGGCACCACTGCCACCGGCGCCACCGCCTCGCGCACCTACACCGCAGGAGGCACCTACACCGTCCGGCTCACCGTCACCGACGACAAGGGCGCCACGGGCACGACGACCAAGGCGGTGACCGTGCAGGCCCCGGCGGCGCCGAACGCCGCTCCGGTGGCGGCCTTCACGAGCGCGACCTCGGGCCTGACCGTCACCGTCGACGGGTCGGGCTCGACCGACAGCGACGGCAGCATCGCCGGCTACTCCTGGGACTTCGGCGACGGCGGGACCGCCACCGGCGCCACCGCCTCCCGCACCTACACCGCAGGAGGCACCTACACCGTCCGGCTCACCGTCACCGACGACAAGGGCGCCACCGGCACCACCACCAAGGCCGTGACGGTCACCAGCCCGCCGGGGCCCGCGGCTCCCTTCGCGGCGGACGCCTTCGGACGGACGGTGTCGGGGGGTTGGGGCACCGCTGACACCGGTGGCGCGTGGACCGTGACGGGAGGCGCCACCGGCGCCTCGGTGAGCGGGGGGGTCGGGCGCCTGACGATGACCGCCCCCGGCAGCCAGCCGACCGCCTTCCTGGGCACCACGTCGACCGACACCGACCTGCGCGTCTCGACCTCGGTCGACAAGGTCGCGACCGGTGGCGGCACCTACCTCTCGGTCGTCGGCCGGCGCGTCGGCACGGCGGGCGACTACCGCCTCAAGCTCCGCGTGCAGAGCACCGGCGTGGTGGCCACCTCCCTGGTCCGCACCGTCTCCGGCACCGAGACCGTGCTCGCCTCGGGGACGGTCGCGGGTGTGACGTACGCGCCCGGGCAGGTGCTTAACGTCCGCCTGCAGGTCACCGGCACGGGGACGACCTCGCTGGCGGCGAAGGTCTGGCCGTCGACGTCGAGCGAGCCCGCTGCCTGGCAGCTCACCGCCGGCGACACCACGCTCGCGCTGCAGGCCGCCGGATCGCTGGGCCTGGTGGGCTACCTGTCGGCGTCGTCGACCAACGCTCCTGTCACCGCGTCCTTCGACGGCCTGACGGCGAGCCGCACCGCCTGAGCGAGCACGACCTGGACCCGGTGGCTCCGGACCGCGCAGCCGCGGAGCGCTCAGGTGCGCCCGACCGCGCGGCGGCCGAAGGACCAGGCCGTCGTCACGTCCCGACGGACGGCGGGCACCGCCGCGGTGACGAGCAGCGCCACCGCGCCCGCGAGGTCGCCGCCGGCGGCCAGCTGCGCCAGCGGCGGTCCCGCGACCGAGGCGCCCAGCCAGGCGGCGACGCCGCAGGGCGCGCTGACGAGCAGCATCGAGCGCAGCGCCTGCCGGAACAGCGGCCGGCTGTCGACCCGCGCGGCCCGTCCCACGTGGACGAGCGTGGCGACCCACATCAGCAGGTAGGCGACCGAGTGCCCGGCGGCCACCCCGACCGGACCCCAGGGCAGGCCGGCGAGGATGAGGCCCACCATGACCGGTCCCATGGCGAGCGAGAGCCGCAGCTGGGCACCCGGCACACCGCGGGCCAGGTAGATCCAGAAGCCGATCTGCGACACCGACCGGAAGACACCGCCCACCGCCAGCACCGCGAAGACGGGAGCCACCTCGACCCACCGCTCGCCGAACAGCAGCAGGACCAGCGGGCGCGACAGACCCGCGGCCGTGGCGAGCACGGTGGCCGTCAGCAGGCAGCCCACGACCTGCACCTTGGACACGTAGCGGGCGAACACCTCGTCGTCGTCCTGCACGCGGGACAGCACCGGCAGGGCCACCCGGGTCATCGGCGCGTTGATCATGTTCAGCGGCGCCATGAGCAGCTGGTAGGCGCGGCTGTACAGCCCGAGCGGGCCCGCCCCCGCGTACACACCCAGCGCGAGGTTGTCGACGTTCTTGACCGCGTAGTGCACCAGCTGGGTGCCGAGCAGGCCCCGGCCGAAGCGCAGGAAGCGGGTGACCGGCACCGAGCGTCGCGGGCGGCCGGGCAGCCAGTGGGCGCGCAGCCCGGCGTGCAGCAGACCCACCCCCGCCGACGTCAGCTGCTGAGCGACGATCGCCCAGAAGCCGGCGCCGGCGAGGGCCGCGGCGATCGCGACCACGAGTCCTGTCGCCTGGGCGAGGATGTCGATCGCCGCGAGCGCCCGGAACTCGAGCCGGCGGGTCAGGTCGGCGCGGTACTGCGTCGCGGCGCCGCTCAGGACGAAGACGCACGACAGGGCCAGCACGATGCCGTCGAGCCGCGGCTCGTCGTACGCGGAGCGGATCAGCGGCGTGCAGGCGACGGCGAGCAGGGCGCAGCCGGTCCCCAGGGCGAGGTTGAGCCAGAACAGCTGGCTCCGCTCGGCCTGCGACACCGTGCGGGCCTGCACCGCTGCGCTGGACAGCCCGAAGTCGCGCACCAGCTCGGCGATCCCGATGACAGCCGTCACCATCGCGATGAGCCCGAAGTCCTCCGGCGCCAGCAGGCGGGTCAGCACGACCACGGACAGCAGCTGGAGCAGCGCACGCACGCCCTGCGTGGCCAGGGTGGTCCCCGCGCCGCGCGCGGCGACGTCTCCGAGCGTCACGGCGCCACAGCTCCGGCGGCTCGTGCTCGCCGTCGCATGCCCACCCACCCGTCGTCCGCCGCGTCCTCGGGACGCTCGACGAGGATAGGCCCGCAGCGCACCGGGACGCCGGGCAGCGTGACGCCCGCCCGGTGGCGCCGTCCGCGTGGCAGCATCGCTGTCGTGCGAGAGGCCGGGCCGGGGCGATGAGCTTCGCCGAGTACGCCGCGGCGCTCCTGCGGGGCCGGCGGCTGGTGGGCCTGGTGACGGCTCTCGCGGTCCTGTCGGCGCTGACCTGGACGCAGCTGGTCCCGCCGACCTACCGCGCGAGCGCCACGGTGTACTTCTCGGTCGCCGTGGGCGAGTCGTCCGGCGACCTGGCCCGGGGCGCCGGCTACAGCCGCGCCCAGGTCCGCTCCTTCGCCTCGATCGTCACGATGCCGATCGTCCTCGACCGGGTGCGCGCCGACCTCCAGCTGCCGCTGACCACGAGCGAGCTGCGGCGGCGGGTGAGCGTGCAGTCGCCCGTCGACACCGTCGTCGTCCGCATCGACGCGCGGTGGCCCACACCCACGGGAGCGTCCGTGGTCGCCAACGCGCTCGCGGACCAGCTGGTCACCCAGGTCGGGGAGCTCAGCCCGGTGCCGGACGAGCCCGGCGCCGACCGGTCAGCCGGCGTCCGCGCGGTGACCGTCTCCCCCGCTGCCCTGCCGAGCGCCCCGGCGGCGCCCCGGACCCGGCTCGACGTCGCGGTCGCCCTGGTCATCGGCCTGCTGGCCGGCAGCTGCCTCGCGCTGCAGCAGGACGCCGTCGGTGCGGCGGCTGCCGGACGCCCCCTCACCCGCCGGTGACGGGTCGGTGAGGGCGATGACGGCGAGCGGCACGATGCCGACCGCCAGCAGGAAGCCGCGGTCGACGACGCCGTAGGAGACCTCCTGCAGGCAGGTCACCAGCAGGACCACGACGAAGGCGGCGGGCGCCTGGACGCCTCGGGCTGCCCAGTGCGTCGCCGACACGATGACGGCCAGCGCCAGCAGGGCCACGAGCACCAGGCCGACCAGGCCGACGGTCACGAGCAGGTGCACGAACTGGTTGTGCCCGTGGAAGGCGAAGGCCCCTGGACCCTCGCCGTACAGCGCGGACGTCGCGTACCAGTCCACGCCCAGCCCGAACAGCGGGTTGGCGTTCCAGGCAGCCAGACTGGTCGCCCAGATCTGGCCCCGGTTGGTGAAGGCCTGCGGATCGGTCGTCGCCAGCGGCAGCGCCGCCACCGCGAGCAGCCCGGCGGACAGGACCGCCCCCGCGAGCAGCTGCCGGCCCAGCGGCGAGCCCCGCCGCAGGACCAGCCACAGGACCCCGCCGGTGACGACCGCCACGAGCGCCGACCGGGAGGAGGTCCACATCAGCGCCGCCAGGGTCAGCAGCCCGACCGCCCACCGCAGGTCGCGCCGGGGCAGGAAGGCCACCGCGGGCAGGCCCAGGGCCAGCACCTGCCCGAGGTTGTTGCCGTCGGTGAAGGGCCCGATGAGGATCCCGACGGGCAGCAGCGCCTTCTCCGGGTCGACGACCGCGCCCTCGAGGGACTGGTAGATGCCCTTCGAGGGGAGCAGGACGCCCAGCGCCAGGCTCACGCCGACCGTGCCGGCGTGCAGCCACCCGAGCACGGCCAGCGTCGGCAACCGCGGCGCCGTCGCCCAGAGGGCCACGACCACGGCGGGGTAGAGCAGCTGCGAGGGCTGCAGCGGCAGCTGGCCGAGGTACAGCGAGCGCAGCACCGTGTAGACCCAGGGCGCGAGCAGCAGCACCAGCGCGCGGCGACCGGTCACCGGCAGGTGGCCCAGCCGGCGGGCCAGGACCACCGCGCAGGCCAGCAGCAGCGCGCCCGAGCAGGCCAGCTCGACGAGCTGGGCAAGGGCGGAGACGGGCGCAGGGTCGTTCAGCGTCGCCCGGCGCTTCTCGACGTCGAGCGACTGCACGACCCGGGGCAGCACGACGGTGGCCCACGCCAGCGCCATCACGGCAGGGGCGTCGGCGTCCCTCGGCCACCGCACCGCACCCCTCCTCACCAGCGCACCGGCACCGCTCGTCGCGCGCCGTCCCGGTCCGCGCCTAACGTACTGGGCTCCCGCGGCACCGGCCCCCCGCCGGCGACCGCACGACCCGAGCAGGGGAGCCCTCCGTGTCCGTCCCGGTGTCGGTGGTCGTGCCGGCTCACGACGAGGGACCGCTGGTCGACCGGGTGCTGGCGGGACTGCTCACCGGAGCAGCCGGCGGCGAGCTCGAGGTGGTCGTGGTCGCCAACGGCTGCAGCGACGACACCGCCGAGCGCGCCCGTGCCGTCGCGGACCGCTCGGCGCCGGCCGTGCAGGTCGTGGAGCTCCCCGAGCCCTCGAAGGTGGCGGCCCTGTCCGCCGGCCTGGCCCGGGCCACGGGTGAGGTCGTGGCGGTGGTCGACGCCGACGTGGTCCTCGACTGGCCGACGCTGCGCGCGCTCACCGACCTGCTGCGTCGCACGGCGGAGCCCCGGGTGGGGGCACCCTCGCTGGCCGTGGACACCACCGGCTGCTCGTGGCCGGTCCGGTCGTACTACCGCGTCTGGACGCAGCTGCCCTACGTCCGCTCGGGGATGGTCGGCTCCGGCGTCTTCGCCCTGAACGCGGCGGGTCGCGCCCGCCTGGGCGAGCTGCCCGCGGTCCTGAACGACGACGCCTGGGTGCGGCGGAGCTTCGCCCCTGACGAGCGCATCACCGGTCCCGGCAGCTTCACGGTCTTCGCCGCGCGGTCGGTGGGCGCCCTGGTGCGACGGCGAGCCCGGGTCGACCTCGGCAACCGCGACCTCGACCGGATGTCCGCCCCGCCGGCGCCCGGGCAGCCGCCGTCCGCGCAGCCCGCGTCCGCGCACCGCCCTGCTCCGGGCAACGGCCTGCGCGCGGTGGTCGCGTCGGCACGCCGCCGCGAGGTCGCGACCTCGGACGCCGTGGTCTTCCTGGCGCTGTCCCTCGCGGCCCGGGCGCTGGGAGCCTGGCGGCGCCGCCGGGGCAGCGCCGGGCAGTGGTCGCAGGACCGGACGACCCGCGGCGCCGCGTCGGGCTGACGCGGAGCGAGGCACCGCAGCGCTCAGCGGTTGTGCACCCCGCCCGCCACCGGCGCAGGCTCCTCCGCCTGACCCGCCGGCCGGGCGCTGCGGTCGGGTGCGGGCACCGGCGGCACGCGGTCGGACGGGGGGCGGCTGATCCGCCGCCGGTCGGAGAGCTCGTCCGAGCTGCCCGAGGCGGTCAGCACCAGACCGAGGACGGCGGCGTTGGCCAGCTCGAGCGCGGCCAGCGCCTGGCGCAGCTGCCCGCGCGTCGTCACCGCGCTGTCGGCCACGACGAGCGTCGCGTGGACCTGGCTGCTCAGGATCCCGGCGTCGGCGTCGGGCAGCACCGGGGCGCTGTGGACCAGGACGACGTCGAAGGCCTTCTCGACCTGGTCGAGCAGGGCGGTCAGGCGGGGCGAGGGCAGCAGCGCGCCAGGGTCCTCCGCTGCGGAGCCGGCGGTCAGCACCAGCCCCGTCCCGCGCCACTGGCGCAGGGCGGACTGGACCGGCACGGACCCGGCGATCACCTCCGACAGCCCCGGCGAGGGCGGCAGGCCCAGCCGCCGACCCACCGCGGCCGTCCGCAGGTCGGCGTCCACCAGCAGCACCCGCAGGCCCCGCTCGACCAGGCTCTCGGCCAGGTCGGCAGCGACCGACGCCGAGGCCTCGCTCCCTGCGGGGGAGGTCAGCAGGACCGACGTGGCGCCCTCGCGCTGGAGGGCCGCCAGCAGGTTGGTCCGCAGTCGACGCACGGCCTCGGACGGCGCGTGCACGGTGCCCGGCTCGGCGCCGGCCGGTCCCTCGACCGTGCCCAGCAGGTCGAGCCCCGTGACGTCGCGGACCTGGCGGGGCGTGCGCACCCGGTCGTCGAGCAGCTCACGAAGACCGGCGACACCGACCCCGAGCAGCAGGCCGAGCAGCGGCCCGGCGAGCAGCACCAGCAGCCGGCGGTTCGTGGGGCCCTCCGGGACCTGGGCCTCCGCGACCGTCGTGACCTTGATGGTCCGTTCGGTGGTGCGGCTGACCGGTGACAGCTCGGCCACGACGTTCGTCAGCTCCTCGGCCACCGCGTCCGCCGTCCGGGCGACGAGGCGGGGCTCCGCGCCGACGACGGTGATCGTCAGCAGCAGGCTGTCCGGGGCCGTCTGCGCCGTCACCGACCGCGCCAGGCGGGCGGGAGAGGTGTCGAGGTCCAGCTGCCGCACCACCGGACCGAGCACCTGCTCGGCCGTCGCCACCTGCGCGAAGGAGCGCACGAGGTTCTGCGTGTAGGCCGTGCCCTGGTTGAGCTCGCTGGCCGTGCTACCGCTCGACGGCGAGAAGAACAGCGTCGTCGAGGCGGTGTAGGTCGGAGCCTGCTGGCTCACCCACGCCAGCGACGCCACGGCGCCCAGCACGGTCAGTGCGAGCACGAGCGTCCAGCGTCGTCGTACGACCGACCACCACGGCACCGCCTCCATCCGTCCGCCTCCTCCTCGAGCACCCGCCCGTCGGGACAGGGGACGCGGACGTGCCCAGACGAGCTCCGGCGCCTGTCCTGAGCGTACTTCCGACGGCTCACTCCGACGGGTGATGTCCCGACGGGACCCCCCGAACGAGACATCAGGGGACGGACACGCGGCCATCCGGCCCGGTCGACAGCCTCCCGCGACGCGTCCCCCGACGCCCGCCTCCCACGAAGACGGAGCCCTCCCATGACCTCGAAGTCCTCCGCCCGCACCGCCGCTGTCACGGCGCTCCTGCCCGCCCTCACCGCCGGCGTCCTGACGGTCGCTCCGGCCGGGGTGGCGGCGGCTGCCGACAGCACCGTGCGCGTCAGCACCTCCCCCACGGCGGTCCTCGACGCCACCGGGACCTCGTGGGCGGCCTCCGCCGGCTTCACCGGCGGAACGACCGGCGGCAGCGCCACCTCCGGTCTCGAGATCAGCGGGACCACCGACGACGCCCTGTACCGCACCGAGCGCTACGGCATGACGCAGTTCTCCCGCCCGGTCGCCAACGGCACCTACGACGTGACGCTCAAGATGGCCGAGAACTACTGGGCCGCCGCCGGCAAGCGGGTCTTCGACGTGAGCGCCGAGGGCAAGCCCGTGCTGACCGGCGTCGACATCTACGCCGCCGTCGGCAAGAACACGAAGTACGACCGGACGGTGCGCGTCACCGTCGGCGACGGCACGCTGAACCTCGGCTTCGTGGCCCGGGCCAACTACGCCAAGGTCAGCGCGATCCGCATCACCCCGGTCCCGACGACCACGGTGGCGCCGACGACGGCGACCACGACGACTCCCACCACGAGCGGCACGGCGTCGCCGCGGCGCAACGCCGACAACACCGGCGTGCCCGCCGGCACCGTCCTGCGCCGGTACGACGGCAACCTGACGATCACGACGCCGGGCGCGGTCTACGACAGCCTCGACATCCACGGCTTCGTCGTCGTCAAGGCGCCGAACGTCAAGATCACGCGGTCGATCGTCCGCGGCGGTGTCGGCACCTACAGCCGGGGCCTGATCACCAACACCACCTCGACCGCCACTGGTCTGGTGGTCGAGGACAGCGACATCTTCCCCGCCTACCCCTCGGTGTGGCTGGACGGCGTGAAGGGCGCCAACTTCACCCTGCGCCGCGTCGACGTGCGCGGCACCGTCGACAACGTCAAGGTGCACGGCCCCAACGTGGTCATCGAGGACAGCTACCTGCACGACAGCAAGTACTACGCCTCCGACCCGCACCAGGGCGGCGGCGAGACCCACAACGACGGCGTGCAGGTCCTCGGCGGGCACAACCTGCGCATCCGCAACAACACCATCACCGGTGCGCACAACGCCGCTCTGCAGGTCACGCAGGACTTCAGCGCCACCACCGACCTGCAGTTCACCGGCAACTACGTCGACGGCGGCGGCTGCACGGTCAACATGGCCCACAAGAAGCTCACCTACATGAACGGCATCACCGTGAGCGGCAACCGCTTCGGGCGCAACACCCGCTACTACGACTGCGCCATCATCGCGACCCGCGGCACGACGTACACCGCCACGAACAACGTCTGGGACGCCACCGGCACCGCGGTCCGGCTGCGCGACGGCGGCTGAGCACGACCGGATCCGATCGGGACAGGGGGCTGACGGCGAGTGCGCCGTCAGCCCCCTGTCCCTTTTGGTCGTGCCGTCGCACAGCGCTCAAGTCAGCACGCCGCGTGGCCGAAGGAGCAGGCAAGCGGCACGGCAGCGCCTAGACTGCAGGCCGGAACCCCCCAGAGACCCGAACCCGCAGGCCTGGGTGAGAGGCGGAGAAGCACCAGTGTCCCCGGACAGCGCCCTGCCCTCTGAGCCGGCGGCTCGGCGGCCAGGCGACCGGCGCGACCCGCGGACCCCGGACCGTCGGCTGCCGACCTCCACCGCCCGTCCGGGCCGACCGGGAGCCGGGCTCATCCGGGCGGTGCCCGACCTGCCGACGGAGGCGGCCGGCGGCGACGACGGCCCGGTGCCCTACGCGGGACGCCGGCTCGACATCGCGCTGGTCGGGACCCGCGGCGTCCCGGCGCAGTACGGCGGCTTCGAGACCGCGGTCGAGGAGGTCGGCCGGCGGCTGGCCGAGCGCGGTCACCGCGTGACGGTCTACTGCCGCAGCTGCACTCCCCCCGGGGTGCGCGAGCACCTGGGCATGCGCCTGGTGCGCCTGCCCGCCGTGCGCACCAAGTCCCTGGAGACGCTGTCGCACACCGCGGCATCGACCGCGCACCTGCTGCTGCACGAGCGGCAGGACGCCGTCGTGCTGTTCAACGCCGCCAACGCGCCGCTGCTGCCCATGCTGCAGTCCCGCGGTGTCGGGGTGGCCACCCACATGGACGGTCTGGAGTGGCAGCGCGCCAAGTGGGGACGGGCGGGACGGCGCTACTACCGCATGGCGGAGGCGATGGCCGTGCGCTGGTCGAACGCGCTCATCGCGGACGCCGTCGGCATCGCCGAGTACTACACCCAGCAGTTCGGGGCGTCGACAGCGCTGATCCCCTACGGCGCACCGCTGCTGGTCGACCCGCCCAGCGACCGGCTGGCCGAGCTCGACGTCTCGCCGGAGGCCTTCCACGTCGTCATCGCGCGCTTCGAGCCCGAGAACCACGTCGACCTGGCCCTCGAGGGCTACCTGCGCAGCGGCGCCCGCGCTCCGCTGCTCGTCGTGGGCTCCGCGCCCTACGCCGACCAGTACACCGCGAGGATCCGCGCTCTCGCGGCGACCGACAGCCGGATCCGGCTGGTCGGAGCGCTGTGGGACCAGCAGCTGCTCGACCAGCTCTACGCCCACGCGCTCAGCTACGTGCACGGCCACTCGGTCGGCGGGACCAACCCCTCGCTGCTGCGCGCGATCGGCGCCGGCACGGCCGCGCTGGCGTACGACGTCGTCTTCAACCGCGAGGTGCTCGGTCCCGACGGCCTGTTCTTCTCCACCGCCGACGAGCTCGCCGCGCTGATCGACCTCGCCGAGGCGGCCCCCGACGACCTGCGCCGTCGAGGCTCGCGACTGCGCGACCGCGCCGCGGCGCTCTACCGCTGGGACGACGTCGCCGACCGCTACGAGGACCTGTGCGTGTCCCTCGCCGGTGGCCTGCTCAGGAGCACCGCCACCGGGCGTCGGACGGGCCGGTCATGAGCAGCTCGGAGACGGTCCGCACGCTGCCGCACGCCGGGCCGTCGGGCGGCCGGTCCCGACCCTCCCTGGCGGCCCGGTACCGCTCCGGCATGGCCGAGCTCGCCAGCAAGCAGAAGACCGCCAAGGGAGCGCCCGCCTACTCGCGGTTCGTCAACCGCCGCCTCGGCCGCCACCTCGCCGCCCTGGCGTGGGCGCTGGGCCGCACGCCCAACCAGGTCACCGGGCTCAGCGCGGTGTTCACCGGCAGCGCGATCGCGGCGCTCGCGCTGCTGCGACCGTCCGTGCTCGCCGGACTGCTGGTGACCGCGGGCCTCGTGATCGGGTACGCCCTGGACTCCGCCGACGGGCAGCTGGCCCGGCTGCGCGGCGGCGGCAGCAGTGCCGGTGAGTGGCTCGACCACGTCGTCGACTCGGTCAAGACCGGCTCGCTGCACGCAGCCGTGCTGGTGCACCTCTCCCGCACCGACCTGGCGGACCGCTGGCTGCTGGTCCCCCTGCTCTACGCGGCCGTGGCCAGCTCCTGGTTCTTCACCGTCATCCTCACCGACCAGCTGCGGCGGGCGCACGCGTCCGGAGCGCCGGCCACGCCGCGCCCGCCCGCGGCAGCCCCGGTGTGGCGCTCGCTGCTCGCGCTGCCCACCGACTACGGCCTGCTGTGCCTGGTGTTCCTGCTGCTGCCGGTGACCCCGGCGTTCCTGGCCGCCTACGCGGTGCTGCTGTGCGGCACCGCCGCCGTCTTCGCCGCGGCGCTGGTCAGCTGGTACCGCGAGATCCGGTCGTTCGACGCACCGCGTCCCGCGAGCGTGCCGTGACCGTCGTCGGCTACGCCTCCGGCGTCTTCGACATGTTCCACGTCGGGCACCTGAACATCCTGCGGCGTGCCAAGCTCGACTGCGACTACCTCATCGCGGGCGTGGTCACCGACGACGTCGTCGAGCAGATCAAGGGCCGCCGCCCGGTCGTCCCGCTGTTCGAGCGCATGGAGATCGTGCAGAGCGTGCGCTTCGTCGACGAGGTCGTGCCCGACGACACCATCGACAAGTTCCACATGTGGGAGCGGCTGCGCTTCGACGTCTTCTTCAAGGGCGACGACTGGCGCGGCACCCCGAAGGGCGACCGCCTCGAGGGCGCGCTGCAGGGCGTGGGCGCCCGGCTGTGCTACCTGCCCTACACCGCCGACACGTCCAGCACCCTGCTGCGCAAGCTCATCACGGCCGAGCGCGACTGACCTCCCCGGCGGTCAGGCCACCGGGTCGGCGTGGAAGGAGTTCTGCGCGGCCTCCAGCGAGCCGGCGAGCAGCGCCTCGACGGCGTCGGCGGCCCGGTCGACGTGGAACGCCAGGTCGCGCCGCTCGGCGCTCGAGAAGTCCCGGAGCACGAAGTCGGCGGGGTCCTGCCGTCCGGGCGGGCGTCCGATGCCCA
The DNA here is from genome assembly GCA_902805775.1 of uncultured Frankineae bacterium. Lineage (GTDB taxonomy): Bacteria > Actinomycetota > Actinomycetes > Mycobacteriales > SCTD01 > SCTD01. Next base: position 4,988 of record CADCUB010000116.1, on the reverse strand, counting down.
CCCGCACCCGCAGGTAGTCGCGGCTGCCGAGCGAGGCGGTCAGGGACCGGAGGCCGTTGTGCCCGTTGTCGCCACCGCCGCGCTTGAGACGCACCGCGCCGAAGGGGATGTCGAGCTCGTCGTGGACGACCACGATGCGCTCGACCGGCACCTTGAAGAAGCTGCGCACAGCGGCCACGGGACCGCCCGACTCGTTCATGTACGACTTCGGCTTGGCGAGCACCACGGGGCTGCCGGCGAGGCGTGCTTCGACGACGTCGGCGCGTCCACGAGCGGCCTTGAACCGGCCACCGACGCGCTCCCCCAGGAGGTCGAGCACCTGGAAGCCGACGTTGTGCCGGTGGCCGGCGTACGACGGCCCCGGATTGCCCAGCCCGACGACGAGCCAGCGGTCGTCGGGCACCGCTACTGCGCGGGCGTCTCGGACTGCGGCGCCTCGGTCTCGCCGACCACGTCACCCTCGCCGGTCGCGTCGCTCTCGGAACCCACCTCGACGTCGTCGGCGGCGGCCTGGGCACCCGCAGCACCGGCACCCAGCTCGGCCTCGGACTCGGCCAGCTCGGCCTCGAGCTGCTCCTCGGACACGACGCCGAGGAAGGCCACCATGACGTGCTCGGGGTCCTGGCCCAGCTCGGTGCCGGACGGCAGGGCCACGTCAGCGGCGGCCAGGCTGTCACCGGCGGTCCGGCCGGTGATGTCGAGCTCGAGGTGGTCGGGCAGCGCCGTGGCGTCGGCCGAGACCGTCAGGGTGAGCGTCTGCTGGTCGACGAGCGTGTCGGCACCAGCCTCGCCGGTGAGCTGCACGGGCACCTCGACCGTGACGCGCTCGCCGCGGCGGACGGCGACGAGGTCGACGTGCTCGAGGAAGCCCTTGAGCGGGTCGCGCACGACGGCCTTGGGCAGGGCGAGCTGGTCGCCGTCCTCGGTCTGCAGGGTGAGCAGCGTGTTGGCGTCGTGCTTGAGCGCCAGCATGAGCTCGTGGCCCGGCAGCGAGTAGTGGCGGGGCGCGTCACCGTGGCCGTAGAGGACGACAGGCACCCGGTGGGCCCGGCGGACGCGACGCGCAGCACCCTTGCCGAACTCGGTGCGGGGCTCGGCGGCGATGCGGACCTCGGACACAGCGGGACTCCTCGAACGGAACGGGTGCGTGCTGCAGCAGCAGCAGGGGGCGCGAGTGCGCAGTGGAGCAGTCTAGCCACGTCCGCCGTCGGGTCCCCGGGCCACCGCTCAGCGCTGCGGGCGCTCCTCGGCGGGCACGTCGACGGGGGCGGGGACCGCGATCGGGACTCCGACCGGGGCCGCGTCGACGGACCGCAGGCGCGCCCGGTAGGCCGCGACGTGCACGCGGTTGCCGCAGTTGCCGGTGTCGCAGTAGCGGCGGGAGCGGTTGCGCGACAGGTCGACGAACACGCCGTCGCACCCGGGAGCCGCGCAGTCCCGCAGGCGCGCCGCACCCTCGTCGCGCAGCACCTCGGCCAGGGCCATGCCGGCGTCGGCGCCCAGCCGGGCCGCGACCCGGGCGGAGGTCGAGGTCCAGTGCAGGTGCCAGTCGTGCCCGTCGTGGTCGGTGAGCTGGGGCAGCGCCCCGGTCTCGGCCACCAGGCCGTTGACGACGGCGGCCGCCGTGCGCATGTCGCGGGCGGACCACACCGCGCGCAGCCGGGGCCGCAGGGCGTGCACCTCCTCGAGGTCGTCGCGCGACAGCGCGCGCGCCCCGCTCACCTCGTGCTGGTCGAGGAAGGCGCGCAGCGCGGCCAGGTCGGGCAGCGCCTCGGCGGCGTTCGCCCTGGTGTTGACCAGGTCGACGGCCAGGGCGAGCGCGCGGGCGACGTCGTGCGCGACGTGCATGTCCACTCCTCGAAAGGGTGTGCCTGCGTCAGCGGGGAGGGCGGCGCCTCCGCGTGGGCGGCGACGGGCGCGCCCGGTGCAGGTGCGTCAGGCGGCGCCGTCGAACAGGCTGGTCACCGAGCCGTCCTCGAAGACCTCCCGGATCGCGCGGGCGATCAGCGGCGCGATCGACAGCACCTCGAGCCCGTCGAACCGGCGGTCGTCCTCGATCGGCAGGGTGCTCGTGACGACCACCCCGCAGACGCGGCTGTTCTTGAGCCGGTCGACCGCCGGGCCCGACAGCACGCCGTGCGTGGCCGTGACGATGACGTCGGCCGCGCCGTTGCGGAACAGCAGGTCGGCGGCCTTGGTGATCGTGCTCCCCGTGTCGATCATGTCGTCGACGAGGATGCAGGTCTTGCCCTCGACCTGGCCGACGACCTCGCCGACCTTCACCTCGTTGGGGACGTTGGGGTCACGGCGCTTGTGGATGATGGCCAGGCCGCAGCCCAGCCGGTCGGTCCATCGCTCCGCGACCCGCACCCGGCCGGCGTCGGGCGAGACCACCACCAGGTCGCGGTCGCCCCAGGACCGCTCGACGTGGTCGGCGAGCAGCGGGAGCGCGAACAGGTGGTCGACGGGCCCGTCGAAGAAGCCCTGGATCTGGGCGGTGTGCAGGTCGACGGTCATCAGGCGGTCGGCCCCGGCCGTGCGGAACATGTCGGCGACCAGGCGGGCACTGATGGGCTCGCGGCCGCGGTGCTTCTTGTCCTGGCGGGCGTAGGGGTAGAAGGGCAGCACCACCGTGATCCGCTTGGCGGAAGCCCTCTTCAGGGCGTCGACCATGAGCAGGGTCTCCATGAGCCAGGTGTTGACCGGCGAGGTGATGCTCTGGACGACGAAGGCGTCCGACCCGCGCACCGACTCCTGGAAGCGCACGAAGATCTCGCCGTTCGAGAACTCGTAGGCGTCCGTGGGCACCGGAGCGACGCCGAGGGCCGTCCCGATGTCGGCGGCCAGCTGCGGGTAGGCCCGCCCGGAGAACAGCTGCAGGTTCTTGCGGCTGTCCATCGTGATCCCGCTCATGGCGCTGTCCCCTGCTGGTCGACGGAGTCCCGCTGCTCGGCCGGTGCGGAGGGCGGGGTGCCCCGCCTGCGCGCGACCCAGCCCTCGATGTTGCGCTGCTGCGCCCGTCCCACGCCGAGCGCACCGGCCGGCACGTCGGAGGTGATGACCGAGCCGGCCGCGGTGTAGGCACCGTCGCCGATGTGCACGGGCGCGACGAGCATCGTGTCGCTGCCGACCCGGACGCCGTCGCCGATCGTCGTCCGGTGCTTGTCGCGGCCGTCGTAGTTGACGGTGACGGTGGCGGCGCCGAGGTTGCTGCCGGCGCCGATCGTGGTGTCGCCGACGTAGGACAGGTGGGGCACCTTGCTGCCCTCCCCGACCGTGCTGGCCTTGACCTCGACGAAGGCGCCGGCCTTGCTGCGGGCGCCCAGGCGGGTGCCCGGCCGCAGGTAGGCGAAGGGCCCGACGTCGGCGCCCGTGCCGATCTCGGCGCCGAGGCAGTGCGACCTGACGACGGAGGCCCCCTCGCCGACCACGCAGTCGACCAGCGTCGTGTCGGGACCCACCACGGCACCGGCAGCCACCCGCGTCGCGCCCTGCAGGGAGCAGCCGGGCTCGAGCACGACGTCGGCGGCGAGCTCCACCTGCACGTCCACCCAGGTGGTCAGCGGGTCGACGACCGTGACGCCGGCGCGCATGTGCTGCTCGACGAGGCGGTCGCGCAGCAGCCGGCGTGCCTGCGACAGCTGCACCCGGTCGTTGACGCCCATCGTCTCGCCGGGGTCCTGCGCCACCGCGGCGGCCACCGGCAGCCCGGCCGAGCGGTGCAGGCCGACGACGTCGGTGAGGTACTGCTCGCCCTGCGCGTTGTCGGTGGTCAGCGAGGCGAGCGCCTCCCCGAGCCGGGCCGCGTCGAAGGCGTAGACGCTGGTGGCGACCTCGCGGAGCGCGCGCGTCGGCTCGTCGGCGTCCTTGTGCTCGACCACGGACGTGACGGCCCCGTCGGCGTCGCGGACGACGCGGCCGTAGCCCGTCGGGTCGTCCAGGACGGCGGTGAGCAAGGTGGTCGCGGCGCCGGCCTCCGCGTGGCGGTCGACCAGCGCCGACAGCGTCGCCGTCGTCAGCAGGGGCGCGTCACCGGGGACGACCACCACGGTGCCGTCGAGCGGCCCGACCTGCTCGCTCAGCGCTGCCAGGGCGACGCGCACGGCGTGACCCGTGCCGAGCTGCTCCTCCTGCACGACCGGCCGCGCACCCGGATCGGTCCGGGCCAGTGCCTCGGTGACCGCCTCGCGGGCGTGACCGACGACGACGACGAGGTGGCGGGGCGACAGCCCGCGCGCTGCGCCCACCACGTGGCCCAGCAGGGTCCGGCCGCACAGGGTGTGCAGCACCTTGGGGGTGGTGGCGCTGCGCATCCGGGTTCCCTCACCGGCAGCGAGGACGACGACGGCTGCGAGCCGCGGCTCGGTCACGGCGGGCTCCTCGCGGCGGGCGTGCGCCGAGTGCCGACGCGGGGGAGACTGTACCGGGGACGGGGCGGGGCTCCCGGGGGAGGAATCGAACCTCCGTTCAGGGATTCAAAGTCCCTTGTCCTGCCCCTGGACGACCCGGGACTGCACCGTCTCCGCGTGGCACCATGATGCCCCAGCGACGTGGGTGACGCCCGAGCACGAGCTTCACCCTTTCGCGTACGTCCGTGTGCCGCTGCCCACGTCCCGCTTCGTCGGACCGGGGCCGGGAAGAGAGAGTCGCATGAACAGCGATCAGCGCCGTCGGTCCCGCCTGGCAGCAACCCTCGGGGTGGGCGTGCTGGGCGCGACCCTGCTGCTGCCGGTGGGTCCGGTGCAGGCGACAGGGACCTGCACCGTGGGCTGCCTGTCCGGGACGGTCACGGCGGCCAACCGCGGCGAGGGCAAGAACAAGAACAAGAACAAGGGCGGCGGCAAGGGCCGCTCCGACGACGGGCGCAAGGCGGCCAAGGACGCCGAGCGCCGCGCACGCGACGCCCAGCGGGCCCAGGAGCGCGCCGCACGTCAGGCCCAGGAGCGCGCCGAGGAGGCGCGCGAGCAGCGCGAGCGTGCTGAGCGCCG
>CADCUB010000115.1 GCA_902805775.1 uncultured Frankineae bacterium | reverse complement strand
GCTTACCGCCGCGCTCCCGGCCGGTGCTGCGTCCGCCGGCTCGCGGGGACGCGGCCGCCGGGCGACGCCGGCCGGTCTCGCCGAGGTCCTCGACCTCCTCGGCCTCGAGCCCCGCGCGCACCCGCGCCGAGCGCGGCAGCGTGCCCTTCGTGCCGACCGGGATGCCCAGGTCGGCGAACAGGTGCGGCGAGGAGCTGTAGGTCTCCTGCGGCTGCGGGATGCCCAGGTCGAGGTCCTTGTCGATCAGGCCCCACTTGGGGACGTCGTCCCAGTCGACGAACGTCACGGCGACGCCGCTGGCGCCGGCCCGGCCCGTACGCCCGATGCGGTGCAGGAAGGTGCTCGCGTCGTCGGGGCACTGGTAGTTGATGACGTGCGTGACGTCCTGGACGTCGATGCCGCGGGCAGCCACGTCCGTCGCGACGAGCACGTCGATCTTGCCCGAGCGGAAGGCCCGCAGCGCCTGCTCGCGGGCGCCCTGACCGAGGTCGCCGTGGACGGCGGCGGCGGCGAAGCCGCGCTCGGCCATGTCGGCGGCCACCTTGTCGCAGGTGCGCTTGGTGCGGCAGAAGACCATCGTGAGGCCGCGGTCCTCGGCCTGCAGGATGCGCGCGAGCACCTCGCCCTTGTCCATCGAGTGGGCGCGGTAGACGACGATCTTGGTGTTGGGGACGGTGCGCTTCTCGTCCGGCTCCTCGGCGCGGATGTGCGTCGGCTGGCGCATGAAGCGGCGCGCCATCGTCACGACCGGGCCCGGCATGGTGGCCGAGAACAGCATCGTCTGGCGCTCGGTCGGCAGCTGCTCGAGGATCCGCTCGACGTCGGGCAGGAAGCCCAGGTCGAGCATCTCGTCGGCCTCGTCGAGGACCAGGACGCGCACGGCCGAGAGGTCGAGGTGACCCTGCCGGGCGAGGTCGAGCAGGCGGCCGGGGGTGCCGACCACGACGTCGACGCCCTTGCGCAGGGTCTCCACCTGCGGCTCGAACGCGCGTCCGCCGTAGATGGTGAGGACCCGGATCGAGCGCACGCTGCCGGCGTTCTCGAGGTCCTTGGACACCTGCACGGCGAGCTCGCGGGTCGGCACCACGACCAGCGCCTGCGGCAGGCCGGGACGATCGGCCGCGCCGCCCTCGCCGACGCTCGTGATGCGCTGCAGCAGTGGCACGCCGAAGCCCAGGGTCTTGCCGGTGCCGGTACGGGCCTGGCCGATGAGGTCGTGGCCGCTCAGGGCGATCGGCAGGGTCATCGTCTGGATGGCGAAGGGGGTGGTGATGCCCATCCGCTCGAGCGCCGTCACGGTCTCGGGCAGGGCGCCGAGCGCGGCGAAGCCGTTCTCGGCCTGGGGTGTGTCGGGAGCAGTCAGCGTCGTGCCTCTCGTACGTCGCGCCGACCGACGGCACAGCGGGCTGGCAGCGGCCGACGGGCCTGCGGTGCAGGGCGGGTCGGCCGGCGCGCCGCGACAGGAGAGCGGTCCACGCACACGGGTCCGGAGCGGCGATCGCCACTCCACGCGCGCAGCCTACCGGGCCGCCGGCCAGGTCGGCGGTGCGGCAGGATCGGCGCCATGACCGCAGCGCCGACGCCCCAGCTCGACCCGGCGACCGTGGACCTGCTGGGCGTCCTGGCGTACGGCGAGCTGACCGCGTTCGAGCGCCTGGCGACCGATGCCCGCTTCGCGCCGACGATCGCCGACAAGCACGCCCTGGCGAGCATGGCCGCCGCCGAGTTCGAGCACTACCGCTGCCTGTCCGAGCACCTGCGCAGCTCGGGCGTCGACCCGGAGGAGGCGATGCGGCCGTTCGTCGCCCCGCTCGACGGCTTCCACGACCTGACGCCGCCGAACGACTGGCTGGAGAGCATCATCAAGGCCTACGTCGGCGACGGTCTGGCCACCGACTTCTACCGCGAGGTGGCGGCCTTCCTGCCGGAGGGCAGGACCCGCGAGCTCGTCCTGGACACCCTGGCCGACACCGGGCAGGCGTCGTTCGCCGTGGCCAAGGTGCACGAGGCGACGGCTCGCGACCCCGCGGTCGCCGGGCGGCTCGCCCTGTGGGCCCGTCGGCTCGTGGGGGAGGCGCTCATCCAGGCCCAGCGCGTGGCGGTCGAGCGCGACGCGCTCACCGGGCTGCTGGTCGGCGGCAGCGGCGACCTCGCCGGCGTCGCGCGGCTGCTCTCGCGGCTGACCGACAACCACACCGCTCGGATGAAGGCGCTCGGCCTGCAGCCGTCCTGAGTCGCGGGCACGACGCCCGCGACACGCTCCGGACACGACGGAGGCCGGTCACCCTGAGGGTGACCGGCCTCCGACAGGAGCTCGCGAGAGCTACAGGCGCGAGCGCGTGGAGCTGCGGCTGCCGCGGGTCGCCATGTTGTAGACGAGCAGAGCGATGATCGCGCCGATGACGGAGCCGATCAGGCCGCTGGGCCGGAGCAGGGAGCCGGAGCCGCTGTTGAAGATCAGCGACGCCAGGAAGCCACCCACGAACGAGCCGACGATGCCGAGCAGGATGGTCGCCGGGATGCTCATGGAGTCCTTGCCGGGCACCAGGGCACGGGCCAGGAAGCCCGCGATGGCGCCGATGATGATCATCCCGATGATGGTGCCGATCATGGATCCTCCTCGTTGTCTCGGGCGAACGCCCGGTCGACGCCGTTGTGCCCACTTGCACGATCGCTGAACCTGTGGTTGCGCTGGTCACAGCCGCTTTCACCCGATCGGAGGCTCCCGCTCGCGCCCTGTGAGCGCCGCCTCGCACCCTCTGCAGGTGCGCGTCGCCTTCCTGCTCGAGCGCTTCTCGCAGCTGTCCCGGACCTCGGTCCTGGACGAGCTGCCGGAGCTCGAGCGGACCGGGCTCGACCCTGCTCGTCCTGGCCCGGCGCTGGCCCGGCGCGGCGCTGACACCGGCACCTGCGGAGCCACCGCACGCCGTACGGCGACGTCGGGTGGACGGTCCCGGGGACTCCTCAGCCGACCGGTCTCACAGAGCCCCGAAGCCGACCCGCCGCTGCTCGGTCTCGGCGATCTCGACGTAGGCCAGCTTGTCGGCCGGGACCAGGACGCGACGGCCCTTCTCGTCGACCAGGGTGAGCACGCCGAGGTCGGCACGCAGGGCCTCGGAGACGGCCTGAGCGACCTCCTCCGGCGACTGGCTGCTCTCGAGGCTGAGCTCGCGCGGCGCGAACTGCACGCCGATCTTGACCTCCACGGAGGACTCCTGACTGTCGAGGGGCGAAGCGCCCACGCTAGTGCGTGGGCGGCGACCCGGCGCCGGCGTACGCCACAGGCGCAACCCGCTCAGACGGCGCGGGGCGAACCCGAGATGCCGCGCCAGGCCAGGCCGAGCAGCAGCTCGACGGCGCGCTCCTTGGGGATGCGGTCGGGCGAGGTCAGCCACCAGCGGGCGCTGACCTCCATCAGCCCGGTGAGCCCGATCGACAGCAGCTGCGCCTCCTCGGCGCGGTAGCCGGTGTCGTGCGCGATGGTCTCGGCGATCGCGTCCGCGCAGCCGCGGGTCATCCGCTCGACGCGCTCGCGGACGGCCGGGTCGTTGCGCAGGTCGCTCTCGAACACCAGGCGGAAGGCGCCCTCGGCCGGCGTGCCCTCGCCGTCGACGAAGTCGAAGTAGGCGGCGACGGACGCCGCGACGCGGGAGTGGTTGTCGGTCGTGGAGCCGAGCGCCGCGCGCACCTTCTGCTGCAGGTGCTCGGCGTGCTGGTCGAGCAGCGCGCAGTAGAGCTCGAGCTTGCTCGGGAAGTGCTGGTAGAGCACCGGCTTGCTGACACCGGCGCGCTCGGCGATGTCGTCCATCGCTGCGGCGTGGTAGCCGTGGGCGACGAACAGCTCCTGGGCCGCGCCCAGCAGCTGCTTGCGGCGGGCGGGACGGGCCAGCCGTACGCCACGCGGCGCGCGGCCGCGGGCCTCCTCGGTGGTCGTCACGCCCAGACCATAACGGCGCGCCTAACGGCGCTCGTCCTCGTCGAGCTCGACCTCGACCGACTGCTCGGCGGCGTCGGCGGGGTCGGCCTCGAGCGGCAGGTCGCTCCGCACGACCCGTGCGGTGGGACCGGTGTCGGCGGCCTGCTCGAGCACGTCGGCGTCGACCGCCTCGAGCGGCACCGCGAGGTCGGGGGCCGGTGGCGCCGCGCCCTGCTCGGCGAGGTCCTCGGCGGGCACCGCCCCGGACAGCTCGGCGCTCACGTGTCCTGCCCGGACAGCTCGCGCGAGCCGTGCCGCGTGCGGCGGGCGTCGATGACCCGGTCGGGGTTGCGCCGCAGGTAGTCCTCCTCGAGCTCGGTCGTGCGGGCGGTGTGGAACTGCAGCGCGTCCTCGCTGCCGTGCAGGAACGTGTCGTGCCGGGTCTCGTGCAGGTGCTTGAGCTCGCGTTCGAGGTCCTCGTCGCTGAGCCGGTCGGCAGGCACTCCGGTCACGTCGTCGTCCTCCTGGCATCGGTGTCGCGGTGTACGGGTGCCGCGGCCCGTACCCGGACCGCAACGGAGCCACCCGCAGCCTGCCCCTGACCGGCCGGTCGCACCAGGGTCGGGGTGGCGCCCGAGGCGTCAGCCGAGCAGCGGCGCGAACAGGTCGCCGGAGCGGGCGACGCGCGCGAGCACGTCGTCGCTGTCGAAGACGAGGTCGTCCGGCGAGGCGCAGGCCTCGACCTCGTCCCACGTGACGGGGGCCGACACCGTCGGGCGGTCGCGCGCGCGCAGGCTGTAGACCGACACCGTGGTCTTGGCGGCGCTGTTCTGCGACCAGTCGACGAGCACCTTCCCGTCCCGCAGCGCCTTGGTCATCCGGTGCACGACGAGGTCGGGCTCCGCCTTCTCCAGCCGCTGGGCGAGGCCCTTGGCGTACGCCGACGTCTGCTCGCTGGAGCCGAGGCCGTCGGCGCGGGCGTACAGCTGCAGGCCCTTGCTGCCCGACGTCTTGGCCAGCGGCACGAGCCCGTCGGCCTCCAGCAGCGGCCGGAGCAGGCAGGCGACCCGGCAGCACTCGACGATCGTCGCCGGCGGACCCGGGTCGAGGTCGAAGACGACGAGGTCGGGAGCGTCCCGGTCGACCCGCCACATGTGGGTGTGCAGCTCGAGGCTGGCCAGGTTCGCGGTCCACACGAGCGTGGCGAGGTCGTCCACGACGACGTAGTCGATCGTCTCCCGCTGCTTGCTCGACCCCGGCGAGGGCAGGCGCTCGGTGCGCACCCACTCGGGCGTGCCGCGCGGTGCGTTCTTCTCGAAGAAGACCTGCCCCTGCACGCCGTCGGGGTAGCGCTTGCGGGTCAGCGCCCGCCCGGCGAGGTGCGGCAGCAGGACCGGGGCGATGCGCGTGTAGTAGTCCAGGACCTGCGCCTTGGTGAAGCCGACGGCGGGGTAGAGCACCTTGTCGAGGTTGGACAGGACGACCTGGCGGCCGTCGACGTCCACGGCGATCCGCGTGCCGCTCACGGCCGACCCGAGCCGCTGACCGGCCCGGCCGCGTCGTCCCGCTCCTCGCGCAGGACGTCCTGCGCGGGCACGTCGTCGCGCAGGCCCTTGTACGACGGGTGCCGCAGGCGGCCGTCGCGCGTCCAGGCGGTGTACTCCACCTCGACCACCAGCTGCGGCTCGACCCAGACGGCGGTCCGCGCGTGCTCGCGGGGGACGGGCGCCGGGAACGGCGACCCCTCGCGGCGCAGCGGCGCGAGGCGCGCGGCGAGCATCGCCAGGGTGGCGGCGGTGAAGCCGGTGCCGACGTGCCCGGCGAACTCCAGACCGCCCGGCCCGTGCACGCCCAGCAGCAGTGAGCCGATGCGCCCGGCCCGACCGCCGCCGCCCGGCTGCCACCCGGCGACGACCGCCGAGGTGCGGCGCACGTGCTTGAGCTTGAGCCAGCAGTCGCTGCGCCGGCCGGGGAGGTAGGTCGAGCTGCGCCGCTTGGCCACGACGCCCTCCAGGCCCTGCGCGCGGGTGGCCTCCATCACCGCGGCGCCCCCGCCCAGGAAGGCGGGCGGCACCGACCAGTGCTCGCCCTCGACGCCCAGGCCCTCGAGCGCCGACCGCCGCTCGTCGTAGCTGCGGTCCAGCAGCGCCGTCCCGTCCAGGTGCAGCACGTCGAAGGCCAGCAGGTGCACCGGCGTGGACCGCCGCAGCCCGGCGCTCGGGCCGGCGACGTGCATGCGCGACTGGAGGCGGCCGAAGTCGGCGCGACCGGCCCCGTCGAAGGCGACCACCTCGCCGTCGAGCAGCACCGCGGTCGAGCCCAGCTGCGGCCCCAGCCCGCGCAGCTCCGGGTAGGACGAGCTGACGTCGTTGCCGTTGCGGGAGGTGAGCGTGACCCGCCCGTCCTCCACCGCCACCAGAGCGCGCACGCCGTCCCACTTCACCTCGTACGCCCACCCGTCGTCGTCGGCGGGCAGCGCGCCGGCCGTGGCCAGCATGGGACGCAGGTCGCGCGGGAGCGGCGTCCGCCCGACGGGACGCCGGTCGTCGGCCAGCCGGTGCGGGACGTCCCCGTCGGGGGCCGGGTCGGGAGGCACGATGCGTCCCTACCCGGTCGTGACGGGCCCGACGAGGGCAGTTTCCGGCGCGGGCTGCGTGCCGGGCCCGCTGTGGGGCACAGTTGTGGGACCCCGGTGCGACGATCGGGGCTGTCGACGACCCCCAGCCCCGAGGACCGGACGGACACGATGACATCGAGCTGGTCGTGGTCCGGGGTGCGCAGCTGGGGCGTGCACGGCTACACCGCCACGGGGGCGGTCCTCGCCCTGCTCATCGTGCTGGCCGCCGTGGAGGGCGACGTCGCCCGCGCCCTGTGGCTCGGGCTCGCCGCCCTGGTGATCGACGGCACCGACGGCATGCTCGCCCGCCGCTACGACGTCAAGGAGCGGCTGCCCTGGTTCGACGGGGCGCTGCTCGACAACATCGTCGACTACCTGACCTACGTCTTCGCGCCGATGGTGCTGCTGCTGCAGAGCGGCTACCTGCCCGCAGGCAACGCCGGCACGGTCGTCGCCGCGCTCCCGCTGATCGCCTCGAGCTACCAGTTCTGCCGGGTCGACGCCAAGACCGACGACCACTTCTTCCTCGGCTTCCCGAGCTACTGGAACGTCGTGGCCTTCTACGCCATCGCGATGGACCTGACGCCGGCGGTCGTCTCGACGATCGTGGTCGTCTGCGCGCTGCTGGTGCTCGTCCCGGTCGGCTACATCTACCCGTCGCGGATGCTCGTGCTGCGCACCCCGACGCTCGTGTTCTCCGCTGCGTGGCTCGTGCTCTACGCGGTGATCGTCGCGCAGCTGCCCTCGCCCGACCCGCTGCTGCTCGCCGCCTCGCTGGCCTACATCGTCTACTACTGCGGGCTCAGCCTGTTCCTCGAGCACCGACGCCGCACCGCGCGGCGCGAGGCGCCGGTGGTCGCGCGGGCGCTCGAGGGCGTGTGAGGACCCGCCCGGCCGCTCGCCGATGATCCTGTCCCTGCTGTGCGCCGTCGGCGCCATGGTGCTGTTCGGGATCGCCGCCGTCCTGCAGGCCCTCGCGACCTCGCGGGCCACCGACGTCGAGGTGCTCGACCCGAGGCTGCTGCTGCGGCTGGCTGCGCAGCGCACCTTCCTGGCGGCGCTCGTCCTGAACGGCCTGGGGTTCCTGCTGCACATCGTCGCCCTGCAGTCGCTGCCGCTGTTCCTCGTGCAGGCCGTCATCGCCGGCAGCGTCGCGGTCACCGCACTGCTGTCCGTCCGGGTCTTCCGGGTGCGGCTCGCCGGCGGGCAGTGGGTCGCCGTGGCGCTCGTCGTCGTGGGCCTGGTGCTGCTGGCGCCCACGGCGACCGAGGGTGAGCCCTCCGCGGTCGAGCCGGGCACACCGGCGCTGCTGCTGGGCGCGGTCGTGCTCGTGACGGCCGTGGCGGTGGCCGTGCGACGGGTCCCCGGCGCCGTCGGCACCGTCCTGCTCGGGCTGCTCGCCGGCACCGGCTTCGGGATCGTGGCGGTCTGCGCCCGGCTGCTGCCCGAGATCGACCTGGGCCTGCTGGCCGCGCCGGTCGCGTACGTCCTCGTCCTGGCCGGCAGCACCGCCTACCTCGTCTACTCGGCCGCCATGCAGCGCGGCTCGGTGACCACCGCGACCGCCGCCATGGTCATCACGCAGACCGTCGTGCCCGCCGTCGCCGGGCTGTTCCTCGGCGACAGTGTGCGGGCCGGCCTCGTGCCGCTCGCGGTCGTCGGCTTCGTCCTCGCCCTGGCCGGGGCGCTGGGCCTGGCGCGCTTCGAGTCCGGAGCGCCGTCGCCGGCCGCCGAGGACGCCCCGCTCCTCCGGGGTTGATCAGCCTCGTACGCTCAGCGGGGGAGGGCCCCGCGGGCATGGGACGAAGGGGACGCTGATGCGGTCCATCTGGAAGGGCGCCATCAGCTTCGGGCTGGTCACCATCCCGGTGAAGCTCTACAGCGCGACGGAGCAGAAGGACGTGTCCTTCCACCAGGTCCGCCGTTCGGACGGCAGCCGCATCAAGTACAAGCGGGTGGCCGCCGTCGACGGCGAGGAGGTGTCGTACGGCGACATCGCCAAGGGCTACGAGCTGTCCAGCGGCGAGACCGTGGTGCTCACCGACGAGGACTTCAAGGACCTGCCGCTCACCACCAACCGCGCGATCGACGTGCTGCAGTTCGTGCCGCTCGAGGAGCTCGACCCGATCTTCTTCGAGAAGAGCTACTACCTCGAGCCCGACAAGGCGGGCGTGAAGCCGTACGTCCTGCTGCGCGACGCGCTCGAGCAGTCCGGCAAGGTCGCCGTGGTGAAGGTGGCGCTGCGCAACCGCGAGTCGCTCGCCGCGCTGCGGGTCCGCGACGGCGTGTTCGTGCTGGAGACGATGCTCTGGCCGGACGAGGTCCGCGCGCCCGACTTCGGGTTCCTCGACGAGGACGTCGAGGTGCGGCCGCAGGAGCTGGCCATGGCGGGCAGCCTGATCGAGACGCTCACCGGCGAGTTCGACGCCTCCCAGTACAAGGACGAGTACCGCGAGGCGCTGCAGGCGGTGATCGAGGCCAAGGTCGAGGGCCGCGAGGTCGTGGCGCCGAGCGAGTCGCAGCCGACGACCGGCACGGTGGTCGACCTGATGGCGGCGCTGCGGGCCTCGGTGGAGGCGGCCAAGAAGGGCGCGTCGGGGGTGGCCGAGGCCGACGGAGGCGGGGCCGGCGACGGGGAGGACGGGGCCGACGCGGCTGCTGCGGAGGGGGCGGGGACCCCGCAGGCGGCGGAGGCTGGGGAGACCCCGGAGGCTGCGCCGGCGAAGGCCGCTGGGCGCAAGGCCCCGGCGGCCAAGGCGCCCGCGAAGGCGGCTGCTCGCAAGGCAGCGGCCGACGAGGCCGGCACGACCAAGGCGGGCGCGCGGAAGGCGGGCGCGGCGAAGGCCGGCACGACGAAGGCGGGCGCTCGGAAGGCCCCGACGAAGGCGTCCGCGGCCGAGACGGCGGACAAGGCGGACGCGGCGGAGGACAAGCCCGCCAAGCGCGCCCGCAAGTCCGCCTGACCCGGCGGTCCGCGCGGATCGGGGGTCGCGGGTCGCGGCAGGAGGCGACTGCGCTGCGGCGGCTAGCCTCTCGCCGGTGACCGGACCGGTGTGCCTGCAGGGAGGCGCGGAGTTCGGCCCCCGGTGCCGGGTCATGGACGCCGACCTGCTGGCCCGCGCCGACGGACCGGTGGTCGTCACGGCACTGGCGGGCGCGGTGGGGGCGGACTACCGCACGGCCAGCGACAACGGCGTGCGCCACTTCCGCAGCCTCGGCGCGGCCGACGTCGTCGCCGCGCCGGACGCGCGGGAGGACCGGGAGGCGGCCGTCGCGGTGCTGCGGCGGGCCCGCCTGCTGGTGCTGCCCGGCGGCTCGCCGACCCGCCTGCTCGACGGCCTGCGGGCCACCGGCGTCGACGCGGTGGTCCGCGACCTGCTCGCCGACGGGGGCGTGGTGTCGGGCTCGAGCGCGGGCGCCATGGTGCTCGGGGGCTGGACGGTGCTGCCCGACCGGTCCCGCGGCGCGCGCCCGGCCGTGGAGCGGGGCCTGGGCGTCGTCGAGGACCTGCTCGTCGTGCCGCACTGGACCGGCGGCCGGGCGGACTGGCTCGACGCCGTCGAGGCCGTCGTTCCGGGCGACGTCACCGTCCTCGGGATCCCGGAGCAGTCCGGCGTGCTCGTCGAGGACGGCACGCTCACGGCGGTCGGCGACGCGGCCACGACGCTGGTCCGCAGCGGTCGCACCCTCGCCCCCGGCGCGTCCTCGGGTCGCGCGGGAGAGGCCTCGTGAGGCATCCGGTGAGGTCGTCGGAGCGGCCGCTGCCGGACACGCCCGACGTACGGCCCATGTGGCCCGGCCGGCAGGTGGGCGCGCTGCACGTCCGGCGCGGACCGGACGGGCGCGAGCCCGGGCTGTTCGTGCACGGGCTGGGCGGGTCGGCCACCAACTGGACCGACCTCATGGGGCTGCTCGAGGGGGCGGTCAGCAGCGAGGCGGTCGACCTGCCCGGGTTCGGCTTCTCCGCGCCGCCGCCGGGCGGGCGCTACACCGTGGGTGCGCACGCGCGCGCCGTCATCGCCCACCTCGAGGGCAGCGGACGCGGGCCGGTGCACCTGTTCGGCAACTCGCTCGGCGGCGCGGTGTCGACCCGGGTCGCGGCCGACCGGCCCGACCTCGTACGGACCCTGACGCTGGTCTCGCCGGCGCTGCCCAACCTGCGGCGCACCGAGGGCAGCGACCCCCGGCTGCCCCTGCTGCTGCTGCCCGGCCTGGCCGCCCTGGCCACCCGGCGGCTGGCTGCGCAGAGCCCCGAGCGCCGGGCGCGGGCCGTCCTGGAGCTCTGCTACGGCGACCCCTCGACGATCCCCCCGGTGCGCCTGGCCGAGGCGGCGGAGGAGGTGCGGCGGCGCAACGGGCTGACCCACTCCCAGGACGCCTTCACCGCCTCCCTGCGCGGCCTGGTCGGCTCCTACCTCGTGCGCGGGCCCCGTTCGCCCTGGGCCCGGGCCGCGGCGGTGCAGGCCCCCACGCTGCTCGTCTGGGGCGACCGGGACCGGCTGGTCGACGTCGGGATCGCGCCCCGCGCGGCGCGCACGTTCCCCGACGTGCGCCTGCTGGTGCTGCCGGGGGTCGGGCACGTCGCCCAGATGGAGCGGCCGGAGACGGTCGCACGCGCGTTCCTGGGCATGCTCGAGGAGCTCGGGGCACGGGCGCCCGGCGCCTGAGCGGACGAGTCCCTCCACGCGCGACGAGGCCGGGCCCGACGGGCCCGGCCTCGCGCTGTGCAGGACTGCTCGGACGTGGACTACTGCTTGAAGACGTCCTTGACCTTCTCGCCGGCCTGCTTGAGGTTGCCGGCGGCCTGGTCGCGGTGACCCTCGGCCTCCAGCTGCTCGTCGCCGGTCGCCCGTCCGACGTGCTCCTTGCCCGTGCCGGTGGCCTCCTGGGCCTTGTTCTTCAGCTTGTCGATACCGCTCATGGTCGGCTCCTCTCCTCGTCCGACCTCCTTCCCCGTCAGCGGGGCACGCACGCCTGCCGTCCGGGTCGTGCGAGCCTGGCAGCGTGCCGATCCCGCTCGTCCTGCGCGCAGCGCTCGTCGCCGGCGTCGCCGCGACCGGGGCCGCGGCATGCACGCCGCAGGCTGCTCCGACCAACGCCGCACGGGCCGTCGACGTCGCGAGCACGCCCGCCGGCCCGTCCCCCGCCGCGTCCCCTCCACCCGCTGCTCGCGAGTCGCCGAGCCCGCCGCCTCCACCGGCTCCCACCCCGGTCGTCGAGCGGGGCGACGGTGTCCTGTCGGTGGTGCCCGGTGCGGGTCCGGTGTCCGGCCCTGGCGCGCCCACGGCGTACGTCGTGGAGGTCGAGGGCGGACTCGGCGTCGACGCCCGGGCCTTCGCCCGCGAGGTCGACCGGGTGCTGACCGACCCGCGCTCGTGGGGAGCCGGCGGGCGGCGGGCGGTGCGCCGGGTGTCCGGCGGGGACGTCGTGTTCCGGGTGACGCTGGCCAGCCCCACGACCGCGGACGGCCTGTGCGCACCGCTGCGGACCAACGGCTACTTCTCGTGCGCCAGCGGGAGCCGGGCGGTCCTGAACTCCGCCCGGTGGCTGACCGGCGCGGACGCCTACGGCGGCGGTCTCGCCGACTACCGCGCCTACCTCGTCAACCACGAGGTGGGCCACGTCCTGGGCCGGGGCCACGAGCCCTGTCCGGGGACGGGGCAGCGGGCGCCGGTCATGCTGCAGCAGAGCAAGGGCCTGGACGGCTGCGTCGCGAACTCCTGGCCGTACCCCTGACCGACGGCGGCCGCCCGGGGAAGAACCGCGCGCGGCGGGTGCTTGTCCTTCGACGTACGCGTTGCCAAGCCCTGCGAGGAGTTCCCGTGCCGCTGCCGCCGCTCGTCGAGCCGGCTGACGCGCTGACCCGTGACGAGGTCATGCGCTACAGCCGCCACCTGATCATCCCGGACGTGGCGATGGACGGGCAGAAGCGACTGAAGAACGCGCGGGTGCTCGCCGTCGGCGCGGGCGGCCTGGGCAGCCCCACCCTGATGTACCTCGCCGCCGCAGGTGTCGGGACGCTCGGGATCGTCGACTTCGACGTCGTCGACGAGAGCAACCTCCAGCGCCAGGTCATCCACGGGCAGAGCGACGTCGGCCGGCCCAAGGCCGAGAGCGCGCGCGACTCGGTGCGCGAGATCAACCCGCTGGTCGAGGTGGTGCTGCACCAGGAGCGCCTGGACTCCACCAACGTGATGGAGATCTTCGCGCAGTACGACCTCATCGTCGACGGCACCGACAACTTCGCGACGCGCTACATGGTCAACGACGCGGCGTTCCTGCTCGGCAAGCCGTACGTCTGGGGCTCGATCTACCGCTTCGACGGCCAGGCGTCGGTCTTCTGGCCCACGGCTCCCGGCGCGGACGCGCCCTGCTACCGCTGCCTGTACCCCGAGCCCCCGCCGCCCGGCATGGTCCCGAGCTGCGCCGAGGGCGGCGTGCTGGGTGTCCTGTGCGCGTCCATCGGCTCGATCCAGACGACCGAGGCGATCAAGCTGCTGACCGGGATCGGCGAGCCGCTGGTCGGCTCGCTGGTGGTCTACGACGCGCTCGAGATGGAGTACCGCAAGATCCGCGTCCGCAAGGACCCGGAGTGCCCGCTGTGCGGCAAGAACCCGACGATCACCGACCTCATCGACTACGACGCCTTCTGCGGCGTCGTCTCGCAGGAGGCGCAGGAGGCCGCCGCCGGCAGCACCATCCTCGCCACCGAGCTCAAGGCCAAGATGGACCGCGGTGACGACTTCCTGCTCGTCGACGTCCGCGAGCCGGCGGAGTACGAGATCGTCGCCATCCCGGGTGCGGTGCTCATCCCCAAGGGCGAGATCCTCAGCGGCGCGGCGCTCGCGTCGTTGCCGCAGGACAAGGAGATCGTCCTGCACTGCAAGAGCGGCGTCCGCTCGGCCGAGGCCCTCGCGGCGCTCAAGGCCGCCGGGCTGAGCAACAGCGTGCACGTGCAGGGCGGCGTCCTGGCCTGGGCCGCGCAGGTCGACCCCTCGCTGCCGACGTACTAGTCCCGTCTGCTCCGCCGGCCGGTGTCCCGCGGGGACGCCGGCCGCCGGCGTCCCCACCGCCGGGTCGGTCGGTCAGCCGGCGTCGAGCGGCTGGCCGCTGAGGAAGCCGCGCACGCCGGGCAAGGCCTCCCCGACGACCAGGTGGCCCTCCCGCATCGACAGCAGGTGCATCGAGCGGTCGTGGTCGCTGCCGCGCATCTTCAGCACCAGGATGCCGCGCTCGAGCTGCCCGGAGGTCTCCACGTGGCGCAGCAGGACGATGCTGTCGATCAGCCCGGAGATGTGGCTCTCGGTCACCGACGTCGTGCCGGCCAGGTGCGGTGACGACGCCGTCATCACCGACGCCATCCCGACGGTCTTGGCGTACGAGGTGATGCCGATCACGAACTCCCGGTAGGCCTGCGGCGACCCGAGCCGCTCCAGCGCCGACAGGCTGTCGATCACCAGCCGTCCCGGGGCGAAGCGCTCGACCAGCGCGCGGACCTCCACCAGGTGGTCGTCGAGCGAGGCGACCTCGGGGTACAGCGAGACGACGTGCAGGCGTCCCTCCTGCTCGTAGACCCGGAAGTCGTGCCCGAGCGCGGTCCCGTTGCGGTGCACCTGCTCCCGGGTCTCCTCGTAGGCGACGAGCAGGACGCCCTCGCCCTTCGCAGCGCCGTCCGCCGCGAACTGGGTGGCCAGCAGCGTCTTGCCGGTGCCCGTCGGCCCCGACAGCAGCGTGCTCGAGCCGCGCGGGAGCCCGCCGGAGGTCAGCCGGTCGAGCCCGGGATTGCCGGAGGACACCCGTTCGGCGCCGGGGTTGGTCGACGGGTTGGGTGCGGTCACCGGCAGCGCCACCAGGCCGGAGCCGGGCACGATCGTGAAGCCCACGTCGCCCTTGTGGTGCATCGCACCGCGCATCTTGAGGACCTCGAGGGTGCGCCGGCGGAACGTCCCCTCGCGCACGTTGCGCAGCAGCACGACGTTGTCGGCCACGAACTCCTCGACGCCGTAGCGGGAGAGGGTGCCGCCGGGGTCGCCGGGCGTCTCCACGGTCAGCACGACGGTGAGCCCCAGCCTGCGCAGCGAGGAGATCAGCGAGCGCAGCAGCTGGCGCGCGGTCGCGACGTCGTCCTGCAACGACAGGACGGCGTTGAGGCTGTCGAGCACCAGCCGCTGGGCGCCGGTGGCGTCGACGGCGTGACCGACCTGCGCGGCGAGGGTCTCCACGCTGTACGGCACGCGGCCCTCGCCCGTGTCGGGGCGGGCCAGGGGGGAGGCGTCGACGAAGCGCCAGTCGCCCGCCGCCTCCCACGACTCGACGTCCATGCCGAGCGTGCGCAGGTTGGCCCTCAGGTCCGAGGCCGGTTCCTCGAGGGTGACGAAGACCCCGGGCTGGCCCTGTCGGACGCCCTCGGCGAGGAACTGCGCGGCGAAGACCGTCTTGGCGCTGCCGGACTGACCGGCCACCACCGTGGCGCGCCGCGCCGGCAGGCCGCCCATCGACATGTGGTCGAAGCCGCGGATGCCGGTGAGGAGCTTGCTGACCGACGCACCGGTCCGGTGGCCGTCCTCTCCGAGGCGCAGGACACCGCCGACTGCGGCCCAGGAGGCGGACGCGGGGGCGCTCTGCGCACCGGAGTCGTCCGGTGCGCCGGCGGCGCGCTCGCTCACGGTGCCGTGCTGCCGGGGGAGTCGACGCGGGCGGCGGCCCCGTCCGGGACGGCGGGCGCGTCCGCGCGTGGCAGGCGGAACCAGGCGGTCTTGCCGCCGTCGGGATCGGTGTCCATCGAGGACACCTCCGCCAGCGCCGACACCAGCCCGAGGCCCCACCCACCCTCGCGCCCGGCGTAGGGGTCCTGCTCCGGCCGGGCGAGGTCGAGGTCGTGGACGGTCACGACGATGGAGTCGTCGGCGATCGTGATCCCGAGGTCGATCGCCGTGCGGGCGTGCAGCACCGCGTTGGTCACCAGCTCGCTGGTCAGCAGGACCAGGCTGTCGCGCGTGTCCGGCGGCAGGTCGGGGGCGTGCTGCAGCACGAAGTGCCGCGCCTCTGCGACGAACCGGGGCAGCGGGTCGAGGTGCAGGTGGTGGCTCTCGCGCACCCGGTCATCGCCGCGGAGCGCGCCCGGGAGGATCCGCTGGCAGCTCACGGTCCCTCCTCGTACGGGTCGGCTCGGTCGTCGGTAGCCAGGCTGCCGCGGTTCCCATACCCCACTGTGTACGTGTGAAGCGCGCCCCCACGTCCTCCGTCGGCCTCGCGGTCCGGGCCGGACGCCGCACCGGGCCGACGCCGTACGCCCGGGCGGTCCTCGACGTCGTCGACCGCATCCCGCCCGGACGGGTCCTGACGTACGGCGACGTCGCCGAGCTGATGGGACGCGGCTCCCCGCGGACGGTCGGCGCGGTGCTGAGCGAGCACGGCCGGGAGGTGCCGTGGCAGCGGGTGGTGCAGGCCTCCGGCCGGCCGGCGGAGCCGTACCTGCGCGAGGCGCTCGTCCTGCTCGTCGAGGAGGGCTGCCCCGTGCAGGGCGAGCGGGTCGACCTGGCCGCCGCCCGCTGGGACGGGCAGGACTCCACAGGCGGCCGCTGACGCCGACCGTCCTGTCGGTGCCGTCTGCTGGGATGGCCGGTGTGAGCGATCCCGTCCTGCGCCGCCGCCCTCCCCGGCAGTCCGGCGCGCCCCGGCTCGACGAGGCGCAGGCGCGCGTCGTGGCCCACCCCGGTGGGCCGCTGCTGGTCCTGGCCGGTCCCGGCACGGGCAAGACGACGACGCTGGTCGAGGCGGTCGTCGACCGGGTCCAGCGGCGCGGCCTGGCCCCCGAGCAGGTGCTGGTCCTGACCTTCAGCCGCAAGGCGGCACAGGAGCTGCGCGAGCGGGTGACGGCCCGGCTGGGCCGCACGACGCGGGGTGCGCTCGCCCTGACCTTCCACTCCTACGCCTACGGCCTCCTGCGCCGGGAGCTCGCGGCCTCCGGCGGACCGCCGCTGCGCCTGCTGTCCGGACCCGAGCAGGACCTCGAGGTGGCCCGCCTGCTGGAGGGGGTGCTCGCCGACGGCGCGGAGGGGTGGCCGGCCGCCCTGCGGCCGGCCCTGCGCCTGCGCGGTCTGCGCCGCGAGCTGCGCGACCTGCTGCAGCGGGCCCAGGAGCGCGGCGTCGACGGCCCGCTGCTGTCCGCGCTCGGCCAGGAGCTCGACCGCCCCGAGTGGGTGGCGGCGGGTCGCTTCCTCGAGGGCTACGAGGGGCGCTTCGCGCTCGACCCGTCCGCCGAGGTCCTCGACCACAGCGGCCTGGTCCGCGCGGCGGCCGGCCTGCTGGAGAGCGACGACGAGCTGCGCGCGCGCGAGCGCGCCGCGCGGGCGGTGGTGCTCGTCGACGAGTACCAGGACACCGACCCCGCCCAGGTGCGCCTGCTGCAGGCCCTGGCCGGCGACGGCCGTGACCTCATCGCCGTGGGCGACCCCGACCAGAGCATCTACGCCTTCCGCGGGGCCGACGTGCGCGGCATCCTCGACCTGCCCGCGACCTTCCGCACCACCGACGGGCAGCCGGCCCCGGTGGTCGAGCTGCGCACCTGCCGCCGGTCCGGCCCGGCCCTGCTGGCCGCCTCCCGGTCGGTCGCCCGGCGCCTGCCCGCCGGCCGGCTGACGGCGTCGTTCCGTGACCTGCGCCCCGATCCGACGGTCGTGCGGGCCGAGGGCCGGGTCGAGGTCCTGCTCGCCGCCACCCCCACCGGTGAGGCGGCGCTGATCGCCGACGTCCTGCGCCGGGCGCACCTGCACGACGGGCTCGCCTGGTCCGACATGGCCGTGCTGCTGCGCTCCACACCGCGCTCGCTGGCGGTCCTGCGGCGCGGCCTGCTGGCGGCCGGCGTCCCCGTGGGGGTCCCCGCCGACGAGCTGCCGCTCGTCGAGGAGCCCCTGGTCCGCGCGCTGCTCGACGTCCTGCGGGCGGCGCTGCGGCCCGACGAGGTCGAGGCCGACGACCTCGTCTCGCTGCTCACCGGGCCGCTCGTGCGGGCTGATGCGCTGGGGGTGCGCCGCCTGCGCCGGGCCCTGCGCGAGGCCGACCTCGCCGCCGGCGGCAACGCCCCCTCCGAGGTGCTGCTGCGTGAGGCGTTCCTGCTCGACCGGCGGGCCCTGCTCACCGTGCCCGACCGGGCCCGTCAGCCGCTGGACCGCCTGCTCCGGCTGGTGTCCGCCGTGCGCGAGGCCGCCGGCACGGGCAGCGCGGAGCAGGTCCTGTGGGCGCTGTGGGAGGTGAGCGGTCTCGCGTCCCGCCTCGAGCGCGACAGCATCGGGGGAGGAGCGCGCGGAGCGGTCGCCGACCGCGCCCTCGACGCCGTGCTCGCCCTGTTCGACGCCGCTGCGCGCTACGTCGACCGGCTGCCGCACGCGTCGGTCCTGGGCTTCGTCGACGACGTGGAGGCCCAGGAGGTCCCGGGCGACACGCTGGCGCAGCGCACGCCGGAGGGTGACGCGGTGCGCGTCATGACCGCCCACGCCAGCAAGGGCCTGGAGTGGCCGCTCGTGGTCGTGGCCGGGGTGCAGGAGGGCGTCTGGCCCGACCTGCGCCTGCGCGGCTCGCTGCTCGGGGCCGACGACCTGGTCGCCGTCGCCTCGGCGCGCTCGGGGGCCGCCGCCGAGCCGTCCTCGGGGCCGGAGCGGCGGGCCGAGCTGCTCGCCGAGGAGCGACGGCTGTTCTACGTCGCCGTCACCCGCGCCCGTGAGCGGCTGGTCGTGACGGCGGTGGCCGGCGGGGAGGGTGACGACCGGCCGAGCCGCTTCGTCGAGGAGCTCGGCGTCGGCCTGCCCGACCGCGTCAGCGCCGTCGGGCGTCCGCTCACGGGCAGCGGCCTGGTCGCCGAGCTGCGGCACGTCGCGGCGACGAGCGACGACCCGGTGCTGCGCGAGGCGGCCTGCCGGCGCCTGGCGCTCGCGGCCCGGCTCGACGCCGAGCACGTCCCCCACGTGGCCGCCGCCTCGCCGGAGCGGTGGTGGGGGCTGGCGCCGCTGTCCGACGACGCCCCCCTCGTCGGGGAGGGCGAGCGCGTGCGCGTGTCGCCGTCGAAGGTGGAGTCGTTCGACACCTGCTCGCTGCGGTGGTTCCTCGAGAGCGCCGTCGGCGTGTCGAGCAGCACCGGACCCGCGCAGGTCGTCGGCACGCTGGTCCACGCCCTGGCCGAGCTCGGCAGCGGCGCCGAGGCGCTGGACGAGGCCGCCCTGACCGCCCGCCTCGACGCGGTGCTCCCCGAGCTCGACCTCGGCGCGCCGTGGTCGGTGCGCCGGCGGCGCGAGGAGGCGGTGGCCCAGCTGCGCAAGTTCCTCGACTGGCAGCGCGCCGGCGGGCGCGAGCTCGTCGGCACCGAGCTCACCGTCGCGGTGCCCTTCGGCGAGCGCGCCGTGCTCTCGGGCCGGGTCGACCGGCTCGAGCGCGACGAGGACGGCCGGGCCGTGGTCGTCGACCTCAAGACGGGCAGCACCAAGCCGAGCCGGTCCGAGCTGGCGCGCCACCCGCAGCTCGGCGTCTACCAGCTGGCGGTCGCCCTCGGCGCCTTTGCCGAGTCGCACGGCCTGACCGAGCCCGGCGGCGCCGCCCTGCTCCAGCTGAAGAAGGGCGCCGCCGCCGACGAGCAGCTCCAGCGACCGCTGGACGACGACGACGACCCGCAGTGGGCGCAGGCGCTCGTGCAGCGCGTCGTCGACGGCATGAGCGGCAGCCAGTTCCCGGCGACGGTCAACGAGCACTGCGCCCGCACCTGCCCGGTCCGCGCGAGCTGCCCCGCGTGGCCCGAGGGCGACGGGGTGCTGCGATGAGGCGGAGCGCCCGGTGACCGGGCTGCAGGTCCGGTCCGCCGCGCTGCCCCTGGCCGAGCTGGTGGAGGTGCTCGGTCGCCCCCTCAGCGACGAGCAGGCCGCGGTCGTCACGGCGCCGCTCGAGGCCGGCGTCGTGGTGGCGGGCGCCGGCAGCGGCAAGACGGCCACGATGGTCGCGCGCGTGGTGTGGCTCGTCGGGTCCGGACTCGTCGACCCCGAGCAGGTCCTCGGGCTGACGTTCACGACCAAGGCGGCCGACGAGCTGGCCGTGCGGGTGCGCGCCGGCCTGCGCAGCCTGCGTGCGGCCGGGCGGCTGCCCGGGCCTGCTGCGGGCGGGGCCGTCGGCGAGGTCGCGGCGGGCGGCGAGGCCGGCGCGGCGCTGGAGCCCGTCGTGTCGACCTACCACGCCTACGCCGCCCGCCTGGTCCGCGACCACGCCCTGCGGCTCGGCCGCGAGCCCGGCGCGCGCCTGGTCACCCCTGCCACCAGCTGGCAGCTCGCGCACCGGGCGGTGAGCACCTACGACGGGCCCATGGACCGGGTCGACTGGGCCGAGTCGACCGTCGTGCAGGCGGTGCTCGCCCTGGCCGGTGACCTGTCCGAGCACCTCGTCGATCCCGAGCAGGTGCGGCTCACCGGGGCGGAGCTGCGCGAGACGGCGGACAGCACCCGCAAGCTGCAGGGCAAGGCCCGCAAGGCCCTCGCCGCCCAGGACGCGCGCGAGCAGCTGCTGCCGCTCGTCGAGCGCTACACCGCCCTCAAGCGCGAGCGGGAGCTGCTCGACTTCGGCGACGTCGTCGCTCTCGCCGCCGAGCTCGCGCGCAGCTGCCCCCAGGTGCGCGAGACCGAGCGGGCCACCTCCCGGGTGGTGCTGCTCGACGAGTACCAGGACACCGGGGCGGCCCAGGAGGTGCTGCTGTCCAGCCTGTTCGGCGACGGGCACCCGGTCACCGCCGTCGGCGACCCGTGCCAGAGCATCTACGGCTGGCGCGGTGCCAGCGCCGGCACCCTGCGGCGCTTCCCCGCCGCCTACGGCGCGACCCGGCAGGAGCCGCGCACCCTGAGCACCACCTACCGCAGCGGGGGGCGGCTGCTGCAGCTGGCCAACCACGTCTCCGACGAGCTGCGCGAGCAGGGCGGGCGCGTGCCGCGCCTGCGTCCGGCACCGGGCCGCGAGCACGACGGCCAGGTCCGGTGCGCCCTGCTGCCCGACGTCGACACCGAGGCCCGCTGGGTGGCCGAGCAGGTGCGCGACGCCCTGCTCCAGCTGTCGCCGGCGGAGGGCGCCACCTGGTCCCGAGGTGCCGTCCTGTGCCGCAAGCGCTCGATGTTCCCGCGGCTGCGGGCGGCCTTCGACGCGCTCGGCGTCCCCGTCGAGGTCGTCGGCCTCGGCGGGCTGCTGGCGGTGCCCGAGGTGGCCGATCTGCGGGCCACGCTCCAGGTGCTCGACGACCCCACCGCCGACGCGGCCCTGCTGCGCCTGCTCACCGGAGCCCGGTGGCGCCTGGGTCCCCGCGACCTGGTCGCCCTCGGCCGGCGTGCCCGCTCGCTGGTGCGCAGCGGCGGCGCGCCGCCCGACGACCCGGTCGACGCGGTCGTGCTCGGCGTCGACGAGTCGCAGATCGGCTCCCTCGTCGACGCCCTCGACGACCTGCCGCCAGCCGACGAGCGCGACCCGCTGTCCGCCGAGGGGCGGCGGCGCCTCGAGGCGCTGCGCGACGAGCTGCGGGCGCTGCGGCGCCGGGCCGACCAGCCGCTGCCCGACCTGGTCGCCGACGTCGAGCGCACCCTCGGGCTCGACGTCGAGGTGTCCGCCCGTCCCGGCACGACCGACCCGGCGGCCGCGCGCGCCGACCTCGACGCCTTCGCCGACGCCGCCGCCCGGTTCGCCGGCGACACCGCCCAGGACGGTGCCGGCGAGGCGGTGCTGTCGGCCTTCCTGGCCCACCTCGAGGCCGCCGAGGACGAGGAGCACGGCCTCGACACGGGGGCCGTGAGCGGCGCCGACACGGTCAAGCTGATGACCGTGCACGCCGCCAAGGGGCTCGAGTGGCCGGTCGTGGCGGTCCCCGGCCTGGCCCGCAGCACCACCGGTGGGGCCGCCGTCTTCCCCGCGAAGCCGGCGACGAGCACGTCGTGGGCGGTCAACCCCCGCCTGCTGCCGTTCCCCCTGCGGGGCGACAGCTCCGAGCTGCCCTCCCTGACGGGCCTCGAGCCCGACGACCTCGACGCCCACCTGGAGGCCAACGCCGCACGCGACGCCCGGGAGGAGCGCCGGCTGGCCTACGTCGCCGTCACCCGCGCCGAGCAGCTGCTGCTGTGCTCCGGCTACCACTGGGGCGAGGGGACGACCGTCGTCGGGCCGTCGGTCTTCCTCGAGCAGGCGCGGCAGGCCTGCGAGCAGGGCGCCGGCGACGTCGACGTCTGGGTCGACGAGGCGCCCGCCGACAACCCGGTCGTCGGAGCCGGGCGGACGGCGGCCTGGCCCTCTGCGCACCCACCTGCCGGTGCGGCGGTGCAGGCCGCTGCGGCTCGCGTGCGCCGGCTCATGACCGAGCTCGACGACGGCCCGCTCGACGACCTCACGCCGCTGCTCGCGCCGCCGCAGCGCGCACTGGTCGCGCGCTGGGACGACGACCTGCGCCGGCTGGCCGACGAGGCAGCTCGACGGCGGGCCCGGCGCACCACGGCGCTGCTGCCGCCCGTGCTGTCCGTCACCGGGCTGGTCGAGCTGCAGCGCGACCCGGCTGCGCTCGCGCGCACGCTGCTGCGTCCGCTGCCACGCCCGCCCTCACCGGTCACCCGCCGGGGCACCGCCTTCCACGCCTGGCTCGAGACGACGGTGTTCGGCAGGCCCCAGCTGCTGGCGCCCGACGACCTGCCGGGTGCCGCCGACGCCGGGGTGGTCGCCGACGACGACCTCACCGCGCTGCAGGAGGCCTTCCGGGCGAGCAGCTGGTGGGGTCGCGAGCCCGAGGAGATCGAGGTCCCCTTCGAGATGGAGGTCGAGGGCCTGCTCGTCCGGGGGCGCATCGACGCCGTCTTCGTCGACGCCGACGGCGGCTGGGACGTCGTCGACTGGAAGACCGGCCGCATGCCCAGCGGGAACGGCGCCCGGGCGGCGGCGGTGCAGCTGGCGGCCTACCGCCTGGCCTGGTCCCAGCTGACGGGCGCGCCGCTGGAGCGGGTGCGTGCGGCGTTCTTCTACGTCCGGGACGGGGTCACCGTGCGGCCCGCCGACCTGCAGGACGCCGGGACGCTGCGCGCCCTGGTGTCGCGCGTCCCGTCCGACGACCCGTGAGGCTGCGATCCGGGCAGGCCGGGCGTGCCTGCGACCGCCCCGGTCCGGGGCCGGGCGTGCCTCCGACCGCCACGGCCCGGGCCGCGGCTCAGGTGTAGCCGGGCACCCAACGGCGGACCTCGGCGTCCACGGGCACGCGGGCGCCCAGCGACACGAGCACGCCCGCGAGCCCGGCCGCCACCCGCTGCACGAGCAGGTGGCAGGCGGGCACGGTCAGGTGGCGCTGGGCGCGGGCGGCGGCGCTGCGGGGGTCCGAGGTGCGGCGCACCTGGCCCGAGATCCACGCGCGCTCGAAGCGGTGCACGGGCTCGCGCAGCGGTGCGCCGTACGGGCCCAGCAGGGCGAGCAAGGCGTCGGCAGTGACACGGTCGCCCCGCAGGAGACCGGCGCTGCGGGCCACCTCGTGCAGACCGGCGGCGTCCTCGTCCCGCAGCGCCACGAGGAGCGTCCCGAGCCGCGGCGGCCACCCCGACGGCATCGCCTCGGTCGAGCCGAAGTCGAGGACGCCGAGCCGGCCGTCGGGCAGCAGCCGGAAGTTGCCCGGGTGCGGGTCCCCGTGGAGCCGTCCGGCCCGGGACGGGCTGGACAGCAGCAGGCGCAGCAGCAGCACACCGCAGCGGTCCCGCTGCTCCTGCGTCCCGTCCGCGATCACCCGCGACAGCGGTGTGCCGTCCAGCCACCGGGTCACCAGGACGCGGTCCTCGACCACCAGCACCTCGGGGACCGCGACGTCAGGGTCGTCGCGGAAGGCGTCGGCGAAGGCGGTCTGCGCGTCCGCCTCGAGCACGTAGTCGACCTCGTCGACCAGCCGTGCGCGCAGCTCGGCGAACAGCTGCCGGAGGTCCAGCCCCGGTGCGGCCACCCGGAGCAGGGGGGCCAGTCGGTCGAGGTTGCCGAGGTCGGCGACCAGGGCCTCGGCCGCCCCGGGGTACTGCACCTTGACGGCCACGGGCGACCCGTCCGCCCACACGGCGCGGTGCACCTGCCCGAGACTCGCGGACGCGACCGGTCGGTCCTCGAAGGACGAGAGCAGGTGCCGCCAGCCGGCGGGGAAGGACGCGTCGAGCACGCGGTGCACGGTGGACGTCGGCATCGGCGGCGCCGCCTCCTGCAGCCGGACGAGGGCGTCGCGGTACGGCCCGGCCAGCTCATCGGGGAGCGCGGCCTCCATCGCCGACATCGCCTGGCCGACCTTCATCGCCCCGCCCTTGAGCTCCCCGAGCGTGCGGAACAGCTGCTCGGCGCTGCGCTGCGCGACCTGCTCGGCGACCGCCTCGGCCGGGCGGCCGCCGAGCCGGCGGCCGAGCCCGACCGCCGTGCGCCCTGCGTGCGCCGCGGGCAGGGCGGCCAGCCGGGCCGTCCGGGCCAGGCGGCTCCCCGACAGGCGTCCCTGCGCGTCCTCGTCCACCCGATGCCGGTGTCAGCGGGTGTGGTGCACGGGGGCGAGACGGTGCACCGGCGTCGGCAGCCCCTCGTACCTCGCCTTGAGCTGCAGGGCGAGGTAGAGCGAGTAGTGCCGCGACTGGTGCAGGTTGCCGCCGTGGAACCACAGCCCCTCCTGCTGGGTGGGCTTCCACATGTTGCGCTGCTCGCCCTCCCAGGGGCCCGGGTCCTTGGTCGTCCCGGAGCCCAGGCCCCAGACCTTGCCGACCTTGTCCGCCACCTCGGGGGAGATCAGGTCGGCCGCCCACCCGTTCATCGAGCCGTAGCCCGTGGCGTAGACGACGACGTCGGCCGGCAGCTCGGTGCCGTCGTCGAGGACCACCGCGTCCTCCGTGAGCTCGCGCACCGAGCCGTGCACGAGCCGGATGGAGCCGTCGGCCACGAGCTCCGAGGCGCCCACGTCGATGTAGTAGCCCGAGCCGCGGCGCAGGTACTTCATGAACAGGCCGGACCCGTCGTCGCCCCAGTCGAGCCAGAAGCCGGCCTTCTCCAGCCGGTCGTAGAAGTCGCGGTCGCGCTCGCGCATCTGGTCGTAGAGCGGGATCTGGAACTGGTGCATGATCCGGTACGGCAGCGACGCGAACACCATGTCGGCCTTGTCGGTGGTCATGCCGTCGGCCACCGCCTGCTCGCTGTAGAGCGCACCGAGCCCGATGTCCATCAGCGAGTCCGACTTCACGATGTGGGTGGAGGAGCGCTGCACCATCGTCACCTCCGCGCCGCCCTCCCACAGCGCCGCGCAGATGTCGTGCGCGGAGTTGTTGGAGCCGACCACGACGGCGCGCTTGCCCCTGTACGCCTCCGGCCCAGGGTGCTGCGACGAGTGGTGCTGGTCGCCGCGGAAGCGGTCCATCCCCGGGAACTCCGGCAGGTTGGGCTTGCCCGACATGCCGGTGGCCAGGACCAGCTGCTTCGGACGCAGGACGAGCTCCTCACCGGCGCGCTCGACCACGACCTCCCACTCCTGCGCCTGCTCGTCGTAGCGCGCGCTGCGGCAGCTCGTGCTGCCCCAGTAGTCGACCTCCATGACCCGTACGTACATCTCGAGCCAGTCCGCGATCTTGTCCTTGGGGGAGAAGACCGGCCAGTTCGGCGGGAACGGGAGGTAGGGCAGGTGGTCGTACCAGACCGGGTCGTGCAGGCACAGCGAGGCGTACCGCTTGCGCCACTGGTCGCCCGGCCGCTCGTGCCGGTCGAGGACGACGTGCGGTACCCCGAGCGAGCGCAGCCGGGCGCCCAGCGCGATGCCGCCCTGTCCTCCACCGACGACGACGACGTACGGCTGCCGCGTCCGGCCCAGCTCGGCCGACTCGGCCTCGCGCTGCTCGCGCCAGCTGCGGCGGCCCGGTTCGACGCCGTGCGCCGCCCCCCGGGGCCGTCGCTCGGTCAGCGGCTCCTCGAACCCCGTGAGCTCGGACAGCGTCGTCAGCATCGTCCAGGCGCCCTCGTCCGTCAGGCGCAGGTGCCCGCGTCCGCGTCCCACGGCGGTCTCGAAGGCGATCCACGCCTCGGTGACGCCGTCGGCCTGCGCCGCGGGCTCGGTGACCGTGAACCCGCGAGGCGCCGTGCTCTCCAGCGTCGCGTCGAGCAGCTCGCGCACGCCGTCGCGGCCCTCGACGGTGGTGATGTTCCAGGTGAAGGACACCAGGTCGCGCCAGTAGCTCTCGGCGGCGAACATGCCCGCTGCTGCGGCGGTGTCGCCCGCGGTCAGCGCCGCCTCGAAGTCGGTGAGCCACTGCTGGGCGCGGGTGGTCGTCGGGTCCTGGGAGACCGGGGTCTCGAGCGTCGAGGTCATGGCGGCTCCTCCTGGGGGGTCGTGGCGGGAGCCTGCCGTGCAGCGCCGGGCAGCACAAGGGTCCTGCCGACGAGCCCGGGGCCGCCCGGCCGCCGCCTGTCAGCCGCCGGTCGCGCGCTCCAGGGCGCTGCGCAGCTCGTCGACCTCCCGCCGCAGCTGCGCCACGTCCTCGACCAGCTCCGCCACGACCGCCTCCAGGCCGCTCGGCGACGCCGGGTCGGGGACGAGGCCCTCGTTGCGCTCCACGATCGCGGTCAGCGCGTCCTGCGCCGCCGGCTGGCTGCGTCCCACCACGGTGGCCAGGGCGTCCGCGGCCGACGCCGGGGCGTCGGTCCGCGCGTGGTCGTCGGTCGCCGCCCTCGGGACGAGCAGCTGGGTGAAGCGGGCCTCCTTGCGCCCCGGCTGGCGCTCCAGCAGGGCGACCAGGGGCTCGTCGCGCTCTGCCAGGGTGAGCAGCTCGCGGTCGACGTCGTCGACGGAGGCGAACGGGTGCATCCGCTCGGTGCGCGACCTGAGCTCGGCGAGCGTCTGCGGTCCCCGCAGCAGCAGCACGGCCAGCAGCGCGACCTGCGCGGGCGACAGCCCGAGCGCCTGCGCCAGCTCGTGGCGGTGCTTGTCGCTGCGCTCGCCGGTGCGGTGCACGGTGCGCAGGAGCCCGAGCTCCCGCAGCTCGCGCACGGCCATGCGGACCGTCGCCACGTCGTACGCCACCACCGGCTCGCGGCTGGTCGTCTGGTTGCAGGCGGCCAGCAGCGCGTTGTCGGTGAGGGGGTAGCCCTGGGGCGTCGTGCGCTCCTTCTCGACCAGCGCACCCAGGACCCGCCCGGCCGCGGCGCTCAGCTCCACCGTCCCGCCCTCCGCACGCCGCGCAGCACCACGGCCCTCGGGTCGTGCAGCACCCGCAGGTCCTCGCGCGGGTCCGCGTCGAGCACCAGCAGGTCGGCGGAGGCCCCCTCGACCAGGCCGTCGCGGCCCAGCCACGCACGCGCCGACCAGGACGCCGCGGACAGCGCCTCCACCGCCGGCAGCCCCGCGCGGGCCAGCTCGCGCACCTCGTCGACGATGCGCCCGTGGGCGAGCGCGCCCCCGGCGTCGGTGCCGGCGTAGATCGGCAGCCCCGCGTCGTACGCCGCCCCCACCGTCGCGTGCCGGCGCTCGTGCAGGGCGCGCATGTGGGCGGCGTAGGCCGGGAACTTGCCGGCGGCGGCGTCGGCGATGCCGGGGAACGTCTCGATGTTGATCAGCGTGGGGACGATGGCCACCCCCCGCTCCGCCAGCAGCGGCAGCGTCCGCTCGTCCAGGCCGGTGGCGTGCTCGATGCAGTCGATCCCCGCCTCGACGAGGTCGGCCAGCGAGTCCTCGGAGAAGCAGTGGGCGGTGACCCGGGCCCCCGCCTCGTGCGCGGCGTCCATCGCCGGGCGCAGGACCTCCGCCGGCCAGCACGGGGCGAGATCCCCGGTGTCACGGTCGATCCAGTCACCGACGAGCTTGACCCAGCCGTCGCCGCGGGCCGCCTGCCGCCGGACGGTCCGCACCAGCTCGTCGGGCTCCACCTCGTCGGCGAAGTTGCGGACGTAGCGCTTGGGCCGCGCGATGTGCCGACCGGCGCGCACCAGCCGGGGGAGGTCGTCCCGGTCGTCCACCCAGCGGGTGTCGGCCGCGGACCCCGCGTCGCGCAGCAGCAGGGCGCCGGCGTCACGGTCGGCCAGGGCCTGGGCCTCGGAGGTCGCGTCGTCGACGGCGCCGTGCGCGTCCAGGCCGATGTGGCAGTGCGCGTCGACGAGTCCTGGGACGACCCACCCGTCGACCGTCGTGGTGTCGCCGGAGGGCCGCTCGAAGGTGATCCGGCCCCCGACGATCCAGGCCTCCGGGGCCGGCTCGTCCGGCCCGACGAGGACGGGCCCGCGCAGGTGCAGCACCGGTGTCATGGCGCGCAGGCTACGAGGGTGCTCCCCGAGCTCTGCATGCGGTCAGCCGCGCAGCGAGACGACCAGCGCCCGGTGGTCGGACACGGCGAGCGCCGGCGTCTCGACGGCGTCGACGGGCGGCAGGTCGCCGGAGGCCAGCACGTGGTCCAGCTGCACCCTCGGCTCCGGCGCCGGATAGGTGGCGGTCCGGGCCAGCGCCCGCCACCGGGTCAGGAGCCGCGGCAGCGCGCCGGGCAGGTTGAAGTCGCCGAGCAGCACCCGCGGTCCGGGCAGCTGCGCCATCGCGGCGGTCAGGGTCCGCAGCTGGGCGCCGTTGCGCCCGGGCACGAACGACAGGTGGGTCGTGCCCACGGTGACCGGCCCGAGCGGCGTCGCGAGCTGCGCCACCACACCGACCCGCGGCTCGTCCTGCAGCCAGACGACCTGGCGCGTCCCGGGCAGCAGCACGGGCGCGCGCACGCGGGCGGCCGGGAGCCGGACGACCTGCCACGCCTGCACCGGCCAGCGGGAGACCAGCCCCACGCCGTACGCCGGCAGCGCCTCGTCCTCCTCGTCGGTCGCCGCGCGCCAGGACAGGCCCGGGGTGCCGACGATCGCCGGGACGAACCGCCAGTGCTCGGCGCCCAGGGCGCGGGCGACCTGCGCGGTCTGGTCGGCGCCGTGCGACCGGGACTGCCCGCGGTCGACCTCCTGCAGCCCCACGACGTCGGCGTCCAACGCACGGGCTGCGTCGGCCAGCCGCTCGCCGACGACGCGCCCGTCGGTCAGGGACCGGCCGTGGAGCAGGTTGAAGGTCGCCAGGCGCACTCGCGGACGCTAGCCGAGCAGGCGCGGCTCCGCCCTCGGGCGGTCGCCGTCGGAGCCGGCTGCGTACGGCCCTCGCTCAGCGCAGGCGCTCCAGGATCCTCAGCGCAGGTGCTCGAGGAGCAGCGCGGCCAGGCGGTCCGCCGCCTGCTCCGGGACCCAGTGGCTGACGCCGTGCAGGACCTCGAAGCGGTACGGCCCGGCGACGTGGTCCCCCGTCGCGTGCGCGGCGACCGGGCCGAGGGCCCGGTCCTCGTCGGACCAGACGTGCAGCGTCGGTGTCGTGACCGGTCCCAGCCCGTCGAGGTCGGCCAGGGACTGCGCCCGGTAGTACGCCAGCGCCGCCGTGAGCGCGCCGGGCTCCCGCATGGCGGACACGTAGCGCTCGACGTCCCCGCCCGGCATCCCGCCGAAGATGCGCTCGAGACCTCCGTCGAGCAGAGCCGCCTCGGCGTCCGGGGAGCGCCAGTCGCGCATGTAGCGCGACCTGGCCCGCTGGTCGGGGTCGCCGCGCAGCGCCTCGGCGAACGCGAGCGGGTGGGGCACGGACACGGCCGTCAGGGTGCGCAGGCGCTGGGGGTGCCGGGCCGCGAGGTGCCAGGCGATCGCGGCGCCCCAGTCGTGCCCGACGAGGTGGGCGGTCGGGGCGCCGAGGTGGTCCAGCACGCCCACGACGTCGTCGACCAGCAGGGGGAGCCGGTAGTCCTCCACCCGCTGCGGACGCGCGTCCGGCGAGTAGCCCCGCAGGTCCGGCGCGACCACCCGGAAGCCGGCGTCCGCGAGGACCGGCCACACCCCGCGCCACGACGAGGACCGCTGCGGGAACCCGTGCAGCAGGACGACGAGGGGCCCGTCCGCCGGGCCGACGGCGACCGCGTCGAACACCAGGTCCCCGACCGGGATCCTCAGCGACTCCATGCGCCCGACCCTACGTGCGCCGATCATGCAGGTGTGGCACACCTCCCGCGCTCAGCAGGCGAGCACCGAGTGCACGATCGGCCGGGCGGGCACGGGGCCGTCCCGCCGGACGGGCTGGTCGCCGTGCCACCGCGAGGAGCCCTGCGCGACGCGGTGCTGCGCCTGGCGCCGCACCCGCAGCAGGAGGAGTTCAGCGGCCGGGCCGACCAGACGCTGCCGCTGGCCGAGCGCGACCCGGCGCGCCACCCGTACGCCCTCGTCGAGGACGGGGAGCCGGTCGCCTTCCTCGTCCTGGACGAGACGCCGACCGAGCCCGACCCGGACGCCGACCTGCTGCTCCGGGGGTTCTTCGTGGACGCCGCCGCCCAGGGACGGGGGGTCGCCACGCGTGCGGTCGCGGCCCTGCCGGACGTCGTGCGGCGCGACTTCCCGACGGCCGAGACGGTGGTGCTGACGGTCAACGTGCGCAACCCGGCTGCACGGGCGGTCTACCTGCGGGGTGGGTGGGTGGACCTCGGGGAGCTCTACCTGGGCGGGTCGGCGGGACCTCAGCACGTCATGCGCCTGCACCTGGGTGCGGCGGGGCGCCTGCCGGGCGCGGACTGAGCAGCCGCCGTCCGCCGTCGTCCGACGCTCGTCGTGGCACACCGCTGCGCTCAGCGGGTGTGCCACGACGAGCGTGACCGGACGGTCGCGAGGTCAGTGCAGGGCGTCGGTCAGGTCCCGCACGCCCGGGTCGCCCGCCTCGGCGGTGTAGTCGGTCGGGTGCGTGGTGTCCACGCCGTCGTCCACGTGGCCGCGCAGGGCCAGCGTGCCCACGACGCACACGAGCAGGTTGGCGGCGATGGCCAGGGCGCCCGCGTAGATCGTCGCGGGAGTGTCGAAGCCGAGCTCGGCCAGCGGGAAGCCCGATCCGCCGAAGTGCTCCTTGGCGATGGTGACCTCGCCGTCGGGACCGAACACGCGCTGCGGGATCTGGTACAGCGCCCAGAAGCCGACCGCCATGCCGACCACCCAGCCGGCGATGAGCGCCTTGGCGTGGAACCAGCGGGTGTAGAGCCCCAGCGCCACCGCCGGCAGCGTCTGCAGCATGATCACGCCGCCGATGAGCTGAAGGTCGATGGAGAACTGCGGGTCGAGCACGAGGATCGCCGCGAGCGCCCCGACCTTCACGACGAGCGAGGCCAGCTTGCTGCTGCGGGCCTCCTGCTTCGGGGTCGCGTCCTTGTTCAGGTACTCCTTGTAGATGTTGCGGGTCCACAGGTTGGCCGCCGCGATGGACATGATCGCGGCCGGCACGAGCGCGCCGATGCCGATGGCGGCGAAGGCGACGCCCGCGAACCAGCTCGGGAACTGCTGCTCGAACAGCAGCGGCACGACCGTGTTGCCGTCCGGCCGGCCGTTCTCGCCGACGAGCGGCGCCACGTCGGCCGCGATCGCCATGTAGCCGAGCAGCGCGAGCAGGCCCAGGATGAACGAGTACGCCGGCAGCGCGGCCATGTTCTTCATGACCGTTCCGCGGCTCTTCGCGGCGAAGACGCCGGTCAGCGAGTGCGGGTAGAGGAACAGCGCGAGCGCCGAGCCGAGCGCGAGCGTGGCGTACTGCAGCTGCGCCGGTCCGGCGAGGATGACGCCGTCGCCCGGGTTCGGGCTCTCGTCGAACTTGGCCTGCGCCGCGTCGAAGATCACGTCGAAGCCGCCGAGCTGGTACGGGATCACGATGATCGCCGTGATGACGACGATGTAGATGAGCGTGTCCTTGACGAAGGCGATGAGCGCGGGGGCGCGAAGCC
>CADCUB010000114.1 GCA_902805775.1 uncultured Frankineae bacterium | reverse complement strand
TTTCGCCCCTGCTCCCCGCCGGGCCCCTACTGGCGACCACATGCCCTGGCGGATCAACGCTCACCTGCGGCTCGGACCTCCCGAGCACTGCAGACGACGTTAGAGATCGGACATCTCTCCCACATGAGCCAAGTGGCCCAGTTCGGCGTTGAGATGCCTCAACGCCTCCACGACCCGAGGACTAGTCCCCTTGCGCCCGCAACAGCCGCACGGCGGCGTCGCGGTCCGGCACCCGCAGCTTCTTCAGGACGTTCGACACGTGCGTACGCACGGTGACCTTGCCGATGAAGAGCTTCTCCGCGATCTGCTCGGTCGTCAGGCCCT
Source organism: uncultured Frankineae bacterium (assembly GCA_902805775.1). Lineage (GTDB taxonomy): Bacteria > Actinomycetota > Actinomycetes > Mycobacteriales > SCTD01 > SCTD01. Next base: position 8,584 of record CADCUB010000114.1, on the reverse strand, counting down.
CCGCCATCATCTGCAGCACCTCGGTCTCCCGACTGGTCAGCGAGGCGACCGGGGAGGCCTTGGACGGGCGGAAGCGGCGGCGGGACGGCGACTGGAACTGCTGGATCACCTTGAGCGCCAGCGAGCGCGGCAGGGCCGCCTCCCCCTCCATGACGCCGTGCAGCGCAGCGGCGAGCCGGTCGGGGTCCATGTCCTTGAGCAGGTAGCCGGACGCGCCGGCCCGCAGCGCCTCGAACAGGTCCTCGTCGTCGCGCGAGGCGGTCAGCATGACGACGGCCGTGTCCGGCAGCTCGCCGGTGATCTGCGCCGCCGCGCGGATCCCGCCACCCGGCATGTGGATGTCGAGCAGGCAGACGTCGGGCTTGTGCTCGCGCGCCACCGCCACCGCCTTGGGCCCGTCGGACACGGCGGCCAGGACGACGCAGCCGCCGGTCTCCAGCGCGTGCTGCACACCGGCGCGGGTCGGCGCGTGGTCGTCCGCGATGACGACCCGCAGCGGCGTGCTCATGCCCAGCTCACCCTGACCTTCGTCCCGTGGCCGTCCGCGGAGGTCAAGGCGTACGAGGCTCCTGTGCCCTCCGCCCTCTCCCGCATGCTCGTCAGCCCAAACCCGCTGCTGACCACCCGTTCCGGGTCGAACCCCCGACCGTCGTCCTCGACCGTCAGCACGAGCGGCTCGGACGTCAGACCCACCGTCACGCACCGCGCTCGCCCGTGCCGGGACGCGTTGCGCAGCGCCTCCCCGGTGATGCGCAGGATCGCCTCGGCCTGTTCGGGAGTCACCACGACGGAGCGTTCGATCGCGGTGGCCGTACGGACGTCGTGCCGGCGGCCCAGATCCTCGACCGCCTGCTGCAGCGACTCGCCGAACGCCTGGTCGGCCGGCCGCGTCAGCGCGCCGATGGCCTGCCGTGCCTCGTCGATGGCCCGGCCGGCCGCCCCGCTGATCTGCTCGGCGATCCGCCGGTCCTCCGGGGAGCGCAGCAGCCGCTGGGTCTGCCCGTACAGGTAGGTCAGCTCCTGCGTCAGGCCGTCGTGCAGGTCGCGGGCCAGCCGCCGGCGGTCCTCCAGCACGGCCGCGCGGGTCCAGTAGGACCGGACCTCCCGAGCGGCCCCGACCAGCAGGCACAGGTAGAAGCCGAGCCGGAAGGCGTCGCCGATGTGGACGAACTGCGAGTACAGCGAGGGGAAGAGCAGGTAGTCCACACGCGCGACGGCGGCAAAGGCGCAGCCGGCCCCGAGCCACCGGAAGAGCTCGTCCGCGCCGTCGGCCGCGCGTCGGGTGAAGGCGACGGCGGCGCTGGCGTACAGCAGGCCGCTCACCACCTGCGCGGTGAGCGCGAGCGGGTGGCCGGCGATGAGGATGCGGCTGCTGTCGCGCAGGTCGACGGCCGGGTCGACCACCGGCGGCAGCGCGCTCGACGTGGCCGCTGCGGCGGCCGCCAGCAGGGCCAGGACGAGCGTCCCGCCGAGCACCGCCGGACGCACCCGCCGGCGGGGCACCGTCCGGTCCGGTGGGCACAGGGCCGCAGCGGCGACCAGCGTCGTGCCCAGCAGGCGCACGGTGAGCGGAGCCCAGCGGCTGAGCTCCTCGTCGGAGGAGAGCAGGACGGCCGCCGGGACCGCGCTGAGCAGCAGGTTGGTCGCGGCGAGCACGACCAGGCCGCAGGTCAGCAGCAGCTCCTGCAGGCGCCGGTGCTCGCTGAAGCGGCCCCCGACGAGGTAGGCGACGACGAGCGCCACGCACGCCTCAGCCGTCTCGAGCACGATCTGCAGCGCGGGCGCCCGGTAGGAGAAGCGCAAGGCGGGCACCAGCACCACCAGCAGCGTGACCGCCAGACCCCCGGCGGCGACGGCAGCGGTCAGGCGGGCGGGCTCGAGGCGCGGACGGCGCTGCGCGGGCACGCGCGGCAGAGTAGGTGAACCGTGCGACGAGCAGGCCGGTCCTGGGCGGAGCCCGGTCAGACCGGCCGTGGGACGGTCCCTCCGCTCAGCAGCACGCCGCTCAGGAGGCGGGCCTCCTGCGCCGTGCAGCCCATGAGCTCGACCAGGCGCTCCTCGACGGTGACCGGGTCCTGACCGAGGACGGAGGTGAGCAGGTCGACGTCGCTGGTGCGCAGGCGGATCCGCTCCCCGGGTGCGGCCCCGCGGGCCGTGCACAGCAGGAACAGGTAGGTGGCGTAGACCTGACGGTCGTCGGTGAGGTCCTGCACGCGCAGGTCGTCGCCCAGACGCATCTGCCCCATGGCGAGGTCGACCTGGACGGGCCGACGTGCAGGCAGCAGACCGGACAGGTCGAGGCCGTACGCCGCCGACAGCCGCTCGAGCTCGGCCGGCAGCGGGCGACGCCGGCCGTCCTCCAGTGCGGCGAGGTACGAGCGGAGCAGCGCGGTGCGGTCGGAGACCTCGTCCAGGGTGAGTCCCGCCTGCTCGCGGGCGGCACGCAGCCGCTCGGCGATCGCGGACGTCTGCTTCTCGTTCGAGGGGACGGCCATGCCTGACGCATCGGCAGGGCGCCGGACTCCTTGAGCGCCGGGCGACGCGTAGACCGCAAAGACTGCTTTGCAAGGAGATGTTGGCGGTCTACGCTCCGGCTGTGCCCCGTCCCGAGATCTCGCCCGAGCCCGCTGTCTCGGTCAGCGACGTGCGGGCACTGCGCGCGCTGGCGCATCCGCTGCGCAACCGGCTGCTGGGGCTGCTGCGGCTGGACGGGCCCTCGACCGCCACCCAGCTCGGCGCGCGGGTCGGGGAGAGCAGCGGGTCGACGAGCTACCACCTGCGGCAGCTCGCGGCGTACGGCTTCGTCGAGGAGCTCGAGGGCCACGGCAGCGGCCGGGAGCGCTGGTGGCGGGCCCGGCACCGGATGACCAGCTGGCAGGCCGAGACCCTGGTCGAGCAGGAGGGCGGCACGCAGGTGCAGGACGAGCTGACCCGCCTGCAGCTCGCCGGCCACGGCCGGGTCCTGTCGGCCTGGCTGGCCCAGCGCGAGCAGCTCGATCCGGCCTGGACCGCGGCCGCCTCCCTCAACGACTACGCGCTGCGCCTCACCCCCGAGCAGACGCGGCAGCTGGCGGGCGAGCTGCACGAGGTGCTCGACCGCTGGCTGCAGGCCCGGCCCGCGGACCAGCCGGCCGAGGGCAGCGAGCTGGTGAGCGTGCTGCTCGACCTCGTCCCGCTGCGGGAGTGGCCGACGTGAGCCCGCCGCGCGACGTCCGCTCGGCGACCCGGCGCCTGGTCGCGCTGACCGCCCTGCGCTGGCTGCCGGTCGGGCTGACGACGCCGGTGATGGTCCTGCTGGCCCAGGCCCGGGGCCTGACGCTCGGCGAGGTGGGCCTGCTGTTCACCGTCCACGGGGTCGTCCTGCTGCTCCTGGAGCTGCCCACGGGCGGCCTGGCCGACGTGCTCGGGCGCAAGCCGGTGGTGCTCGCCGGCGCCGGGCTGCACCTCGCCTCCTGCGCAGCCTTCGTCGTCGCCGACGACCTCACCGGCTTCCTCGTCGCCGTGCTCCTGGTCGGCGTCGGCCGCACGCTCGACTCCGGGCCGCTCGAGGCGTGGTACGTCGACACGGTGCACGCCCTCGAGCCGGGCGCCGACGTCGCCCCGGGCCTGGGCAAGCACACCGCCGCCGACGGCGGTGGTCTCGCGATCGGAGCGGCGGTCGGCGGGCTGCTGCCCGGGCTGGTCGACGGCGGCGCGAGCACCGCCCTGGCGCTGCCCTTCGCGGTCGCGGCCGTCCTGGACCTCGTCTACGTCGCCGCCGTGCTCGCGCTGATGTCCGAGAGCCGTCCGCCCCGGCAGGGCAGCGTGGCCGCGGCCCTGGCCACCGGCGCCCGGGCCGTGCCGTCGACCGTCGCCGGTGCCGTACGCCTGTCCGTCACCGACCGGCCGCTGCGGCTGGTGCTGCTGCTGACGGCCGTGGGAGGCGTCGGCCTGGTGGCCTGCGAGCTGCTCGGCCCCGGCCGCTTCGCCGACCTGGCAGGCAGCGCCGACGACGGAGCGGCGGTGTACGGCACCGTGCTCGCCGTCTCGTTCGGCGCGGCGGCGGTCGCGGCGATGGCCGGTCCTTCGCTGCGCCGGCGGCTGCGCGGCTCGACCCGGGCCACCTGCGCCGTCCTGTCCGTCCTGGGCGCCGCCGGGCTCGTCGTCCTGGCCGGACCGGACGTCCTGCTGCTGGCGGCGGCGGCCTTCGCCGCGTTCTACGTCGCGCACGGGGCCACCTGGCCGCTGCTCGCTGCGGTCCTGCACGGCCGGGTCTCCGCGCAGCACCGGGCGACCGCCGTCTCGGCCATGTCGCTCGCCATGGCGATGGGCGGGATCCTCGGCAACGTCGCGATGCCCGCCGTCGTGCGCCTGGCCGGTGTCGACGGGGCCTTCCTGAGCGTCGCCGTGCTGGTGCTGCTCAGCGGCCTGGCCTGCCTGCGCCTGCCCCGGGACGGCGGTCCCGCGTCCGCCACCGCTCCACCTGGGGCCCTCGGACACGCCCGCCCGGCTCCGGCCGGCTGACGCTCCCAGGAGCCGGCCGCCACCCCGAGCTCCGCCGCAGCAGCGGCGGCCGGACGGCGGCGCCCGTGGGCCGTCACGGGACCAGGAAGCCCTGCTGGACCAGCCGCTCCACGACCGGCAGCACCTGCTCGGCCGCCTCCGCCTCGGAGAGCCCGGCGCTGCCGGCCAGCACGGCCAGCAGGTCCCCGAGCCGCCGGGTGCCGTCGCAGCCGGCGAGCAGCGTCGCGCCGTAGACGTCCACCCCGCCCGACCAGCGCAGACCGCGCTCCTGCTGGAGCACCTGCGCCTCGGCGTACCAGCCGTCCTCGGTGCGGCGGGCGACCTGGTGCAGCCGTACGTCGTCGCGCAGCCGCCAGGGGGTGGCGAGGAGGCCCTGTTCCGGCGAGGCCTGCCGGGCGAAGAACGCCTCCACCTGCTCGCCCCAGGCCGCGGCCACCGGCTGCGGGACGTCGTCGAGGTGCACCCGGCCCGAGCCCCGGCGCAGGGCCAGGACACCGAAGGCCACCGCCTCGACCCGGCGCAGCGCGAACCAGTCGAGCCAGGCGTCGTACAGCTCGTCGAACCGCGACCCCTCGTCGCTGTCGCGCAGCCAGGCGGTGACGTAGTCCTCGGGAGCGGCCAGCTCGCGCTGCACCACCCAGCCGTCGACGTCCGGCCCGAACCACGAGCAGACCCGTGCGTCGCCGTCCTCGTCCTCGACGTGCAGCCAGTTGGCGAGCAGCACCGCCGTCCCGTCCTCGACGAGGTGTCGAGGCAGCTCTGCGACGAGCCGGCGGCACAGGTCGTCGCCGTCCCGGCCGGCGTCGCGGTAGGTGTAGCGCGCGGCCGGCCCGACCACGAACGGCGGGTTGCTCACCACCAGGTCGAACAGCTCACCGCGCACCGGCTCGAGCAGGTCACCGGTACGGGCGTCGAGCTGCACGCCGTTGAGGGCCGCCGACAGCCGGGTGTAGGCCGTCGCCCGGGGGTTGGCGTCGGTGGCGACCACGGTGCTGCTGTGGTCCTCGGCGAGCAGGGCCTGCACGCCCGAGCCGGTGCCGAGGTCGAGGGTGCGCCCGACGGTGCGGCGAGGCGTGGCGGCCGCGAGGGTCAGGCTGGCCGCACCGACCCCCAGCACCTGCTCGGGGTGGACACCGTCGGCGGCGCGGCCGGGGTCGTGGGCGACCAGCACCTCGACACCGCCGTGCACCACCGTCTGCAGTCGCACCGCGGCCGCCACGCCGAACCCGTCCGGCACGAGCCAGCTCTCCGGGACACCGGCGGCGTGCGCCTGCTTGAGGTCGACCTCCGTCCCCAGCACGAACAGCCGGGCCAGCACCTCGAGGACCGAGCCCCCCTGCGTACGCCGCAGCAGCGGTGCCAGCTCGTCGCGGTCGAGGTGGGTCCGGGCCGTCGTGCCGAGCAGCTCGTCCAGGGCCGCCGCGGACCAGCCCGCCGTCTGCAGCGCCGCCCAGACGAGCGGCGCATCGGCGAGCAGGCTCTCCGGGTCGGGCAGGCGGCGCGGGACGGGAGCGGTCACCGGCGCGACGCTACCGAGCGCCGGCTCGGCGGCAGGTGCTGGTCGGTGGGGCGGCGGACCGGCCGGGGACGGCGGACCGGCCGGCGGCCACGTCCCCTGCGCAGCAGTACGCCAGCAGGCCCCTCGCGTACGACAACGCAGGGGAAGCGCCGGCCGCCCGCGCCGGCCGGCGCCGGTGTGAGCGCCTCCCCTGCGCAGCGGTACGCCAACTGGCCCCCGCGCGTACAGCATCGCAGGGGAAGCCCCGGTCGCCCGCAGGCGGCCGCGGTCCCGACCACCTCTCGAACGCCACTACCCCGCCCGGGCCGTTCGCCAGGTCACTGGTGAACGGTTCGGGCGGGTAGTGGGTCGTACGGACGGTCAGACGCGGGTGGAGGAGCCCACGGCCGCGGCCCGCTCCGGCGTCTTGGACGACGCCTCGGCGATCTCGACCGCACCGGACACGCTGCGCCGGTTGCTGACGGTCACGGCCGCGACGATGCCGGCGATGGCCAGGACCGCGATGACGGCACGGACACCGAGGTTCGCGTCGTCACCGATGCCGTACTGCACCACGGTCGGTGCGATGAGCAGCGCGACCAGGTTCATGACCTTGAGCAGCGGGTTGAGCGCCGGGCCGGCGGTGTCCTTGAACGGGTCACCGACGGTGTCACCGATGATGGTCGCCTCGTGGGCCTCGCTGCCCTTGCCGCCGTGCACGCCGTCCTCGACGAGCTTCTTGGCGTTGTCCCACGCCCCGCCGGAGTTGGACAGGAACACCGCCATGAGCACGCCCGCCGCGATGGAGCCGGCGAGGAAGGCGCCGAGCGGCTGGTAGCCGAGCGCGAAGCCGACGGCGATCGGCGACAGGACGGCGAGCAGGCCGGGAGTGGCGAGCTCGCGCAGCGAGTCCTTGGTGCAGATGTCGACGACGCGGCCGTAGTCGGGCTTCTCGGTGTAGTCCATGATCCCGGGCTTGGTGCGGAACTGCTCGCGCACCTCGAACACCACGCGGCCGGCGGCGCGGGAGACCGCCTGGATCGCGAGGCCGGAGAACAGGAACACCACTGCGGCGCCGATGATCAGGCCGAACAGCAGGTTGGGCTGCTCGATCGACAGGTTGAAGTCGTCGGCGTCGCGGCCGGCCACCTCGAGCGCCCGGCCGACCTCGGCGCGGAACGACCCGAACAGCGCCGTCGCGGCCAGCACGGCCGTGGCGATCGCGATGCCCTTGGTGATGGCCTTGGTGGTGTTGCCGACGGCGTCGAGGCTGGTGAGGACGAGCGCGCCCTCCTCGGTGACCTCGCCGGACATCTCGGCGATGCCCTGGGCGTTGTCGCTGATCGGGCCGAAGGTGTCCATCGCGACGATGACGCCGACGGTGGTCAGCAGGCCGGTGCCGGCGAGGGCGACGGCGAACAGCGCGACGATCGTCGAGCCGCCGCCGAGCAGGAACGCCGCGTAGACGGCGCCGCCGATGAGCAGCGCGGAGTAGACCGCCGACTCCAGACCGACGGAGATGCCGGCCAGGATGACGGTGGCCGGACCCGTCAGCGAGCTCTTGCCGATCTCCTGGACGGGCTTGCGGTTGGTCTCGGTGAAGTAGCCGGTCAGGACCTGGATCAGGCTGGCCAGCACGATGCCGATGACCACGGCGCCGATGGCGACCAGGCGCGGGTCGCTGGCGGACTCGGTGCCACCGGAGAGCTCCGCGAAGTCACCCGGCAGGTAGAGGAACGCCGCGATCGCGACGAGCACGGCCGACACGACCGCGGACAGGAAGAAGCCGCGGTTGATCGCGTTCATGCCGTTGCGGTCGCCGTCGCGCGGCGAGGTGCCGTAGATGCCGACCAGCGCGGTGAGCACACCGATCGCCGGGACGATGAGCGGGAAGACCAGGCCCTCGGAGCCGAAGGCCACCTGGCCGAGGATGAGCGCGGCGACCAGGGTCACGGCGTAGGACTCGAACAGGTCGGCGGCCATGCCGGCGCAGTCACCCACGTTGTCGCCGACGTTGTCGGCGATCGTCGCGGCGTTGCGCGGGTCGTCCTCGGGGATGCCCTGCTCGACCTTGCCGACCAGGTCGGCACCGACGTCGGCGGCCTTGGTGAAGATGCCGCCGCCGACGCGCATGAACATCGCCAGCAGTGCGCCGCCGAAGGCGAAGCCCTCGAGCACGCGCGGGGCGTCCTCGCCGTAGATGATGAGCACGATCGTCGCGCCGAGCAGACCCAGGCCGACGGTGAACATGCCGACGACGCCACCGGCGCGGAAGGCCAGCCGCAGCGCCTTCTTCGTACCGCTCTCGTTGGCGGCGTTCGCCACGCGCAGGTTGGTCCGGGTTGCCAGCGTCATGCCGATGTAGCCGACGAGTCCCGAGAAGACGGCACCGACGACGAAGAAGATCGGGCGGCCCACCTTGACGGCGGTCGTGTCGGCCGGCAGCAGGAACAGCAGCAGGAAGACCAGCGCGGCGAACACCGCCAGGGTCCTGAACTGCCGGGAGAGGTAGGCCGCGGCGCCCTCCTGGACCGCCTTGGCGATCTCCCGCATCTTCGGCGTGCCCTGGCCGGCGGCCAGCAC
>CADCUB010000113.1 GCA_902805775.1 uncultured Frankineae bacterium | reverse complement strand
TCGGCGGCGTGCCGGCCCGGGCGGCGCGCGCCGCGGTCAGCAGGCTGCGCGAGCGGGCCGCCGGGGCGGCGAGCTGGGGCAGCGTCGCGCGCAGGGAGAGCAGGTCGGCCCGGCCCGCGTAGACGCCGCCGAGCAGCGGGTCGACCAGCCGGTCGACGACCTCGCCGCCCAGCCGGCGGCGGACGAGCTCGCCGACGCTGACGTCGTCGTCGAGCGGAGCACCGGGCAGCACCAGGTCCAGCGGCACGCGGTAGAGCCCCGGCAGGCTCAGCAGCCCGCTGTCGGCGAGGGCCGCCAGGTCGGTGGGGACGCCGAGGAGGGTGCCCGCAGGCAGGGGTCGCAGCCGGCCGCGGCTCCAGACGGACGCCTGTGCGGCGGCCGGTGCGACCAGCTCGTCCTCGAGACCTGCCGCGCGGGCCAGGGCCAGGCCGTCCGGGACGCGGGTGAGCATCGAGTCGGCGCCCTCGTCGACGGCCAGCCCGCCGACCTCGCTGACGGCGACCTTGCCGCCCAGGCGCGCGCTGCCCTCGAGGACCACGACCTCGGCGTGCGGACGCTGCGCCCGGACCTCGAGCGCGGCGCTGAGCCCGGCCACGCCCCCACCGACCACGACCACCCGCACCGGTCCAGCGTAGGAGCGGCGGCCGGGAGGTGCGACGCCCCGGCGACCGGCCGCGGGGCACGCGGGCAGGCCGTACGGTGCCCGGCATGGACTGGTTCGAGGGTGCGATCCGTGACGAGGCCGAGCTGCACGAGATCTACGAGCCGTCCAGCTGGCTGGTGCAGAACAAGACGATCGACCACCTCGACCCGCACTGCCGGCAGTACCTCGCGGTGTGCGGCTTCGTGCTGCTGGCCAGCGCGGACGCGTCCGGCCGGGCCGACGTCACCCCGCGAGGTGGTCCGCGTGGCTTCGTCTCGGTCCTGGACGACCGGACGCTCGCCGTCCCCGACGCCACGGGCAACCGGCGGCTCGACACGATGCGCAACGTCCTGCAGACCGGTCGCATCGGCATGCTCGCCCTGCTGCCCGGGCGCGGTCAGACGCTGCGCGTCAACGGGCGGGCCTGCGTCAGCACTGCGCCGGCCCTGCTGTCGCAGCTGACCGCGGTGGGCAAGCCGCCGCGCGCCGCCCTGGTGATCGCCGTCGAGGAGGTGTTCACGCACTGCCCCAAGGCCTTCGTGCGCTCCGGCCTGTGGGACCCGGCGACCTGGCCGGCGAAGCAGGAGCAGCCCTCCCCCGCCGCGATGCTGCGCGACCACGTCGGCGACGCGTCGCTGACGCTCGCCGACGCCGAGCAGGCGATGGTCGACGCCGTGACGATCCGCCTGGCCTGACCCGCCCCCGATCCGCCGATCATGGACGTCCGGCACACCGGCTGAGCGTGGAAGAGGTGCCGCAGCGTGCCACGAGCCCATGATCGCGCGGACGGGAGCAGCGGGTCGGTGCAGGAGACAGGCGGCGGAGCCGGACGGGGCAGGCGCGGGCTGGTCCTGGCCGCCACGTCGCTCGCGGCGTTCACGGCCACGCTCGACAACACCGTGGTGGCCGTCGCCCTGCGCGACCTGCAGCGCGACCTGGACGCCGGGGTGGCCGAGCTGCAGGGCGTCGTCACCGCCTACACGGTGGCGCTGGCGGCCCTGCTGCTGACCGGCGGCACCCTGGCCGACGTGGCCGGGCGGCGCCGGGTGCTGGTGGCCGGGCTCGCCGTCTTCGCCGCTGCGTCCGCCGGGTGCGCGCTGGCCGGCTCCTCGACGGCCCTGATCGCCTGGCGCGCGGTGCAGGGCGCGGGGGCCGCGCTGGTGCTGCCCGGGAGCCTGGCGGTGCTGGCGGCGGCCTGCCCCGAGGCGCGGACGCGGGCGAGGGCGGTCGGCGTGTGGGCCGCCACCGGCGCCGTCGCCCTGCTCGCCGGCCCGCTCGTCGGCGGGCTGCTCGTGGAGGCCGCCGGGTGGCCTGCGGTGTTCTGGGTCAACCTCCCCCTGTGCGCGCTCGTCGCCCTGGTGGCCGCCGTCGCGCCGGCCGGTCCGGCGCCGGTGCGCGGGCGACGGCTGGACCTGCCGGGACAGCTGCTGGCCGCGGTCGGCCTGGCAGCGACGACGTACGCCGTGGTGCTCGGCGGCCGTGACGGCGTCGGTGCGCCGGTGCTGGCCGCGCTGCTCGCGGGCACCGCCGCCCTGGTGGCGTTCGTCGTCGTCGAGCGCAGGGCCGCCGACCCGGTCCTGCCCCTGCGCCTGATGCGGTCCCGCTCGCTGGTCGGGGCGAGCACGGGGGCGTTCGCGGCCAGCCTCGCGGTGTTCGTCCTGCTGGTGTTCCTGTCGCTGTTCCTGCAGCTCGTGCAGGAGCAGGAGCCGGTGCCCGCCGCCCTGCGCCTGCTCCCCCTCACGATCGCCCTGGTCGTCGTCGCGCCCCTCGCCGGACGGGTGACCGCCCGCCGGGGACCGCGGGCGCCGGTCGTCGCCGGGCTGCTGCTCGCGGCCGCCGGCCTCGGGCTCGTCGCGGCGCGGCTGCGCGACGACATCGGCGACCTCGAGCTGCTGGCACTGATGGGCGTGTGCGGCGTCGGCCTCGGACTGGCCACCGCTCCGGTCGTGGCCGCCTCGCTGGACGCCGTCAGCACCGCCCGCTCGGGACTGGGCGCGGCCACCGTCAACGTCGCGCGCGAGCTCGGCGGCGTCGTCGCCGTCGCCGGCCTGGGTGCGCTGGTCGTCGCCCGGCTCGGGAGCGACCTGACCGCCCGGCTGCTCGGGCTCGGGGTGCCGGACGGGCGCGCCGGCGTGCTCGTCGAGGCGCTGCTGCGGGGGGCGACCCAGGACGAGGTGGTCGAGCTGTCGGCCGGCGAGGTGCCGTTCGCCGCGCTGCTGCTGCTGCGGACGGCGGCCGAGCAGTCCTACGTCGGGTCGGTGCGCCTGGCGCTGGGAGGTGCGGCGGTCGTCCTGGTCGTGGCGGCCGTCGTGTGCGGGCGGGCGCTAGAGAGCCGTGTCGTCGAGCCCGGCGTGCACCCGCTCGACCACGCGTAGCAGGGCGTCGGGGTCGGTCTCGGGGAGCACCCCGTGGCCGAGGTTGAACACGTGGCCCTCCGCGGCCTTGCCCTCCTCGAGCACCTCGCGCACCTTGCGGTCGAGCACCTCGCGCGGCGCGAAGACCAGCGTCGGGTCGAGGTTGCCCTGCACCGCCCGGCCCGGGCCGATGCGCTGCACCGCGTCCGACAGGGGCACCCGCCAGTCGACCCCCACCACGTCGGCACCGGCCCGGCCCATGTCGGCCAGCAGCTCGCCGGTGCCGACGCCGAAGTGGATCCGGGGGACGTCGGCGACCGCGGCGAGCACGCGTGCGCTGTGCGGCGCGACGAAGGCGCGGTAGTCGGCGGCGGGCAGCGCGCCGACCCAGGAGTCGAACAGCTGCACCGCGCTGGCCCCCGCGTCGACCTGCACGCGCAGGAAGGCGAGCGTGATCGTGGCGAGCCGGTCGAGCAGCCGGGCCCACAGCTCGGGCTCGCCGTACATCAGCGCCTTGGTGCGCGCGTGGTTCTTGCTCGGGCCGCCCTCGACGAGGTAGCTCGCCAGCGTGAACGGCGCGCCGGCGAAGCCGATGAGGGGGGTGCCCCCGAGCTCGGCGACCAGGCTGCGGACCGACTCCGTGATGTAGGGCACGTCGTCGGGCGTGAGCTCGGGGAGCCGGTCGAGGTCGGCGGCGGTGCGGAACGGCGACTGCACCACCGGACCGACCCCCGGCACGATGTCGAGGTCGACGCCGACCGCCTTGAGCGGCACGACGATGTCGGAGAAGAAGATGGCCGCGTCGACGCCGTAGCGCCGCACGGGCTGCAGCGTGATCTCGGTGACCAGGTCGGGCGTGGCGCAGGCGTCGAGCATGGCGTTGCCCTCGCGCACGGCGCGGTACTCCGGCAGGGCGCGGCCCGCCTGGCGCATGAACCACACGGGCGTGTGCGGCACCGGCTCACGACGGCAGGCACGCAGGAAGGCGGAGTCGTGCGCGGGCGACGGGGCGGCGGTCATCGCTGCGATCGTCCCACGCCCGGGTGTCGCGGGCCTGCGACGCCGCTCCCACCTGGGGACGGCTGCTCCTGGCGCCGCCGCTCGGCGCGCCTCCACGGCGATGTCGGAGGGCGGTGGCACGGTGGACCGCACACGACAGCCCGACGAGGAGGTGGCCCGATGAGCCTGAGCGTGCGCGACCTGCGCTGGTGCCCCGAGTGCGCCGACGAGCGGGCCTTCGAGACGCCACCGTGCGAGGACGGCCACGGTCTCGACTGCCTCGACCTGTCCTGCCTCGACTGCGGCTTCGCGCTGGTCGTGGGTGTGCTGGTCGACGACGCGCCGGTCGTCGTGGAGCTCGCCGCGGCCTGAGCCCGTCCGGAGCCCGGCCCCCGCCGCTACGGCGCCCGGACGTCCAGCACCACCCGTTCGGGGTCGCCGAGGCGGAAGACGCGGAACGGCACGCGGCCGGTCGTGCCGACGTACGCCTCGTACTGGCCCTCGAAGACCGACCCGAGCACGACGTCCTGCACGACCGACAGGTCGTCCGGCAGCACCGGGTCGCCCGGCGCCTCCTCGACGCCGGTGTCCATCGGGTAGCCGGTGCCGGTGATCAGCACGCTCAGGACGGCTGCGCCGGCAACGTCCACCGGGTCGCCGGAGCCCTGCTGCCGGGGCTCGTCGACGTACTCGACCCGCCAGCCCGCCCGGCCGGGTGCGCGCCCGGCGAGCTCGAAGACCACGCGGTCGTGGCCGCCGGCGCGGCGGGCGACCCGGACCGCCCGGACCGACAGCGGCCCGCCGCGAGGCTCGGCCGTGTCGGCGCGGGCATCGGCCGGGAACGGCTCGGGCGCGCCGTCGCCGGTCGCCCCGGGACCGGCCGCGGTCGGCGTCGAGGACGCTGCCGGCGGCGGGGACGGGGCCGCGGACGGCGCGGTCGACGGTGCGGGCGAGCGCGACGGGGGCGGGCTCACGTCCGGAGCCGTCGCCCGCCGGCCGGCGTCCGGACCGCAGGCGGCCACGGAGCCGGACAGCACGAGGGCGGTGAGCAGGAGGACGGACCGGGCCATGCCGCTGATCGTCCTCCTGCGGTCCGACCTCTCGGGCGAGGCGGCGGCGTGTCGCCCCAGGTGACCCCGCATGCGCGCCGCGTCAGCAGTGAGCCGGAGCGGGAGGTCGGGCGACACGCGGACCGGCGCGCCGGGGCCGTACGCCGTCCGCGCACACCTACTCTCCGGGACCGTGACCCTGTCGCTGGAGCCACCCGGGGTGCCGGAGCCGTTCCGCGCCGCGCTGGTCGGGCTGCGCGCAGCCGTCATCGACCCCGGCCGGCCCGGGCTCGAGCTGCAGGAGGTGCCCGGCCCCAAGCGGCTGGCGCCGTACTCCGTCGCGGTGTCGGCCGAGATCTGCCGCGACGACGAGCAGATCGCCAGCGGCCGCTTCGTCGTGCTGCACGACCCGCAGGGCCAGGACGGCTGGCGCGGCGACACCCGGGTGGTCGCGTTCGTGTCGGCCGACGTGGAGGCCGAGATGGCCGCTGACCCGGCGCTGGCGCAGGTCGGCTGGAGCTGGCTGCTCGACTCCCTCGCCGAGCACGGCGCGCAGCACACCGCCGAGGGCGGCACGGTCACCCGCACCGTGTCGTGCCGCTTCGGGCAGATCGAGGACGGGGACGAGGCGAGCGAGGTCGAGGTGCGCGCGTCGTGGACCCCGCTGGCCGACGAGGACGGCACCCTCGACCTCGGCACCCACCTGCGGGCCTGGTGCGACCTGCTGTGCGCGACCGCCGGCCTGCCACCGCCCGGGGTCACCGCCCTGCGCCCCTGACCGACGGCGAGCCGAGGCCGCACGCAGGCTCAGGCGGGACGCCGGCTGCGCTGCGCGGGGATGCGGGTGAGCGCCTCGGACCGCACCGGCCGCGGCAGCCACAGCTGCAGCAGCGTCCCCTCGTGCCCGCGACCGCTGCAGACGTCGAGGCGGCCGCCGGAGAGGCGGGCCCGCTCGCGGAGCAGGCCCAGTCCGACCGAGCGGCCGCGGTCGCTGCGCACCAGCTCGAGCTCGAAGCCCGACCCGCGGTCGTGCACGGTGGCGCGGATCCCGTCGGGGAGGACGTCGAGCGTCGCCTCGGCATGGTCGACGTCGGCGTGCTTGACGACGTTGAGCAGCGCCTCCTGGAAGAAGCGGTAGACCGTCACCGCAGCAGCCAGCGGGACGGGCACCGGCTCGCCGGGCCAGTGCAGGTCGACGGCGAGGCCGTAGCGCGCGGCGAGGTCGGCCCGCAGGCTGCTCACCGCCGCCGCCAGGTCCCCGTCCTGCAGCGCCGGCGGCCGGGTGCGGGACATGACGGCCCGCACCTGCTCGTCCGCGTCCTCCAGGTGGTCGGCCAGCGTCGCCAGCGAGGGCGGCGTCAGCGGCGGGCCGGCGAGCAGGCCTCGGGCGAGCAGGAGCGACTGGGCGACGGTGTCGTGCAGCTCGGCGGCGAGCTGACCCCGCGCGCCCTCCTCGGCGGCGACCAGCCCCGCGACGAGCTCCTGCACGCCCGCGGCGGCTGCGACCGCCTCCAGACGGCGGCGCTCGGCGAGCTCGTCGGACAGCGCGAGCCGCCAGCGCAACGTCGCGACGGACCGGGTCAGCTCGGCGAGCTCGCGGCTGCGGACGGGGCCCGGGCCCGGCGGCGGATCCGTCGGGTCGTCGGTGGAGACGGCGGTGAGGGCGGCTGCCCACCGGCCCGCCACTGCCCACCCGGCGGCGCACGCCGGCACGGCCGCGCCCAGTCCCGCCACCACCAGACCGGCTCCGGCGGAGGCGTCGAGGCCGCCGAGCAGGTGCAGGACGACGGCCGCGCAGCCGACGGTGGCGGCCGCGGTCGCCCCGCACAGCAGCAGCGCCCACGTGACGAGCGGGAGGCCGCTGCCGACCCGGCCGGCCCCCGCGGCCGCCGCGCGCGCGGACGTCGGGGCAGCGGGCCCGGGGTGCCGGCCGGGCACGGGCGTGAGCACGCGAGGGGTCATCGGAGCACCCCGGTCGTGGTCCAGCCCTCGGCCTCGACGGCGGCGCGCGGGGTCGGCAGGCCCCTCAGGACCCCGCTGACCGGCACGGCCACCGGGCCACCGCCGGCGCCGCGCCGGGGTCGGTCCTCGGCACCGTCGCCTGCCGCCCGGGCACCCACCAGGACGGCGACCGACTGCGAGAGCGCGTGCAGCTCGGCGACCACCTCGTCGTCGGCGTCGGGCCAGGCCGCCAGGTCGGCCAAGCGCTGGGCGGAGGCGCGGACGCTGTCCCGGGCGGGAGCCAGCCCGTCGCGCGCCTCGTCGCTCGGAGGTGCCGCCGGTCGGCTCAGGAGGGCCCCCGCGTGCGCAGCGAGCAGGTCGGTGAGGCGCAGCTCGGAGCTGTCGAAGGCCGCCGCACCCGACGGGCGCCGGGCCCGCAGCACGGCGACGGGCGCGCCCGCAGGACCGAGGACCGCCGTGGCGAACGGCCGTCCGCCCTCGCGGCCGGTCTGCGCTCCGGCCTGCAGGGCCCGCTGCACCCAGGGCTCGTCGAGCCCTGCCGGCCCGCGGGCCACCCGCCCGTCGCTCTCGTCACCGGTGAAGCGGACGGGGCCGTCGGCCGTGAGCACCAGCAGCTCGACGTCGGCGCCGCCGAGCAGGCGCGCGGCGGCCGTGAGCAGGAGCTCGGCCGACGCGTCCTGCGTACGACCCGGTTCGCGGGCCAGCTCCGCCAGCACGCGCGCCTCGCCGGTGGCGGACCTGCCGTCAGGGCGCACCCACCCGACGATCGCGGGGACCGCGAGGCCGAGCAGCGCGACCGGCGACTCGAGGGCGAGGAAGCCGGCGAGCAGGCCCGCCGACCCGCCCGCCACGACGCGGAGCCCGGACACCCGGGCGCGCGAGACCAGCAGGCTGCCCAGCGGGCGCGCGGAGGTGAGCGACACGGCGCCGGCCAGCAGCACGCAGCTCACCGCCCAGAACACGGCGGTGCCCAGGCCGGCCGCGACGACGTCACCGCCGGCCGCCGAGGTCACGGCGCAGGCGAGGGAGGCCGCGAGGGTGCGGGCGGCCGGCTCGACCTGCCGACGGCCCTTTGCCGACCGGTGCAGGCGCTGCCCGGCCGCCACACCCAGGCCGACGGCGACGACGGTCCAGGGCCCCGCGACGACCACGAGGCTCGCGGCGACGGCCGCCTCCAGCAGGCCGTCGGCCCGAGGTCCCGCACCGCCGCGTGCGGCAGGGCGCCCGGTCACGACCGCCGCGGCCGCCACCAGGCAGGCCAGCAGCGAGGTGGCCACGACCGACGTGGCCTGCACTCCGGCCGGCACCGCGGTCGGCAGCGCCTCCCCCCACCCGGCGCCGAGGCACACCCCGAGAGCCAGCACCCAGCACCCTGCGGCGAGCAGGCGCAGCACGGGCGGACGGGTCACGGACAGCTCCACGGTCGACGGCACGGACGGGTGACACAGCAGGCGTCGGCACACCGCCGGGTGCAGTGGAGGCCGACGAGGGTGCTTCGCCCGATCGGGCCAGCAGGTCCGCCGGGCCGCAGCACTTCAGCCGGCGCCGGAGTCGGCCGAACACAGCGGTACGGCACCCCGACACGTGGAGGACACGGTGACCACCGGTCTCGACAGCGCGCTGCACAGGATCCCTGGCCAGCTCTCCGGCTCCGGCCCCCGCGCGTTCTCCGCGATGGTCGTGGACGACCACCCGCTCGTGCGTGAGTCGATGGTGGCGCGGCTGCGCGCCATGGGCGCCCGCGAGGTCATCGAGGCCGGCAGCGCGGGCGAGGCCCGGGCACGGGCGCACGCCTCCGGCCCCCTCGAGCTGGCCGTGCTCGACCTCGGGCTCCCGGACGGCTCCGGACTCGACCTGCTGGCCGAGCTGCGGACCGCCGGCTGGGGCCGCCTGGTCGTGCTGTCGGCCGCTGACGACCCCACCTCCGTGCGCGCCGCCTTCGTCGCCGGCGCCCAGGGCTACCTGCTGAAGTCGGCCTCACCGCTCGTCGTCCACGACGGCGTGCGCCGGGTGCTGGCCGGCGGCGTGTACGCCGACCCGGCCGTGGCCTCCGTGCTCGCGGCCGGCCTGCGCGGTGGTCCTGCCGACAACGGCGTCGGCGAGCTGTCGGGCCGGGAGATCGAGGTGCTGCGCCTGGTCTCGGACGGCCGGTCCAACAAGCAGATCGGCGAGCAGCTCAGCCTGTCGGCGCTCACCGTGAAGAGCCACCTGGCCCGCATCGCGCGCAAGCTCGGCACCGGCGACCGGGCCGAGATGGTCGCCATGGCGATGCGCGGCGGCGTCATCCGCTGACTCCGGCGACCGGCCGACGCACGGGGCACGTCGGGCGGCGTCCGCGGCTCCGGCACGCCACGTCGGCACCGGTGCGCTGATGGCGACGGTCCGGCAGGCGCCAGCCCGTACGCTCGACCCATGACGACGACCCTGCCGGGTCACGAGGAGGGCGTGTCCGGCGACGAGCCCGGGGTCCGGCCGCTGCTGGCTCCGAGCGAGGGCGTTCCGCCGGTCGTCGAGACCGCCGCGGCGCTCGACGAGGTGGTCGCCCGCTTCGCCGCCGGCACCGGGCCGACCGCCGTCGACGCGGAGCGCGCCTCGGGCTACCGCTACTCGCAGCGGGCCTACCTCGTGCAGCTGCGCCGGGCGGGCGCCGGCACCGCCCTGATCGACCCGCTGGGCTGCCCGGACCTGTCGCAGCTGTCCGAGGCGGTCGCCGACGACGAGTGGGTCCTGCACGCGGCCAGCCAGGACCTCGCCTGCCTCGCCGAGGTCGGGCTCGTGCCCACGCGGATCTTCGACACCGAGCTGGCCGGCCGGCTGTCCGGCTTCGACCGCGTCGGTCTGGGGGCGATGGTCGAGCGCGTGCTCGGACTGCGCCTGGAGAAGGGGCACTCCGCCGCCGACTGGTCGACCCGCCCGCTGCCCGAGGCCTGGCTCGTCTACGCCGCGCTCGACGTCGAGGTGCTCGTCGAGCTGCGCGACCGGCTCGAGCAGGAGCTGCGGGCGCAGGGCAAGCTGGAGCTGGCCCGCGAGGAGTTCGAGGCCGTGCGCCAGGCCCCTGCTCCCGCTCCGCGCACCGATCCGTGGCGCCGCACGTCCGGCATCCACCGGATGCGCAACCGGCGGCAGCTGGCCGCCGTACGGGCGCTGTGGGAGGTCCGCGACGACATGGCCCGGCGGCGGGACATCGCGCCCGGCCGGATCCTGCCCGACTCCGCCCTCGTCGCCGCGGTGCAGGCCGACCCGCAGACCCCCGCCGCGCTGCTCGCGCTGCCGGTCTTCGGCGGCCGCTCCACCCGGCGCCACGTCGACACCTGGTTCGGGGCCCTGCAGGCGGCGCGGGCGCTGCCCGAGGACGCGCTGCCCTCGCCCGTCCCCCCTGGCGATGCTCCCCCGCAGGCCAACCGCTGGGCCGAGCGCGACCCGGTCGCCGCCCGCCGCCTGGCGCGGGTCCGTGCGGTGGTCACCGGTCTGGCCGAGGAGCTGCGCATGCCGCAGGAGAACCTCGTGCAGCCCGAGGCCGTCCGCCGCCTGGCGTGGACGCCGCCGGACCCGGTGGACGAGGACGCCGTGGCCGCGGCGCTGCGCGCGCACGGGGCGCGGGAGTGGCAGGTGCTGCGCGTCGCCGAGCCGCTGACGGCGGCGCTGCCCGAGCCGGCCGACCCGGCGGCGCCGTCCGGTGGCTGACCCGGTCCTGCGGACCGAGCGGCTGGTGCTGGTGCCGGCCACGCCGGCGCTCGCCGGCGACCTGCTCGCCGGTGTCCCGCCGCCGGGGCGCACGGCGGCACGCGGCTTCCCCCGTCCGGAGGACACCAGCGTGCTCGAGGGCGTGGTCGCCTCGGCCGGCACGTCGAGCGGCACGTGGCTCGTCGAGCTGGACGGCCTGCTGGTCGGGACCGTCGGCGTCAGCGGGCCGGTGAGCCCCGAGGGCGACCAGGAGATCGGCTACGGGCTGGTGCCGGCCCTCCGGGAGCAGGGCGTCGGCACCGAGGCGGTCGCCGCCGTGTGCGCGGTGCTGGAGCGCCGCCCCGGGGTCCGGCGGCTCACCGCAGAGGTGCTCCCGGGCAACGCCGCGTCGCTGCGCCTGCTGCACCGCCTCGGCTT
Source organism: uncultured Frankineae bacterium (assembly GCA_902805775.1). Classification (GTDB taxonomy): domain Bacteria; phylum Actinomycetota; class Actinomycetes; order Mycobacteriales; family SCTD01; genus SCTD01. Next base: position 20,321 of record CADCUB010000113.1, on the reverse strand, counting down.
CGTCGAGGTCGACGGCGGACAGCCGCCCCACGTGCGCCTGGCCCGGCCGGCGCCGGGGCAGCCGCCCTCGCGCCTGCGCATCTCAGGACGCCACGTCTGCTGAGGGTCCCGGTCGGCGGTCCCCCCTGCCCGGCCCGTGCTCCCCCCTCGCGAGCACGGACCAGGAGGTGGGGCAGTGGGTGGCCGAGGACCCCCTCGGACCTCGGCCACCCACTGGTCTGTGCGGCACCCTGCGTGCCGGTCAGCGGCGCCGGGCGTCGAGCAGCCACTCCTCGAGGGCGGCCAGGCCGCAGCGCACCTCGTGCTCGAGCTGCGCCCCGACGGGCACCAGCCGGCTCGCCGACGCCGGCGGGCAGTCCTCGGCCGGCAGCGGCGGCCGTACCGGTCCCAGCTCGCGCGCCAGCCACCCCGCCAGCCAGGCGGCGATGCCGACGCTCAGCAGGACCGCGAGCAGGACCGCGTCCAGAGCAGTGCTCGTCCCCATGCCTGCCCGTCCTCCCGTCCGTCCGCCCCGTCGCTGGCAGAGTGCTCCAGCCGGGGCCGTCCCGTCAGCCGCCCGGTCAGGAACGGCCCGAAGGGACTAGACGGACCTGGCCCGCTCAGGCGCTGCGGGGCAGGTCGACGGTGACGGTGAGCCCGCCCGTGGGCCGGGCCACGGCCTGCGCCGTACCGCCGTGCACCTGGGCGACGGCGCGCACGATGGCGAGCCCCAGCCCGGCGCCGGTCCGGGCGGTGCGGGCCCGCCCCGACCGGCGGAACGGCTCGAACAGCGCGGCGACCTCCTCCGGCGGGACCACCGGCCCGGAGCTGTCCACGGCCAGGCGGGCCCGTCCCATCACCGTCGCGGTGTCGACCCGCAGCCAGCCGCCCTCGACGTTGTGGCGCACGGCGTTCTCGACGAGGTTGCCGGCGAGGCGCTCGAGCAGCCCCCGGTCGCCGAGCACCGGCGCCGGGCCGAACGTCGTCGCGACCTGCAGCCCCTTGGCCTCGGCCTCGGCGCGCACCGCGGCCAGCGCCCGGTACGACACCTCCGCCAGGTCGACCCGCTCGCGCAGCGGCAGCCCGTCGACCTGCAGCCGGTCGCTGCGCGCGAGCAGCAGCAGGCTGTCGACGAGCCGGTCGGCGCGGATCGTCGCGTCGCGCACCACCTCCGCCGCCGCACGCAGGTCGTCGACGCCGGCGTCGGGGTCGGCCAGGGCGACGTCGACCTCGGTGCGCATGACGGCCAGCGGGGTGCGCAGCTCGTGGCTGGCGTCGGCCACGAAGCGGCGCTGCGCGTCGAAGGCACGCTCGAGGCGGGCGAGCATGTCGTCGAAGGTGTCGGCCAGCTGCTTGAGCTCGTCGGCGGGACCGTCGAGCGCGATGCGGGCGTCCAGCCGCTCGACCGACAGCCGCTGCGCCGCGGCGGTGATGTCCTGCAGCGGCCGCAGGACCCGGCCGGCCAGGACGTACGACACGGCGACGCCCATGGCTCCCACCAGCACCAGGGCGAGCAGGCCCTGCTTCAGCAGCATGTCGAGGGCCTGCTGCCGCAGCGGCTCCTGCACCGCGCCCAGGGTGGTGACCAGGTCCGGGCCACGTCGCAGGATGCGCAGGCGCGAGCCCGGGTCCAGGGCGCCCGCCCGCAGGGCGCGGTCGACGAGCACCATCGACAGCAGCAGGAGCAGCAGCCCGACGGTCAGCGCGACCGCGCTGTAGACCAGCGTCAGCCGCAGCCGCAGGGTGGTGCGCGAGCCGCTCACGACTCGGCGACGCGGTAGCCGGCTCCCACGACGGTCTGCACCACCGGCGGCTCGCCGAGCTTCTTGCGCAGCGTCATGACCGTCACCCGCACGGTGGTGGTGAACGGGTCGGCGTACTCGTCCCAGACCCGCTCGAGCAGCTCCTCGCTCGAGACGACGGCGCCCTCTGCGCGCAGCAGCACCTCCAGCACCCCCAGCTCCTTGCGGGTCAGCCCGAGGTCGGCGCCGTGCCGGGTGGCGGTGCGTCGTGCCGGGTCGAGCACGAGACCACCGGGGCCGTGCAGCACCGGCGGGGCCGGCGGCGTCGCACGGCGCCCGAGCGCGCGGACGCGGGCGACGAGCTCGCTGAAGGCGAACGGCTTGGCGAGGTAGTCGTCGGCGCCGAGCTCCAGACCGGCGACGCGGTCCTCGAGGGTGCCGGCGGCGGTCAGCATGAGCACGCGGGTCAGCGAGCCCTCGCGCGCGAGCCGGCGGCAGATGTCGTCGCCGGAGCGGCCCGGCAGGTCGCGGTCCAGGACGAGCACGTCGTAGCGGGTGACCATGGCCTTCTCCAGGCCCAGGTCCCCGTCGTAGGCGGTGTCGACCGCCATCCCCTCGCGCCGCAGACCGCGTGCGACGGCGTCAGCCAGCGGGACCTCGTCCTCGACCACCAGCACACGCACGCCGCAGCACGCTAGAGGACCGGGTGTGTGGCTGCTGTGAGGCTGCGCTGTCGCCCGTACGGAGCAGTGCCCTCGCGCGTCCGGCCCCGTACCCTCCGAGGGTGCCGGCGCCGTCCCTGCTGCAGCTGCGCCGCCTGGGCCTCGCGGTGTCGGTGCTGCACGACGTCGACCTCGAGCCGGTCGACGCGGGCGTGGAGCTGACCGGCCCTCCTGCGGTGCGGGTGCGCTGGGACGAGCTCCGCGCCGCCCTCGCCGGCGAGGAACCGGAGTCAGCCGCCGGCCGGGCCCGGGTGGCCGCCTGGGTGCTCGCCCGGCGCTGGGCGGCCGATGCCGGACGCGACGCGGTCGAGGTGGGCCTGCGCCCCGTCGGACTGCCCGTGGGCCACCCGGTGCACCTGGGCCCGCCGTGGGTCGAGGAGCGGGTCCTGGGCGGCGCGCTGGAGCTGGGCCTCGGCGCGGTCGGCGTCGACCCCGCCGACCGCGGGCGGGTCGTCCCGCTGCCGCCGCCGGCGCTCGACGCGCTCGGCATCGACCGGCGCGCGGCCTGGGGGCGGCTGCGGGCCGGTCTGGAGGAGCTCGGCCGGCGCGCGGCCGCGCACGTGCGCGCCGATCCCCGGGGGCAGCTGCGGCCGGTCGGAGACGCGGACGCCGTCACGCTGCTGGGCGCGCGCACCCTGCGGGCGGCGCTGGTCCGCGACGCCGGCGGACTGGTCGGCGCTGCGGTGCCGACCCGCCGCCTCGGCTGGACCCGCCTGACGCTGGTCGACCCGGCCTTCGCCCCCGCCGTGGCCGCGGCGACCCCCGCGGCGGACCGCGGCTTCCCCCGCCCGCTGCTGCTGACCGCCGACGAGCTCACGCTCGTGCCGGCGGGCGGCAACCCCTCGCGACTGGTCCTGTCCGACGACGACGCCCGACAGGGCGGAACGACCTGCGGCTGACGCCCTGGGCGCCTCTCCCGCGGTGTCCGTGGACGGCGACAGGACCACCGCCCGAGCGAGGTCAGCCCCGCCGGTCGGCCTGCTCGTCGCGGGCCGGCGCGTCGGCGAGCTCGCCGCTGTCGCGCCCGTCGAGGCGGGCGACGGTCTCGACGACGCGTCGCGCGACCTCCTGGGCGGTCAGCCCGACCTCGGCCAGCACCTCGGCGCGGCTGGCGTGGTCGAGGAAGCGCTGCGGGATGCCGACGTCGCGCAGCGGCACCTCGACGTCGGCGTCGCGCAGGGCCTGAGCGACCAGCGAGCCCACGCCGCCGACCCGCCCGCTGTCCTCGACGGTGACGACCAGGCGGTAGGACCGGGCGAGCTCCACCAGCTCCGGCGCCACGGGGCTGATCCAGCGCGGGTCGACGACGGTGACCCCGATCCCCTGGGCGGCCGCACGGTCCGCCACCTCGAGCCCGAGGCGCGCCAGCGAGCCGACGGCGACGAGCAGCACGTCGTCGCCGGTCCCGCGGCGCAGCACGTCGAGCACGCCGATCCGCTCGAGGGCCGGGATGTCCTCGCCGACCGCGCCCTTGGCGAAGCGGACCGCCGTCGGACCGTCGTCGACGGCCAGCGCCTCCCGCAGCTCCTCGCGCAGGGTGGCGGCGTCGCGCGGCGCTGCGAGCCGCAGTCCCGGCACCAGGGACAGCAGCGAGACGTCCCACATCCCGTGGTGGCTCGCGCCGTCCTCGCCGGTGACACCGGCGCGGTCGAGCACGAAGGTCACCGGCAGGCGGTGCAGCGCGACGTCCATCAGCGCCTGGTCGAAGGCCCGGTTGAGGAACGTCGCGTAGAGGCAGACCACCGGGTGCATGCCGCCCATGGCGAGCCCGGCCGCGCTGGTGACGGCGTGCTGCTCGGCGATGCCGACGTCGAACGTGCGCTCGGGGTAGGCCTGGCTGAACGCCAGCAGGCCCACCGGCTGCAGCATCGCGGCCGTGATCGCGACGACGTCGGGACGGTCGGCGCCGACCGCCACCATCTCCTCGGCGAGCACGCCGGTCCAGCCGCGCGCGCTGGGGTTGATCGGCTTGCCGGTGACCGGGTCGGTGATGGGGGCGACGCTGTGCAGCCGGTCGGCCTCGTCGTCGACGGCCGGCTGGTAGCCGTAGCCCTTGACGGTCACGGCGTGCACGATCACGGGTCCGCCGAACGCCTTGGCCCGCCGCAGCGCGGCCTCCATCGCGACGGTGTCGTGGCCGTGCACCGGCCCGAGGTACTTGATGCCGAGGTCCTCGAACAGCATCTGCGGCTGCAGGAAGTCCTTGATCCCGCGCTTGAGCCCGTGCAGCGCCGTGTAGATCGGGGCGCCGACGACGGGCGTGCGCGCGAGCGTCGTCTTGACCGTGTCGAGCGCGCGCTCGTACGACTGCGTCGTGCGCAGCGTCGCGAAGTGGTCGGCGAGACCGCCGATCGTCGGGCTGTAGGACCGGCCGTTGTCGTTGACGACGATGACCACCGGCAGGTTGCTGGCGGCGATGTTGTTCAGCGCCTCCCAGCACATGCCGCCGGTCAGGGCGCCGTCGCCGACCACGGCGACCACGTGCCGGTGCTCCCCGCGCAGGCGGTAGGCCTTGGCCAGGCCGTCGGCGTACGACAGCGCCGTCGAGGCGTGGCTGTTCTCGACCAGGTCGTGCTCGGACTCGCTGCGGCTCGGGTAGCCGGACAGCCCGCCCTTCGTGCGCAGGGTCTCGAACGCCTCGCGACGGCGGCCGGTCACCAGCTTGTGGACGTAGGACTGGTGGCCGGTGTCCCACACGACCTTGTCGCGCGGCGAGTCGAAGACCCGGTGCACGGCCAGCGTCAGCTCGACGACGCCGAGGCTCGGGCCGAGGTGCCCGCCGGTGCGCGACACCGTGTCGACGAGCAGGTCACGCAGCTCCGCGGCCAGCAGAGGCAGCTGCTCGGGAGCGAGGCGCTTGAGGTCGGCGGGACCGTGCACGCCGTCGAGCAGGCTCACGGGAGCTCCTCATCCAAGGTCAAGGGAGTCGAGTCTAGTGGCGCGGCAGGGTTGCGCCCGTCGGACGCCCCGGGGCTGCCCCGCACTGTGCGACACACCCAGGAGGACGTCCGGGGCGGCCGAAAGGTTCACAGGCGGGGGACGTGCCGCTCCCCGCGCAGGGCAGCGTCGACCAGCGCCACCTGCCGTCCGGTCGTGACGAGGCGGCGGCCCTCACGCTCGTACGCGGCGATCGCGGCCTCGACGGCCTCCGGCGGCACGACGCCGCGCAGCTCCGCGCGGGCGGTGCGGATGCCGTCGCGGGCGGCGTCGACCGCGGAGCGGACGTGCCCGGCGGCGAAGCGGGCGAGCAGCACCGGGTGGCGCCGCAGCACCTCGTGGGCGCGGTAGTCCGGCGGGCACAGGTCGAACAGCCAGGCGGTCGCGCTGCGCTCCCAGTCGGGCGCCTGCGGCGGCAGGACCTCCGGCGGCCAGCCGGGGGGCACCAGGTCGCGGGTCACGCCCCCATTGTCGAGGACGGCCACCACGCCGCGCCCTCCGCCGGCCCGCCTGGCCGGCGACGAGCCGTCGGACCCGGTGCTACCGCTCGGGCTGCTCCGGGAGGGCCGGCCGGGTGGAGGTCGGCTCGCCGAGAGCGCCACCCCCGCCCAGCCCCAGCCGCCCGAGCGCGCCGGTGATGTCGGTCGGCACGAACCACACCTTGTTGGCGTCGCCCTCGGCCAGCCGGGGGAGCAGCTGCTGGCGCTGGTAGGCGAGCACGGTGTCGTCGACCCCGGCCGCCTTGATGGCCTGCACGACGGTGGCGATGGCCTGCGCCTCCCCCTGGGCCCGGAGCAGCAGGGCCTCCCGCTCGGCCTCGGCCCGCAGGATGGTCGCCGCGCGGTCGGCCTCGGCGTTGAGCACCACCGACTGCTTCTCGCCCTGCGCCGACAGCACGACCGACTGCTGCTGGCCCTCGGCGGTGAGGATCGCCGCCCGCTTGCCGCGGTCGGCGCGCATGGCCTGCTCCATGGCGTCGCGGATGGTCGGCGGCGGCTCGATGCCGCGGATCTCGACCCGGTTGACCTTGACGCCCCACTTGCCGGTGGCCTCGTCGAGCACCGTCGCGAGGCGCTCGTTGATGTGGTCGCGGCCGGTCAGGGCCTCCTCGAGCTGCATGCCGCCGACGACGTTGCGCAGGGTGGTGACCACCAGCTGCTCGATGGCCACGACGACGTTCTCGATCTTGTACTGCGCCGCCGCCGGGTCGGTGATCGAGTAGTAGATGACCGAGTCGATGCCGACCACCAGGTTGTCCTTGGTGATGACGGCCTGCGGCGGGAACCCGACGACCTGCTCGCGGATGTCCATCTTGCTGCGGACGTTGTCGACCACCGGGACGAGCAGGTGGATGCCCGGCTCGAGCGTGCGGCTGTACTTGCCGAGCCGCTCGATGACGAAGACCGACGCCTGCGGCACGATCCGCACCGTCTTGAACAGGATGACGGCCACGATGCCTGCGACGAGCAGGAAGACGATGGCAGCGACGTCCACGTGTGAGCCTCTCTGAGGGGACTAGGACAGGTCGGACGAGTAGACCAGCAGCGTGGCGCCCTCGACGGCAGCGACGCTGACCGCCTTGCCGACGTCGACGGGAGCGGTGCCGGCGTACGGCCGCGCCCGCCACAGCTCGCCGTTGAGCCGCACCTGCCCCGAGTCGTCGGTGACGCGCTGCACGACGACCGCGGACGAGCCCTGCAGCATGCGGGGATCGGTCCGGTGGGTGCTGCCGCCCTTGTCGAGCGCGGCCTTGACCGGCGGTCGGACGAACAGCAGGAGCCCGGTGCTGGCGGCGGCGAACCCGGCGAGCTGCAGGAGGGTGCCGAACCCGGCGAAGGCGATGCCGGCGGCGACCAGCGCACCGACGCCGAGCATGCCGAGCACCAGCGTCAGGCTGATGATCTCGGACACGATCAGCACGACGCCCAGCACGAGCCACAGCACGTCGGCGTCCACGACCCGACCCTATCGGCGCTCCGGGCGTCCGGACCTGCTGGAACAGGAGTCGTCGCACGGTCGTCACCTGCCCGTCTGGCAGCCTGTCGCGGTGGAGCGCGGCGAGGCGGTGCGGACCTGGAAGGCCCGCCGCCGGACCAGCTCGGGACAGGCCGCGGACCTGGTCCGGCTGGGGCCGGCGTACGCCGTCCCGCTGGACCGCCCGCTCGACGCGGCGGCGGTGTTCGGCCGTCGGGCGCCGCTCGTGCTCGAGGTCGGCTCGGGTACCGGCGAGGCGACGGCGGCGATGGCCGCCGCCGACCCCTCGCGCGACGTGCTGGCCGTCGAGGTGCACACCCCGGGCGTCGCCGCGCTGCTGCGGCGCGTGGAGGAGGAGGGGCTGCGCAACGTGCGCGTCGTCGAGGCCGACGGGCTGCACGTCCTGACCGCGCTGCTGACCCCCGGGAGTCTGGACGAGGTGCGGGTGTTCTTCCCCGACCCCTGGCCCAAGGCCCGGCACGCCAAGCGGCGGCTCGTGACGCCGTCGTTCGCCGCGCTCGTCGCCGACCGGCTGCGGCCCGGAGGCCGGCTGCACGTCGCGACCGACTGGGCGTCCTACGCCGAGCAGGTGCTCGGCGTGGTCGACGACAGCCCTGACCTCTCGGTGGCCTCGCGCGAGCGCGGCGACCGCCCGACGACCCGCTTCGAGCGCAGGGGCGTCGCGGCCGGGCGCGAGATCAGCGACGTCGTGGCGGTCCGTCGCTGACGACCGGTTCCGGCCGCGGTCACCGGGCAGGGGAGGTCAGGACACGAGCCGACACGAGGAGACGCATGACCCGGCCCACGCCCCAGGACCCGCACGACGGCATCGACCCCGCGGCGAACCGGGAGGCCGAGGCGGCGGAGCGCGACCAGACGTCGTACGTCGCACGGGGCGGGCAGAGCAGCGGGATCCTCGACACCGGTCCCGCACCGGGCGACGAGCAGCCGTCGCAGGCGGTGGGCGGCGGCACCTCCGGCGGCGACCCGCTGGCCGGGGTCAGCGCGAGCCCCCAGGACGTGGAGGACGCCGTGTCCGGCGACACCGGGCCCGAGCACCCGGGCCGCCAGGGCTGACGCACGCAGCTCAGGCCTGCGCCGGCGGCTCCAGCAGCGCGACGAGCTCCACGTGCTCGGTCATCGGGAACAGGTCCAGGCCGCGCAGCGCACCGAGCGTCCAGCCCGCGTCCAGCAGCACGCGCAGGTCGCGCGCGAAGGACGCCGGGTCGCAGGCGACGTACGCCAGCCGGCGCGGCCGCAGCGCCGCCAGCGCCCGGGTGACCTCCAGCCCGGCTCCGGAGCGGGGCGGGTCGAGCACGACGAGGTCCGGCGCACCGGCCTGCGCCAGGACCTGCGGGCCGACCGGAGCGGTGCGGATCCGGACGTGGGGGAGGTCGTCGGTGTTGCGGGCGGCGTCCGCACAGGCGCGGGCGTCGGACTCCACGGCCAGCACCGAGCCGGTCGGACCCACCCGCTCGCCCAGGAGCGCGGCGAACAGCCCGACCCCCGCGTAGAGGTCGAGCGCCCGCTCCCCCGGCTGCGGGTCGAGCGCGTCGAGGACGGCGCCGGCCAAGGCGGTGGCAGCGCCCGGGTGCACCTGCCAGAAGCCGCCCGCAGCCACCTCGAAGCGGCGGCCCAGCACCTCGTGGCGCACGCCGTGCGGCCCGCGCACCGGCCGGCCGTCGACGACGACACCCGCCGCGACCTCGGGCAGCCGGGTCCGGACCGCGCGCCCGGAGGACCCCCGGGAGGTGACGTGCACCAGGCGCTGCTCCCCTGCCGCGACGACCTCGACGCCGGACGCGGAGGGCCACCGCAGCGCCTCCGCGCCGACGGCCTCGACGTCGTCGGTCGCGATCAGGCAGGCGTCGACCGGCTCCAGCTCGTGGGACCGGTGCCTGCGCAGCCCGGCGCGGCCGGACGGCGCGACCGCGAACTGCACGCGGGTGCGCCAGCGCAGCCCGTCGGCGGCGCCGGGGACCTGCTCGACGACCACGTCGCGGTGCACGCCGGCCAGGCGGCGCAGCTGCTCCTCGACCAGCGCCGCCTTGAGCCGGCGCTGGACGGGCAGCGCGACGTGCTGCCAGTCGCAGCCGCCGCAGCGTCCCGGCCCGGCGTACGGGCAGGGGCGCTCGACCCGGTCCGGCGAGGCCTCGACGACCTCGAGCGCATCGGCGCGCAGGAACGACCGCGTCGCCGCGGTCACGACCGCGCGCACCCGCTCCCCCGGCAGCGTGTGGCGGACGAACACGACCCGGCCGTCCGGCGCCCGGGCCACGCACGCGCCGCCGGCAGCCACCGCCCCGACGGCCAGCTCGAGCAGGTCGCCGACGGCCGGCCCGACCCGGGCGTCGTCGGCGCCGTCCGCCGGTGGGTGCGGCTCGACCGGGGAGTCGGCGGGCGCGTCCGGGACGCGCTCGCTCATCGACGGGTCTCGGAGGGACGGCGCGCGTCGCCGGGCGCCGAGCCGCCGGCGTCGTCGTCGCGGCGCCGCTCGGAGGAGCGCAGCTGGTAGGCCACGCTGGTCACCATCACCCCCGGCTGGAAGAGCAGGCGCGTCTTGAGGCGCAGGGCGCTCTGGTTGTGCAGCAGCTGCTCCCACCAGTGCCCGACGACGTACTCGGGGATGAACACCGTCACGACGTCGCGCGGGCTCGACAGCCGGACGCCGCGGACGTAGTCGAGGACCGGGCGGGTGATCTCGCGGTAGGGCGACTCGATGATCGTCAGGGGCACCGGCAGCTCGCGCCGCTCCCACTGCTCCTGCAGCGCCCGGGACTCGGCCGGGTCGACGGAGACGGTGAGCGCGGTGAGGTCGTGCGGCCGGGTCGCCCGGGCGTACGCGAGGGCGCGCAGCGTCGGGTTGTGCACCTTCGAGACCAGGACGATCGCATGGTTGCGGCTGGGCAGCGGCACGATCTCGTCGTCGGGCTCGAGCTCCTCGGCCACCCGCTCGTAGTGGCGGTGGATGCCGCGCATGAGCAGGTACAGGATCGGCATCGCGATCAGCACGAGGTAGGCGCCGTGGGTGAACTTCGTGACCGTCACGATGGCCAGCACGAGCCCGGTCAGCCCGGCGCCCACGGCGTTGATGGCCCGGCTGCGCAGCACGCGGGGGCGCTCGTCGGCCCGCACCTCTCCCCGGGCGAGCAGCCGGTTCCAGTGCCGGACCATGCCGGCCTGGCCGAAGGTGAACGAGGTGAACACCCCGATGATGTAGAGCTGGATCAGCCGCGTGACGCTGGCCTCGAACACCACGATGAGCAGGCCGGCGAAGACCGCGAGCAGCAGGATGCCGTTGCTGTAGACCAGCCGGTCGCCGCGGGTGTGCAGCTGCCGCGGCAGGAAGCGGTCCTGCGCGAGGATCGAGCCCAGCAGCGGGAAGCCGTTGTAGGCGGTGTTCGCGGCCAGGATCAGGATGCCGGCCGCCATGACCTGCAGGTAGAAGAAGCCGGGGCTGCCGTCGCCGAAGACGGCCGCGGAGACCTGGGCGATGACGCTGCGCTGCACCTCGTCCTCGCCGAAGCCGACGAACTGCCGTGCGGGGTCCTCCGAGTAGCGCACGTCGCTGATGATCGCCAGCGCCGTGATGCCGACGAACATCGCCATGGCGATGGCGCCCATCAGGGCCAGCGTGGTCGCCGCGTTCCTGCTCTTGGGCTTGCGGAAGGCCGGCACGCCGTTGGCGATGGCCTCCACGCCGGTGAGCGCCGTGCACCCGGAGGCGAAGGCCCGCAGGGCGAGGAAGGCGAAGGCCAGGCCCGTGAGGTTCGTCTGGTCGGGCTCCGGCACGACGGTGTAGCCGGCGCTCTCGGCCCGTGGCGGGTCGCCGGCCACCGCCGACCAGAGGCCGTACACGATCATGCAGCCGACGCCGAGCACGAAGCCGTACGTCGGCACCGCGAACAGCTTGCCGGACTCCTTGACCCCCCGCAGGTTCATGGCCGTCAGGAAGGCGACGAAGCCCAGCGCCAGCAGGACGCGCGAGTCGGCCAGCCCCTCGAAGGCGCTGATGATGTTGTCGACGCCGGCGGAGACGCTCACGGCGACCGTCAGGACGTAGTCGACCAGCAGCGCGCTGGCCACGACGCCGCCGGCGCCGCGCCCGAGGTTCTTGGACGCGACCTCGTAGTCGCCGCCGCCGGTCGGGTAGGCGCGCACCAGCTGGCGGTAGGACAGCACGACGACGGTCAGCAGCAGGACGACGCACGCCGCGAGGAAGGGGGTGAGGTAGAGGTAGGCCAGGCCGCCGAGGGTCAGGACGACCAGCAGCTCCTGCGTGGCGTAGGTGACGCTGGACAGCGGGTCGCTGGCGAAGATGGGCAGCGCCAGGTACTTGGGCAGCTCCTGCTCGCTCACGCGGTCGCTGCGCAGCGCACGTCCCAGGACGACACGCTTGACCACGTCGTTGGCAGTCTGCACGTCCGGAGAGGCTACGTCCGCAGGGGCCGTGTCGCGCCGCGTCGTCGTCCGCCCTGCGCGTGTAGCGTCGGCGCGGGCTCCGCCGGGCGGCAGGGCCGTCTCCGCCGGGCCGGCGGGGTCACGCTCCCGAGAGGCCAGCAGTGCACGTCGTCATCATGGGGTGCGGTCGGGTCGGCTCCGCCCTCGCCAAGACCCTCGAGGGCCTCGGGCACTCGGTCGCCGTCATCGACCGCGATCCGGCGTCCTTCCGGCGCCTGTCGCCCGACTTCACCGGCACCAAGGTGACCGGTGTCGGCTTCGACCGCGACACGCTCAGCGAGGCCGGCATCGAGCGGGCGCACGCCTTCGCCGCGGTCAGCAGCGGCGACAACTCCAACATCATCGCCGCCCGCGTGGCCCGGGAGACCTTCGGCCTGGAGAACGTCGTCGCGCGCATCTACGACTCGCGTCGGGCCGCCGTCTACCAGAAGCTCGGCATCCCGACGGTGGCGACGGTCAAGTGGACGGCCGACCAGGTGGTGCGCCGGCTGCTGCCCGAGGGCCTGATCACCGAGTGGCGCGACCCGAGCGGGCGGGTCGTGCTCGCCGAGGTGGCGTACTCCCCCCGCTGGGTGGGGCAGCGCGTCACGCGCATGGAGGAGGAGGCCGGCATGCGGGTGGCGTTCCTGACCCGCCTCGGCGAGGGGCTCGTGCCCCACCGCGACAGCGTCGTGCAGGAGGGGGACCTGGTGCACGTGTCGGTGGAGTGGGACCGGATGCCGGAGGTCGAGCGGCTGCTCGACGCGGGTCCGCGGGCAGGAGAGCACTAGTGCGCGTCGCCATCGCCGGAGCCGGCAACGTCGGCCGCTCGATCGCGCTCGAGCTGCTGGGCAACGGCCACGAGGTGCTGCTCATCGAGCGCGAGCCGCGGGCCCTGAAGGTCGACACCGTGCCCACGGCCGAGTGGCTGCTGGCCGACGCCTGCGAGCTCGAGACCCTCGTGACGGCCCGCATCCAGACGTGCAACGTGGTCGTCGCCGCGACCGGCGACGACAAGGTCAACCTCGTGGTGTCGCTGCTGGCCAAGACGGAGTTCGGGGTCGACCGCGTCGTCGCCCGCGTCAACCACCCCAAGAACGAGTGGCTGTTCAACGAGTCGTGGGGCGTCGACGTGTCGGTGTCCTCGCCGCGGCTGCTGGCCGCGGTGGTCGAGGAGGCCGTCACGGTCGGCGACCTGGTGCGCCTGCTGACGTTCAAGAAGGGCGGCGCCAACCTGGTCGAGCTCACCCTGGCCGACGACGCCCCCCTGGTCGGCAAGCTCATCGGGCACGTGCCCTGGCCCGACGACAGCGCGCTGGTGGCCGTGCTGAGGGGGGGACACGTCGTGCTGCCCACCCCCGACGCGGCGCTCGAGGCCGGGGACGAGCTGCTGCTCGTCGCGACCTCCGAGGTGGAGTCCGAGCTCGACGCCCTGCTCAGCGGGCATCCTCCGCGGCAGCGCCCGCTGCAGCTGTGACGGCGCCGCTCGGGCTCGCGAAGCGCGGGCTCAGGCCGCCGGGCTGATGCGGGCGCGGGCGCGCTTGACGCCCGCGACGGTGAGGGCGACCGCGGCGATCGTCAGCGGCCAGCCCATGAGCAGGCGGGCAGCGGCCAGCAGTCCGGGCCGGTCCAGGACGTAGAGCGTCCCCTGCACCGCCGCGCGGGAGGCGAAGACCAGCGCCCAGCCGACGGAGGCGTACGCGAACACGCGGCGCAGCCGGGGGTTCTCGCGCCACTGCGCGCCCATGCCGTCGACCGCGGCGTAGATGACGCCGACGAGCGGACGGCCGACCAGCGCCGACACCAGGAACGCCGTGCCGTAGCCGACGTTGATCCAGATGCCGGGCAGGAAGAAGCCGCGGGCCTCCCCCGACCGGGCCGCGAAGAAGACGGCGAGCCCGAGGCCGAGGAAGCCCGAGACCGCCTGCTGCAGGGGTTCCCGGCGCAGGAGGCGGAGCACGACGACGGCCAGCCCGCTGACGACGGCCGCGACCAGCGCGGCGCGCAGGCCGGTGTCGCGGTCGCTGAGCGCCGTGACGACGGAGTTGACGAAGACGAAGACGACGGCGGGCAGCCCGCTGTCGATCAGCCCACGCTTGCCGCCGAGCGCCTCGACCAGGGCCGGCGTCGGGGGGCGCTGGCCGGACGAGCCGTCGGCGGTGGCGTCGTACGGGCCGCCGGACGCGGTGCCGGCGGCGGACGCGGTGTCGGAGCCGGTGTCGCCGTGCTGGTCGAGGTGCCCGCGCGCGGCGTCAGGCAACGGACGGCTTCAGCTCGTAGGCCGCGTTGTAGATCGTCGGGCGCCCGTCGTGGGAGGTGAGGCGCCCGCGGGCCACCAGCGAGCGGCCGCACTCGATGCCGCCGATGCGCCGCCGGCCGAGCCAGATGAGGGTGATGGTCCCGGTGCCGTCGTAGAGCTCGGCCTCCAGCGTCGGCGCGCCGGCGCGCGGACGCAGGGTCACCGCACGCAGGGTGCCGGCCACGCACACCGGCTCCCCGCGCTGGCACGACGTGACGGCCGTGGCCCCGCACTGGACGGCCTCGTCCTGCAGCTCCTGGCGCGCCAGCTCCTGCTCGTCAGCGGTCAGCCGGGCGACGGCCCGACGGAAGCGTCCCACGCCGACAAGCGTACGTCCGCGGGGCGGACGGCGTAGCGGCTCCGGGTCAGCGGATCTCGGTGATCTCCGGACCGCGCTCGGGCATGGTCAGGTCGGGCTGCTCCTCGTCGTCGGAGGTCGGCTCGCCCTCGGCCTGCGCCGCGGCGGCCTGCTCGGCGACCTCGCGCGGCAGGCGCAGCGGCAGCGCGTCGCGCACGGCCATCGCCTCGCTGCCGCGCACCACCACCACGTCGCGCAGCGCCGCCTCCAGCGGGGCGGCGACCGAGCGGTCCTGCGCCGCGGGTCCGGTGAGCAGCGCCCGCACGAACCAGCGCGGACCGTCGACGCCGAGGAAGCGCGCCGGAGCGGCGCCGCCGCCCTCGACGGGGACGGCCGCGAACAGCTCCTGGCCGTACGGCCCCTCGACGTCCTGGGCGTGCCCGCCGGCCGTGACGAGGGTGGCCGCGATCTCGGCGCGGACCTCGTCCCAGATGCCGGAGGTCCGGGGTGCGGCGAAGGCGTTGACCTGCATGGTGCTGTGACCCTGGACGAGGGTCGCCGCCACGACCTCCCCGTCGCCGTTGACGTCGACCCGCACCTCGGTGTCCGGCGGGACGGGCACGCGCAGGCCGCCGAGGTCGATGCGCTGGGTGTCGTCGTCGGGCACGTCGTCGACGTCCCAGGGGCCCTGCGGCCGCTCCGGGACCGCCGGCGCAGGCTCCTCGTCGTCCTCGTCCTGCTCGGTCTCCAGCTCGGCGTCGTCGACGAGCTCGTCCTCGTCGAGGCGCGCCTTCCTGCGGCGTCGGAACACCCGACTCACCCCTCTCCTGCTGCTGTGGCGAACCCGCCGGTGGAGCCATGACCGCCCGCACCGCGCGACGAGACAGGCAGCGCGCCCGCCTGCTCGCGCCAGACGACCTGCTCCACGCGCTGGACGACGAGCTGGGCGATCCGGTCGAGCCGGCGCAGGCGCAGCACCTCGCGCGGGTCGTGGTTGATGACGACGACCTGCACCTCACCGCGGTAGCCGGCGTCGACCGTGCCGGGGGCGTTGACGATGCCGACGCCGTGGCGCGCGGCCAGGCCCGACCGCGGGTGCACGAAGGCGGCGTAGCCCTCCGGCAGCGCCATCGCCAGGCCGGTCGGCAGGACCACCCGCTCCCCCGGCGCCACGTCGGCGTCCCGGGTCGTGACGAGGTCGCAGCCGGCGTCGCCGGGATGGGCGTACGCCGGCAGCGGCACGTCGGGATCGAGCCGGCGCACCTGCACCTCGAGCACCGCTCACCCCCCTCGGACCCGGACGGCCCGGACCGGGCCGGGGACGACCGTACCCGCGCAGCGACGTAGCGTCGGCGGCCTGCGACGGTCGTCGGCGCAGGCACCGGACGAGCCAGGGAGCGCACGTGAGCAGGTCGGTCGGCCAGTCGGTCGTGGTGACGGGCGCCAACAGCGGGATCGGGCTCGTCACGGTGGTCGAGCTGGCGGCGGCCGGCTACGACGTCCTCGGCACCGTCCGCAGCGCCGACAAGGCGCAGCGGGTGGCCGACGCGGCGGACGAGCGCGGCGTCAGGGTCCGCACCGTGGAGCTCGACGTCGACGACGCCGCGAGCTGCGAGGCGGGCTTCGCGCAGATCGCCGAGCTGACCGACGGCGGCCCGTGGGCGGTCGTCAACAACGCCGGCTACGCGCAGTCCGGAGCCGTCGAGGACGTCACGGACGAGCAGGCGCGGGCCCAGCTGGAGACCAACGTGGTCGCGCCGATGCGCATCGCGCGCCTGGTCCTGCCGCGCATGAAGGCGCGCGGGGACGGCCGCATCGTCAACATCAGCTCGGTCGCCGGCCGCACCAGCCAGCCGCTGATGGGGTGGTACTGCGCGTCCAAGCACGCCCTGGAGGCGGTGACCGACGCCCTGCGCATGGAGGTCGAGCCGGACGGCGTGCGGGTGGTGCTGGTCGAGCCCGGCATGTTCGGCACCGACATCTGGTCCGCGGCGCAGGAGGGCGGCTTCCCCGACCCGAGCAGCGCGCGCTACGCGGCGGCGTACGCCCGGGCGCAGGCGGTCGGCGCCCGCAGCGACAAGCTGCCCGACCCCGTGTGGGTGGCGCGCACCGTCCGGCTGGCCCTCGCCAACCCGGTGCCGCTGGCCCGCTACGTCGTCGGGGCCGACGCCGCGGGCGGCATCCTGGCCGAGACGCTGCTGCCGACGGTCGTCACCGACGTGGTCAAGGCGGCCACCGTCGGACTGCGCTCCTCGCCGATCCGGCTGCCCTTCCTGCCGTGACCGGGCCGGCGCCGAGCTACGACGAGCGGCTCGCGCCCCCGCCGTGGGTGTGGCTGGCCGTCCTGTCCGTCGCCCTGGTCGCGGCGGCGGCGCTGCACAGCGGTGCGCCGGGCTGGCGGGCCGTCGTGCCGTACGCCGTGCTGCTGCCGGTCGCCGTCCTCGGGCTGCTGCTCGCCTCCCGGGGCCGGGTGACGGTGGCCGACGGCGTGCTGCACGTCCCCGGCGCGCGGATACCGCTGGACCACCTCGGCGGCGTCACCCCGCTCAACCGCGAGGGGACGCGCCGCATGCGCGGACCGCTCGCCGAGCCGCGCGCCTTCGTGGCGACGCGCGGCTGGCTCACCGAGTCGGTGCGGGTGCAGGTCGAGGACCCCGAGGACGACACGCCGTACTGGCTCGTCGGCACGCGCCGTCCCGCGGAGCTCGCCGCGGCCCTGCAGCGCCGCTGAGGCTCAGCGCAGGGGGTCGTGCCCCCAGTTCTTCAGCGACGCCGTCCAGGCGGCGTGCGCGAGCTCGTCGTCGGACTTGTCGGGGCGCTGAGCGGTGTGGCGCTTGACGTAGCCGACGACCTTGCGCATGTGGGCGGCGTCGTCGTCGGTCAGCTCCGCCTTGCGGCTGCGCAGCACCTGCACGATGCGCCGGCCGCTCGCGTGGCCGGTCGACTCCCCGCCGCCGTCGCTCTTCTGACCGACCGCCCTGCTCTCGTCGGTCTCGAGCCAGTCCTCGAGCTCCTTGGGCGCCATGTTGACGGCCTCGCGGAACTCGTCCCACACGTCGTCGACGGCGCTCACTTGCTGTCGAGGGCGCCGGGCTTGTGCACCGCCTCGCCGCCGCTCTTGTCGCTCTTGACGAGGTACTGCGGCTCGTCCTTGCTGGCCTTGACCTTGCGGCCGCCGGCCTCGGTCTCGGACGTGATCTTCTTCTCGACGGTGCCCTCGGCCGTGCCGCCGTGGCTCTTCCAGGTGACGTGGTCACCCTTCTTCAGCTCTGCCATGTCTGCTCCTCGGGTCAGGGACGTGGGGAAGCAGGGCTACCCGTCGCGCGCCCGGTTGGAACGACGTGTCCGCCGCACCCCCGCGGGGCAGGGCGCTCCTGATCGAGGGCGCCCCTCGGCGGACGAGCACATCGGAGGACACCTCATGGCAGTCGGTTCGCAGCTCATCGGCATCGCGACCGGGGTGGTGACGCGCAAGCTGAGCATGGTGGTGCTCGACAAGGTCTGGCGCAAGGCCAAGAAGACCGAGCCGCCGGCCGACCCGGCCTCCCCCGGCACGCCGTGGGTCGAGGCGCTGACGTGGGCGGCGGCCAGCGGCGTCGCGGTGGGCGTCTCGCGCCTGGTCACCACCAAGGCGGTGGCCACCGCCAAGCTGAAGCTGACGGGCAAGGCCCCCGAGGGCATGGAGGGCCCGGAGCCGCGCGCCGGTGGGGTCGGCGGCGCGGTGCGCGGCGCCGCGTCCGGCGCCCGTGCCGGCGCCCGGAAGGGCGGCAGCCGCAAGGCGTGAGCTCGGGCGCAGCGGCGGGCCCGACGCACCGGTCCGGGTGACGGCCGGTGCCCGCCGGCGTCGGTAGCGTGCGCGCCGTGAGCTCGCCTGCCCCCGTGCGGGGCCTGGACGCCCTGCTCACCAGCCGCCTGCGCCGCACCGTGTCGGGCGGTGGGCTCGAGCGGCGCACCGCGACGGTCGTGCTCGACACCGGCGGCGCAGGCGCCTGGACCGTCACGCTCGACCGCGGCCGGGCGGCCGTCCGGCGGGGCGCCGCCGTCCGGCCGACGCTGACCGTCCGCGCCCCGGCACCACTGCTGCACGACGTCGTCGCCGGCACGGAGTCGGGCGTGCTGGCCTTCCTCGACGGGCGCCTCACCGTGCGCGGCGACCTGTCCCTCGGGCTCGCGCTCGACGGCCTGTTCGCCGCCGACGGCGACCGCGCGCCGGGGCTGCCACGCTCCCGCGAGGTCGTCGCCATGGGGGTGCGCACGTCCTACGTCGAGGCCGGCCCGCCCGACGCCCCGCCGGTGCTGCTGCTGCACGGCCTGGGCGCGACCGCGGCGAGCATGCTGCCGCTGCTGGCCGACCTGTCCGCCGACCACCGGGTGCTCGCCCCCGACTCCCCCGGGTTCGGCGCGAGCGAGGCGCCGCGCGGCCCGTACACCCCTGCGTGGTTCGCCGCGTGGGTCGAGGCGTTCCAGCGCGCGACGGGCAGCCGCGGGGCCGTCCTGATCGGCAACAGCCTCGGAGGCCGCATCGCGCTGGAGGCCGGCCTGACGCACCCCGCCTCCATCCGGGCGCTGGTGCTGCTCACCCCCTCGCCGGCCTTCCGGCGGCTGCGGCAGTACGTCCCGTTCGTGCGCCTGGTGCCGCCGGCGCTCGCGGCACTGCCGCTGGCGCTGCCGCACCGGGTGGTCGTCGAGGGCATCCGCGCGATGTTCAGCGACCCCTCGCGCCTGCCGGCCAGCTGGTACGACGCGGCCGCCGACGAGACGATCCGCGTGCTGTCCGACCGCGCGAGCCGGGTCGCCTTCTTCTCCTGCGCACGGCAGATCTACCTCGAGGACGCGTACGGCCGCAACGGCTTCTGGCAGCGCCTGCCCGGGCTGCTGCCGCCGGCGCTGTTCGTCTGGGGCGACCGCGACCGGCTGGTGCCCTCGTCGTTCGCCCGCCACGTCGCCGACTCGCTGCCCGGCGCCGGCCAGGTGGTGCTCGAGGACTGCGGCCACGTCCCGCACTTCGAGCACCCGGAGGTGACCGCCGCGATGGTCCGCGGGTTCCTCGAACACGTGTGAGGGGAGGGCTGCCGCGTGCAGACGTTCCTGCCCTACCCCGACCTGCGGGCCAGCTGCGTCGTCCTGGACGACCGGCGGCTGGGCAAGCAGCGCGTCGAGACCTTCCAGATCCTGCGAGCGCTGACCTGGCCGGAGTACGCCTGGAAGAACCACCCCGCGGTGCGCATGTGGCGGGGCTTCCTGCCGGCACTGGTCGAGTACGGCGTCGAGAACTGCCGGGAGTGGACCCGGCGCGGCTACGCCGACTCCGTCGCCGAGCAGCTGCTGGGGTGGACCGGCGGCGAGGTCCCGTCGGGCGCCCCACTGCCGCCGTGGTTCGGGCTGGAGGCGCTGCACCTGTCGCACCGCTCGGCCCTGCTCCGCAAGGACCCGGGCCACTACCGGCCGCTGTTCGAGAGCCTGGGCAACGCCGACGAGCCCGACGACCTGCCCTACCTCTGGCCGCCCGACGTCTTCCCGCGCTGGCCGGTGCGGGCCGGCGGGGCGCAGCCGGTGGAGCAGGCCGTACGGCTGCTCGGCTTCGAGGAGCCGCGTCCAGGACAGGCCGAGGCGGCGCACGCGGTGGCCGGCGGTCGTGACGCGGTGCTGGTGGCGCGCCCGGGCAGCGGCGGCTCTGCAGGCGGGCTGCTGGCAGGGCTGGCCACCCCCGGACGGACCCTGTGGGTGAGCCCGCCGTGGGGCCCGTCCGCCGGTCCGGCGCCCGACGTGCCGCTCCCGCCGCCCCGGGTGGTGGAGGCGGCCGGCGACCGGCCACCGCCGCTCGCCCGGCCGCCGTCGGCGCAGGACCTCGCGGCCATGGCCGACGAGACCCTGCCGCCGGAGTTCGTCTTCGCCACCGCCGAGGCCCTGCCGGCCGCGGCGCCGGCCGG
>CADCUB010000112.1 GCA_902805775.1 uncultured Frankineae bacterium | reverse complement strand
AGGGGCGCGAGCGGGTCAGCCGTCGGGCGGCTGCGTCCCGAGCAGCCGCGCGAGGAGCGCGTCGATGGCGTCCTCGCTGCGCTCGGTGCCGCTCGGGACGGCCCGCTCGGTCTGCTCGAGGAAGGCGAGGACCGTGTCGCGGGGGACCGACACGGTCGCGTCCCGGCCCGGCCGCGCGAGGTCCAGCCGCACGCGGGCGCGCGCCGGGTCGGGGCTGATCCGAACCGCGCCGTCGCCGGTCGGCTCGTCCAGCCCGTAGCGCAGGAAGTCGCGCAGCACCACCCAGCGGCCGCGCGGCAGCGCCGGGTGGTCGGGCTGCGCCACCAGCAGGATCTCCACGGCGAGGGGGTCCTCGGGACGCCAGAGCAGCGTCAGGACGGTGATGCGCCCGCGGCCGGTCGACCCGCGGTCGTCGATCACGACCTCGACGGCGACGGGGGCGGGTGGCACCAGCGAAGGGTGGCACCGGCACCCCTGGGCAGCCACTCCGGGGCACCCGGCCGGCCTCCGGCGGGCGGCTGCGGGCGCCCGGCGACACGTACGCTTGACCCCGTGGCAGACCCGTCGTCGTACCGTCCGGCGCCGGGGACGATCCCGACGTCGGCGGGGGTCTACAAGTTCCGCGACGCGACCGGACGGGTCGTCTACGTCGGCAAGGCCAAGAGCCTGCGCAGCCGTCTGAACAGCTACTTCGCCGACCTGTCCGCGCTCCACCCGCGCACCCGCCAGATGGTCACCACGGCGGCGGCGGTGGAGTGGACGGTCGTCTCCACCGAGGTCGAGGCGCTGCAGCTCGAGTACTCCTGGATCAAGGAGTACGACCCGCGCTTCAACGTGAAGTACCGCGACGACAAGAGCTACCCGTCGCTGGCCGTCACGCTGCACGAGGACTTCCCCCGCCTGCAGGTCATGCGGGGGCCCAAGAAGAAGGGCGTGCGCTACTTCGGCCCGTACGCCCACGCCTGGGCGATCCGCGAGACCCTCGACCTGCTGCTGAGGGTGTTCCCGGCGCGGACCTGCTCGAACGGCGTCTTCCGACGGGCCGGGCAGGTGGGCCGGCCGTGCCTGCTCGGCTACATCGACAAGTGCTCGGCGCCGTGCGTGGGCAAGGTCGACCAGGACGAGCACCGGGCGATCGTCGACGACTTCTGCGACTTCATGGCCGGTCAGTCAGGGCGCTTCGTCCGGCGGCTCGAGCGGCAGATGGCCGAGGCCGCCGAGGCCCAGGACTACGAGCGGGCCGCGCGCCTGCGCGACGACATCGGGGCGCTCACCCGGGCCACCGAGAAGCAGGCGGTCGTGCTCGCGGACGGGACGGACGCCGACGTGATCGGGGTCGCCGAGGACCAGCTCGAGGCGGCCGTCCAGGTCTTCCACGTGCGCGGCGGCCGGGTCCGCGGACAGCGCGGCTACGTCGTCGACAAGGTCGAGGAGCTCACCACCGGCGAGCTGGTCGGGCAGTTCCTGGCCCAGGCCTACGGCGACGAGCCCGACTCCGACGTCGAGGTCGAGGTCGACCGCCGGATGGTGCCCGGGGCCGGAGTCACGGTCCGGACGGCGGACGACGTCCCCCGGGAGGTGCTCGTGCCGTCGCTGCCGCCCGACCTCGAGGTCCTGCAGTCGTGGCTGTGCGACCTGCGCGGCGCTCACGTGCAGATCCGCGTGCCGCAGCGCGGGGACAAGAAGGCCCTGCTCGAGACGGTGGAGCGCAACGCCGCCTCGGCGTTCGCCCTGCACAAGACCAAGCGGGCCAGCGACCTGACCGCCCGCTCGCAGGCGCTGGCGGAGCTGCAGGACGCGCTCGACCTCGCCGAGGCGCCCCTGCGCATCGAGTGCTTCGACGTCTCGCACGTCTCCGGCACCAACGTCGTCGCGTCGATGGTGGTCTTCGAGGACGGGCTCGCCCGCAAGAGCGAGTACCGCCGCTTCGCCGTCCGCGGGCACGACGGGGTCGACGACACCGCCTCCATGCGGGAGGTGGTCCGGCGCCGGTTCAGCCGCTACCTCGACGAGCGGTCCGACAGCGGTCAGCTCGACGTCGAGGACGGCCACCTCGATCCAGGTCCGGACGACACCGGTCAGGACGACGTCGGTCAGGACGACAGGGGCGTCGTCGCCACCGGCGGCGTGCCCTCGCAGCGCCCCGGCATCGACCCCGAGACGGGCCGGCCGCGGCGCTTCGCCTACCCGCCGCAGCTCGTGGTGGTCGACGGCGGCGCGCCGCAGGTCGCCGCCGCGCAGGCGGCCCTCGACGAGCTGGGGATCGACGACGTGGCTCTGGTGGGGCTGGCCAAGCGGCTGGAGGAGGTGTGGGTGCCCGGTCAGGACGACCCGGTGATCCTGCCGCGCACCAGCGAGGGCCTCTACCTCCTGCAGAGGGTCAGGGACGAGGCGCACCGCTTCGCCATCGCCTACCACCGGCAGAAGCGCTCGAAGACGATGACGGCCTCCGCACTGGACGGCATCGCCGGCCTCGGCGAGACGCGGCGCAAGGCCCTGCTGCGCCACTTCGGCTCGCTGAAGCGGCTCCGCGCGGCGACGGTCGAGGACGTCATGGCGGTCCCCGGCATCGGCCGACGCACCGCCGAGGCCGTCCTCACGGCCGTCGCGACCGCCCCACCGGTCGCGGCAGACGCCGGACCGGCTGCGTCCGGCGCCGTACCCGTTCCCGACGAGGTGCCGGCCTTCGACCCCGTCACCGGAGAGGTGGTCGGATGACCACGCCGCAGCCACCGGTCGCCAGCGGTCTGGAGCTCGTCGTCGTCACGGGGCTGTCGGGCGCCGGCCGCTCCACCGCGGCCAAGTGCCTCGAGGACCTGGGCTGGTTCGTCGTCGACAACCTCCCGCCGTCCCTGCTGCCGACGATGGTCGACCTGGGCTCCCGGTCGCAGGGCGCCGTCGGCAGGATCGCCGTGGTCGTCGACGTGCGCTCCCGCGCCTTCTCCTCCGACCTGCGGACGGCGCTCGACGACATCCAGCGGCTCGGCGTCCGCCCACGGGTGCTGTTCCTCGAGGCCTCCGACGAGGCGCTGGTCCGCCGCTTCGAGAGCGTCCGGCGTCCCCACCCGCTGCAGGGGGACGGCCGTCTGGTGGACGGGATCGCGCGGGAGCGCGAGCTGCAGCGCGACGTGCGCGGTGGGGCGGACCTCGTCCTCGACAGCACCTCGCTGAACATCCACCAGCTGCGGGAGAAGGTGACGGCGGCCTTCGCCGGCAGCGGCGACGGCACCGGCCTGGCGCTGACGGTGCTGTCGTTCGGCTTCAAGTACGGCCTGCCGGTCGACGCCGACCTCGTCGCCGACGTCCGCTTCCTGCCCAACCCCCACTGGGTGCCCGAGCTGCGCCCGCGGACCGGCCGCGACCCGGCCGTGCGCGACTACGTCCTGGGGCAGGACGGCGCCACGGAGTTCCTCGACCGCTACGAGGGCGTGCTGCGCCTGGTGTTCGCCGGCTACGGCTCCGAGGGCAAGCGCTACGCCCTGGTCGCGGTCGGCTGCACGGGCGGCAAGCACCGCAGCGTGGCGATGACCGAGCAGCTCGCCGCGCGGCTGGCCGGTGAGGGCGTCAGCGTGCAGGTGGTCCACCGCGACCTGGGCCGCGAGTGAGCACCGGACAGACGCCCCCTGCTCCGCCGCGGGGCCGCGGCCGGCGCACCTCCGACCCGCAGGAGGGCGGTCCCCGGGTGGTCGCGCTCGGCGGCGGCCACGGCCTGCACGCGTCGCTGTCGGCGCTGCGGCAGGTCACGCCGCACGTCACCGCCGTGGTGACCGTCGCCGACGACGGCGGCTCGAGCGGCCGGCTGCGGTCGGAGCTCGGTCAGCTGCCGCCCGGCGACCTGCGCATGGCGCTGTCGGCCCTGGCCCGCGAGGACGCCTGGGGCGGCACCTGGACGACCCTGATGCAGCACCGCTTCGGCGGGCAGGGACCGCTCGCCGGCCACGCCGTCGGCAACCTCGTGCTGGCCGGGCTGACCGAGTGCAACGGCGGCGACCCCGTGGCGGCGCTCGACCTCGCCGGTCGGCTGCTCGGCGCGGTGGGGCGCGTCCTGCCCATGAGCACGGCTCCCCTCGAGATCGCCGCCGAGGTGCTCGGGGTCGACCCGGCCGACCCCGAGCGGACGACCGAGGTCGTCGGCCAGGTGGCCGTGGCCACCACCCCCGGCCGCGTCACCGGTCTGCGGCTGCGGCCGCACGACCCCCCGGCCTGCCCGCAGTCGGTGCGCGCCGTCCTGGACGCCGAGTGGGTCGTTCTCGGTCCCGGGTCCTGGTACACCAGCGTGCTCCCGCACCTGCTCGTCCCCGAGCTCCGTGCGGCCCTGGTCGCCACGTCGGCGCGTCGCCTGGTGTGCCTCAACCTCGCGGCCCAGGCCGGGGAGACCGACGGCCTCACCCCGCAGGACCACCTGCAGGTCCTGCGGACGCACGCGCCCGACCTGCGGCTCGACGTCGTGCTGGGGGACGAGCAGGCGGTCTCCGACGCCGACGGGCTCAGGCATGCTGTCGCGGACGTCGGCGCGCGCCTGGTCCTGGCGCCGGTGGCCCGGGGTGACGGCACGCCGCGGCACGCACCTGACCGCCTGGCGGCGGCGTACGCCGAGGTCCTGCTCGGCGCCGCCCCACGCACGACAGCACCCACTCACGCCGGCACGAGCACGGAGGACCACCGATGGCGAT
The DNA here is from genome assembly GCA_902805775.1 of uncultured Frankineae bacterium. Classification (GTDB taxonomy): domain Bacteria; phylum Actinomycetota; class Actinomycetes; order Mycobacteriales; family SCTD01; genus SCTD01. The sequence continues at coordinate 27,119 of CADCUB010000112.1, read as the reverse complement.
GACCGCGACGGTCAAGGACGAGCTCTCGCGGCTGACCGTCACCCGGCCGTGCTGCCGCAAGGCGGAGATCTCCGCGCTGCTGCGCTTCGCCGGCGGGCTGCACCTGGTCGGGGGCGGCGAGGGCGGCCGCGCCGCGAGCCGGATCGTCGTGGAGGCCGAGCTCGACACCGGGTCCACGGCCCGGCGGCTGCGCAAGGAGCTCGCCGAGGTCTACGGCCACGCCAGCGACGTCCACGTGGTGGCCGCCGGGGGCCTGCGCAAGGGCAACCGCTACGTCGTGCGCGTCTCCAAGGACGGCGAGGGACTGGCCCGTCAGGCGGGGCTCGTCGACGGCAACGGCCGGCCCGTGCGCGGCCTGCCGCCGCAGGTCGTCAGCGGTGGCACGTGCGACGCGGCAGCCGCCTGGCGCGGCGCGTTCCTCGCCCACGGCTCGCTCACCGAGCCGGGCCGCTCCTGCTCGCTGGAGATCACCTGCCCGGGGCCCGAGGCGGCGCTCGCCCTGGTCGGCGCAGCGCGCCGGCTGGGCGTGGCCGCCAAGGCCCGCGAGGTGCGCGGCGTCGACCGCGTCGTCGTCCGCGACGGCGACGCCATCAGCGTGCTGCTCACCCGCCTCGGCGCGCACGAGGCGGTCCTCGCCTGGGAGGACCGCCGCATGCGCCGCGAGGTCCGCGCGACCGCCAACCGCCTCGCGAACTTCGACGACGCCAACCTGCGACGCTCCGCCCGCGCCGCCGTCGCCGCCGGGGCCCGGGTGGAGCGGGCGCTGGCGATCCTGGGTGACGACGCCCCCGAGCACCTGCTGGTCGCCGGGCGGCTGCGCCGCGAGCACGCCAACGCCTCGCTGGAGGAGCTGGGTGCGCTGGCCGACCCGCCGATGACCAAGGACGCCGTCGCCGGACGCATCCGCCGTCTGCTCGCGATGGCCGACAAGCGCGCCGCCGACCTGGGCATCCCCGACACCGAGGCCAGCGTGACGCCGGAGATGCTCGAGGAGACCTCCTGACCGACGCGGTCCGCACCGCCCGCGCCACCCGGCTGTCGCGGGAGCCCGGTGCCACACCCACCCTGGCCCTGGTGGGGGCGGTGGACGCGGCGCCGCTGCGCGCCGCGGGCTGGGCGGTCCGCGGCGCGCTGGCAGGGGAGCCGTGGCTGGCCGGGGCGGACCAGGACCAGGACCCGAGCGCCGGGCCGGGCTCGGGTGACGGCTCGGGCTCCGGGCACGCGGGCAGCTACGCCACCCTCGACGACCTGCTGTCCGACGCCCACCTCGACGCGGTCGCGGTCGACGGGGACGACGCGGACCTCGCCGGTCGGCTCCCCGCGCTGCGGGCCGCCGGACTGCTGCTGCTCCTGCCGACCCCGGCTCCCCTGGACGCCGCCGCAGTGCGCGACGCGCGGGCCGTGGCCGAGCCGGCGGAGGCGGCCGTGGGCCTGCGCGCGCGCTGGCAGCCCTGGGCCCTGACCGTCGCCGCGGCGCTGCCCCTGGTCGGGACGCCGGCCGTGCAGGTGACCGTGCGCGGCTGGCCCCGCGGTCGCGGTGCGGCGGCCGAGCTGGTCGACCTGGTCGCGAGCTGGTGCGGCGACGTGGCCGCCGTGGCCGCCGTGCCTGCGCCCCTGCCCGCCGACAGCCTGCCCGACGGGTGCGCCGTGTCCTGGGCACTGCTCACCGGCTCCGGAGCGACCGTGCTGGTGTCGCACGACGGCCCCGTCCCGCAGGTGCGCCTGTCGTTCGCCACCGCCCGGCTGGAGGCCGGACCGGCCGGAGCGCGCTGGACCGGGGGTGCGGCGCTGCCGCTGCTCGGCCTGCCGGCCTGGGTGCCGCCGGCCCGCGGCAGCGACCCGGCACTGGTGGCGACCGCCGCGGCGCTCGCTCGCGCGCGAGGCGGCGCGGACATCCCCACCTCGCAGTGGCCCTGGCCGGCCGACCTCGGCGACCTGCTCGTCGCCGCGCGGGTGCTCGAGGCGCTGCGGACCAGCGCCCGCACCGAGCGCCTCGTGCCCGTCGCCTGACGGGGAACGGCAGCCGAGCGCGTCGGACCGGTCCGCTAGGTTCGTGCGCGGACTGACAGCCGTCGAACGAGGGGTACCGCAGTGACCGTCCGCGTGGGCATCAACGGCTTCGGCCGCATCGGCCGCAACTTCTTCCGCGCCGTGCAGGCGTCCAACGCCGCCGGCACCACCGACATCGAGATCGTCGCCGCCAACGACCTGGGCGACCTCAAGACGATGGCGCACCTGCTGAAGTACGACTCGATCCTGGGCCGGCTGCCCGGGGAGGTCCAGGTCGTCGACGGCGGCATCTCCATCGACGGCAGGACGCTGAAGATCTTCGCCGAGCGCGAGCCCGCCGACCTGCGGTGGGGCGACGTCGGGGCCGACGTCGTCGTCGAGTCGACCGGCTTCTTCACCGACGCGACCAAGGCCAAGGCCCACGTCGACGGCGGCGCCAAGAAGGTCATCATCTCCGCGCCGGCCTCCCACGAGGACGTCACCATCGTCATGGGGGTGAACCACGACGACTACGACCCGGCGCAGCACACCGTCATCTCCAACGCCTCGTGCACGACCAACTGCCTGGGGCCGATGGCCAAGGCGATCCACGACGAGTTCGGCATCGTCAAGGGCCTCATGACGACGATCCACGCCTACACCCAGGACCAGAACCTCCAGGACGCCCCGCACAAGGACCTGCGCCGTGCGCGCGCCGCCGCTCTGAACCTCGTGCCGACGAGCACCGGCGCGGCCAAGGCCATCGGCCTGGTGCTGCCCGACCTCAAGGGCAAGCTCGACGGCTACGCCGTGCGCGTGCCGATCCCGACCGGCTCGGCGACCGACCTCACCGTCGAGCTGGCCCGTGAGGCCTCGGTGGACGACGTCAACGCCGCCGTGCGCGCCGCCGCCGAGGGGCCGATGAAGGGCTTCCTGCGCTACAGCACCGACCCCATCGTCTCGAGCGACATCGTCACCGACCCGGCGTCCTGCATCTTCGACGCCCCCCTGACCAAGTCGATCGGCAACCAGGTCAAGGTCGTCGGCTGGTACGACAACGAGTGGGGCTACTCCAACCGCCTCGCCGACCTGATCACCCTCGTCGGCAAGAGCCTGTAGGCCGTGCCGTCCCGCATGAGGCTGGCGGCCGACCTCGACGTCGAGGGCAAGCGGGTCCTCGTCCGCAGCGACCTCAACGTCCCCGTCCACGACGGCGCGGTCGGTGACGACGGCCGGATCCGGGCCAGCGTGCCGCTGCTGCGCGACCTGCTCGACCGTGGCGCTCGTCCCGTCGTCGTGGCGCACCTCGGCCGGCCCAAGGGCGAGCCGGACCCGGCCACCAGCCTGGCGCCGGTCGGGGAGCGGCTGCAGGAGCTGCTCGGCGCACCCGTGCGGATGGCCCAGGACGTCGTGGGTGAGTCGGCCGCCGAGGCGGTCCGGGCCACCGAGCCCGACCGGGTGGTGCTGCTCGAGAACGTCCGCTGGGCGCCGGGGGAGACGAGCAAGGACGACGCGGCCCGCGGCGCCTTCGCCGACCGCCTCGCCGCCTTCGCCGACCTCTACGTCGACGACGCGTTCGGCGCCGTGCACCGCAAGCACGCCAGCGTCTACGACGTGGCGACGCGGCTGCCGCACGCGGCCGGCCCCCTGGTCGCCGCCGAGGTGGCGGTGCTCGAGCGACTCACCTCGGACCCGGCGCGGCCCTACGCGGTGGTGCTCGGCGGCAGCAAGGTCAGCGACAAGCTGCAGGTCATCGAGGCGCTGCTGCCGAAGGTCGACACGCTGCTCGTCGGCGGCGGCATGTGCTTCACGTTCCTGGCCGCGCAGGGACACGCCGTGGGGTCCAGCCTGCTGGAGCAGGACCAGGTCGAGCGCTGCCGCGCGTTCCTCGAGACCGGCAAGGTGGTGCTGCCGGTCGACGTCGTCGCAGCCGACCGGTTCGCGGCCGACGCCGCCTCCGAGGTGGTGTCCGCGGAGGCGATCCCGTCCGACCGGATGGGGCTCGACATCGGACCGCGCAGCGTCGAGCTGTTCGCCCGCTCACTGGCCGGGTCGCAGACGGTGTTCTGGAACGGCCCCATGGGGGTCTTCGAGATGGCGCCCTTCGCCGAGGGCACGCGCGGCGTGGCCGAGGCGGTCGCCGCCCTCACCTCCGACGGGGCGCTCACCGTCGTCGGCGGCGGCGACAGCGCCGCGGCCGTGCGGGCTCTCGGGATCGACGAGAGCCGCTTCACCCACATCAGCACCGGGGGAGGGGCGAGCCTGGAGTACCTCGAGGGCAAGGCGCTCCCCGGCCTGACCGTCCTGGAGGACTGACGCATGGCTCAGCGCGTCCCCGAGCAGCAGCGCTCCCGCCGTCCGCTGATGGCCGGCAACTGGAAGATGAACCTCAACCACCTCGAGGCCATCGCCCTGGTGCAGAAGCTCGCCTTCAGCCTCACCGCTCGGGACACCGACGCCGTCGAGTGCGTCGTGGTCCCGCCGTTCGTCGACCTGCGCAGCGTGCAGACCCTCATCGACGGCGACCGGCTCGCGATCGGGTACGGCGCGCAGGACCTGTCGCCGCACGACAGCGGCGCCTACACCGGCGACATCAGCGGCGCCATGCTGGCGAAGCTGGGCTGCTCCTACGTCCTCGTCGGTCACAGCGAGCGCCGGCAGTACCACGGCGAGGACGACGAGGTGGTCAACGCGAAGGTGCGGGCGGCCTTCCGCCACGGCCTGACGCCGATCCTGTGCGTCGGCGAGGGCGAGGGCGTGCGCGAGCTGAACGGCCAGATCGACCACACCGTCGACCAGGTCTGCGCCGCCCTGCAGGGGGTGCCCGCCGAGCAGGCCGCCTCGGTGGTGGTGGCCTACGAGCCCGTGTGGGCGATCGGCACGGGCAAGGTCGCCACCCCGGACGACGCCCAGGAGGTCTGCGGAGAGGTGCGCCTGACGCTCGAGCGGATGTACAGCCGGGAGCTGGCCGAGGGGGCGCGCGTGCTCTACGGCGGGTCGGTCAAGGCCGGCAACGTCGCGGCCCTGATGCAGCAGCCCGACGTCGACGGCGCCCTGGTCGGCGGCGCCAGCCTCGACCCGACCGAGTTCGCGGCGCTGTGCCGCCTGGGCCGGGACTGACCGCTCGACGCGCCCGCGACTGCCGTTCGGATGGCGGGCCCCGCGGGAACGGCCTGCTGCGCCACCTGCGTCACAGGCCCATCACGATTCGGTCCGGCAGTGGTCACGTGGGCCGAACGGCTGCAGGCCGGTGGTTCTATCGGACCATCCCGCCGGGGACCGTGCAGGACGCGGCCCTGACTCGTGCGTACTCCCGTGTCCCGGGAGAAGGAGGAACAGCCGGTGCAGGTCCACAGGAAGAAGTTGCGCCTCAGCTCGGCGCTGCTCGTGCTGGCGCTCGGCGCCACCGCGTGCGGCGGTGGCGGCGACGAGCCCGCAGGGGGCGACGCAGCGCCGGAGGGCGAGGCGGGCGGTGAGTTCTCGCTCTACGTCACCGACCCCGAGAACCCGCTGATCCCCAGCAACACCACGGAGAGCGAGGGCGCTCAGGTACTGGAGCCCCTGTTCACCGGCCTCGCCGTCTACGACACCGAGACCTCCGAGCTGGAGATGGAGGGCGTGGCGGAGTCCATCGAGTCCGACGACTCCAAGACCTGGACGGTCAAGCTCCGCGACTGGAAGTTCCACGACGGCACCGACGTCACCGCCGACTCGTTCGTCAACGCCTGGAACTTCGCGGCCAACAGCAACAACGCCCAGGGCGCCTCGTACTTCTTCGCGAACATCGAGGGCTACGACGCGCTGCAGGCCGAGGAGGGCCAGCAGGTCCCTGCCGGCACGACCCTGAGCGGGCTGAAGAAGGTCGACGACAAGACGTTCACGGTCACGCTGACCCAGCCGTTCCGGCAGTACCCCGTGACGCTGGGCTACACGGCCTTCAACCCGCTGCCCGACGCGTTCTTCGGCGCGGACGGTCAGCCCGGCACTGCTGACGACAAGGCCGCTCAGGACGCCTTCGGCAAGAAGCCGATCGGCAACGGCCCCTACCAGGTCGAGGCCGACTTCACGCCGGGGACGGGCGTGCGCCTCACCCGCTTCGAGGACTACTCCGGCGAGGCGAAGGGCATGGCCGACGCCGTCGACATCAAGGTCTACACCGACGTCAACACGGCCTACACCGACGTCCAGGGCGGCAACCTCGACATCGCTCCGGACATCCCGCCGGAGACCATCGAGACCGCGCCCGACGAGTTCGGCGAGCGCTTCCGGGACCGCAACAGCTCCAGCTTCACCTACCTGGGGTTCCCGACCTACGACGACCGCTTCGCCGACAAGAAGGTGCGGCAGGCCTTCTCGATGGCGATCGACCGCAAGGCGATCACCGACTCGATCTTCAACGGCACCTTCGACCCCGCCTACTCCGTCATCTCCCCGGTGGTGCAGGGGCACCGCGAGGACGCCTGCGAGTTCTGCGAGTACAAGCCGGACGAGGCCAAGGCGCTGCTCGCCGAGACCGACTTCGACACGAGCAAGCCGGTGGACCTGTGGTTCAACGCCGGTGCCGGTCACGACGAGTGGGTGCAGGCCGTCGGCAACCAGCTGCGGGACAACCTGGGCGTCCAGTTCAAGCTGCAGGGCGGCCTGCAGTTCGCTGAGTACCTCCCCAAGGCGGACGAGAAGGGCTTCACCGGACCGTTCCGCCTCGGCTGGGGCATGGACTACCCGAGCCCGCAGAACTACCTCGAGCCGCTCTACAGCACCTCGGCGCTGCCGCCCAACGGCTCGAACACGGCCTTCTACTCCAACCCCGAGTTCGACGAGCTGGTGAAGCAGGGCAACGCCGCCGAGAGCGACGAGGAGGCCATCGAGATCTACCAGCAGGCGGAGGACCTCCTGCTGGAGGACCTGCCGGTCGCGCCGATGTTCTTCGGCAAGGAGCAGTGGGTCTTCTCGGAGAAGGTCGACAACGTCAACATGGACGCCTTCGGACACGTCCGCGTCTCCGAGGTGACGGTCAACCAGTAGGCGACCCGGCCCCCGGGACGCTGAGCTCGACGACGGCGTACCGCCCCTGCCGCGCGCAGGGGCGGTGCGCCGTCGGCATGCTGCACCGGCTCCTGTCGGCGTCGTCCGGCTCGCCGGCTCCCCGGGGGTCCGACCCGCAGGGGTAATGTCTCCACCCGGCATGCGAAGGCACGTCGACGCGGACCGAGCAGCCGACCGGTCACGCCCGCTCCCGCGAGCGCCGTGCGCCCCCGACGGCGCTCGTCTGTCCGGCCCACACCCATCAGGCTTCGGACGACCCAGGAGGGTCCATGGCGCGCTACATCGCCCGCCGACTGCTGCTGGCGATCCCCGTGCTCTTCGGCGCGTCGTTCCTCATCTTCGCGATGGTCTTCGCCCTGCCCGGCGACCCCATCCGTGCCCTGGCCGGCGAACGGGCACTGCCTGCGGCGGTCCAGGCCCAGCTGAACGAGGAGTACAACCTCAACGACCCGCTGCTCGTGCAGTACGGCAAGTACGTCGCCGGCCTCGCGCAGGGCGACCTCGGTGAGGACTTCCGCGGCCGCCCGGTGAGCGACATCCTCGAGCAGACGGTGCCGGTCACGGTGAAGCTCTCGCTCGTGGCGCTGGCCTTCGAGGCGGTCTTCGGCCTCATCGCCGGCGTCCTGGCCGGCATCCGGCAGAAGTCGTTCTTCGACTCGCTGGTCCTCGTCACGACGACGCTCGTCGTCTCCATCCCGGTGTTCGTGCTGGGGTTCGTCGCGCAGTACGTCCTCGGCCTGAAGCTCGGGATCTTCCCCATCGCCGGCGTCGCCAGCGGCTTCTCCGGCTACCTGCTGCCCGGGTTCGTCCTCGCCGCGCTGTCCCTGGCCTACGTCGCGCGGCTGACCCGCACCGCCCTCGTCGAGAACCTGCGCAACGACTACGTGCGCACGGCCAAGGCCAAGGGCCTGAGCCCGATGTCGGTGGTCGGCAAGCACACCCTGCGCAACAGCCTGATCCCGGTCGTGACGTTCCTGGGGGCCGACCTGGGGGCGCTGCTGTCCGGCGCGGTCGTCACCGAGGGGATCTTCAACATCCCGGGTCTGGGCCGGGCGGTGTTCCAGGCCATCCAGAACCAGGAGGGCACGGTCGTCGTCGGCATCGTGACGCTGTTCGTGTTCGTCTACATCCTGTTCAACCTGCTGGTCGACGTCCTGTACGCCGCCCTCGACCCCCGGATCCGCTATGAGTGAGCCCCGTACGCCGACGACGCGCGGGACAGGAGGGCCGGAGCCGTCGGCCGCCCTCGACCGCGACCTGCTCGCGGCCACCCCGTCCACGACCTCCGCCGACGGTGCCCCCGTCCCTCCCGGGTCCGGGGGCGCGCCCTCGGCGCAGTCCGACGACACCCGGCAGGCGAGCCTGTGGAGCGACGCCTGGCGTCAGCTCAGGCGCAACAAGCTGTTCCTGATCGCCGTCGTCCTGCTCGGCGTGCTGACCGTCATGGCGGCCTTCCCCGGCCTGTTCACCAGCCTGGGCGACCCCCGTGAGGGGGGCTGCTCGCTGAGCAACTCCAAGATGCCGCCCAGCGCACAGGCGTGGTTCGGGTACGACATCCAGGGCTGCGACCACTACACCAACGTCATCTACGGGGCGCGGGTCTCGATGATCATCGGCCTGGTCGTCGTCGCCGGCTCGGGGGTCATCGGGCTCGTCCTCGGCGCGCTCGCCGGCTTCTACGGCGGGTGGTTCGACATCCTGGTCGCTCGGCTGACCGACATCGTCTACGGCCTGCCGATCGTGCTCGGCGCCATCCTGATCCTGAACGCGTTCCCCAACCGGGGCCTGCTGCAGGTCGCCGTCGCGCTGATCGCGCTGTCCTGGATGACGGTGCTGCGCCTGTTCCGGTCGAGCGTGATCTCGGTGAAGGAGACCGACTACGTCGCCGCGGCGCGCGCCATGGGCGCCACCAACCTGCGGATCATCCTGAAGCACATCCTGCCCAACGCCCTGGCGCCGGTCCTGGTCTACTCGACGATCGCCATCGGCGGCATCATCGCGGCCGAGGCGACGCTGTCCTTCCTGGGCATCGGCCTGCAGCTGCCCGCCGTGTCCTGGGGGCTGCAGATCAACAGCGGGCGCAACCTGCTCCGGACGGCACCGCACGTCATCTTCTTCCCGAGCATCTTCCTGTCGGTGACGGTGCTGTCGTGGATCCTGCTCGGGGACGCCCTCCGGGACGCGCTCGACCCCAAGCTCCGCTAGGCAGAGGACGACATGACGAGCAGTCTCACGCACCCCCAGGTCTCGGGCGGGCCGACCGGCTCGGCCCTGCTCGAGGTCGACGACCTGCACGTGGAGTTCCGCACCGACTACGGCGTCGTGAACGCCGTCAACGGCATCAGCTACACCCTCTCGGCGGGTGAGACCCTCGCCATCCTGGGCGAGTCCGGCTGCGGCAAGTCGGTCAGCGCCCAGACGATCATGGGGATCCTCGACAGCCCGCCCGGGTTCGTCACCGGGGGAGAGATCCGCTACCAGGGCCGCGACCTGCTGCAGATGTCGGCGAAGGAGCAGCGCGACATCCGGGGCGAGGAGATCTCCATCGTCTTCCAGGACGCGCTGTCCTCGCTCAACCCGGTCTTCACCGTCGGGATGCAGATCGGCGAGATGTTCCGCCGGCACCGCGGCTACTCCCGCGGCGACGCCAAGAAGGCCGCCGTCGAGCTGATGGACCGCGTGCGCATCCCGTCGGCCAAGGAGCGGGTGGGCGACTACCCCCACCAGTTCTCCGGCGGCATGCGCCAGCGCGTCATGATCGCCATGGCCATCGCGCTCGACCCGGCGATCCTCATCGCCGACGAGCCGACCACCGCGCTCGACGTCACCGTGCAGGCGCAGATCATGGACCTGCTCGGCGAGCTGCAGCGCGACACCGGCATGGGCCTGATCCTCATCACCCACGACCTCGCCGTCGTGGGGGAGATCGCCGACCGGATCGCGGTGATGTACGCCGGACGGATCGTCGAGACGGGTGCCACCGACGCCGTCTTCGGCGCGCCGGCGATGCCGTACACGCAGGGGCTGATGGCCTCGATCGCCCGTGTCGACCAGAAGGGCCAGCGGCTCAACCCGATCGTCGGGGCGCCGCCCAACCTCGCCGCCCTGCCGACCGGCTGCCCGTTCCACCCCCGCTGCCCCCGGGCGACGCCACGCTGCCCGACCGAGCTGCCGCTGCTGCGCGAGGTCGTCCCCGGGCGCCGGGCTGCCTGCCACTACGCCGAAGAGGTGCTGGGTGTCTGAGCACGTACGCACCACGACGGCCGACGCCGCCGCCGTCCCGCACGCGCCCCTGCGGGCGGGCGAGGCCCTGCTGCGCGTCGAGGGACTGGTCAAGCACTTCCCCCTGACCCAGGGCATCGTCTTCAAGAAGACGATCGGGCAGGTGCGGGCCGTCGACGGGGTCAACTTCACCCTGAACGCGGGGGAGACCCTCGGCCTGGTCGGGGAGTCGGGCTGCGGCAAGTCGACGGTCAGCAAGCTGCTGATGAGCCTGGAGCGGCCGACGGCGGGCTCGGTGTTCTACAAGGGCACCGACATCACGAACCTCAAGGGCCGCGAGCTGCGGCGGCTGCGCCGCAACATCCAGATCATCTTCCAGGACCCCTACAGCTCGCTCAACCCGCGGATGACCGTCGGCGACATCGTCTCGGAGCCCTGGGACATCCACCCCGACGTCGTCGCACCGAAGGACCGTGGCCGGCGCACCCGCGAGCTGCTCGAGCGCGTCGGCCTCAACCCCGACTTCGTCAACCGCTACCCGCACCAGTTCTCGGGCGGTCAGCGCCAGCGCATCGGCATCGCCCGGGCGCTCGCGCTGCAGCCCGAGATCATCATCTGCGACGAGCCGGTGTCGGCGCTCGACGTCTCGGTGCAGGCGCAGGTGGTCAACCTGCTCGCCGAGCTGCAGCAGGACTTCGGCCTGGCCTACATCTTCATCGCCCACGACCTGTCCGTCGTGCGTCACATCAGCAACCGCGTGGCGGTGATGTACCTGGGCAGCATCGTCGAGATCGGCTCCGAGGACGACATCTACGAGAAGACGGCACACCCCTACACCCAGGCGCTGCTGTCGGCCGTCCCGGTCCTCGACCCGGCGGTCCGCGCCCACAAGAAGCGGATCATGCTCACCGGCGACGTGCCGAGCCCGGCCAACCCGCCGTCCGGCTGCCGCTTCCGCACCCGCTGCTGGAAGGCCCAGGACGTGTGCGCCGAGAAGGCGCCCGAGCTCGTCGACCGCGGTCAGGGCCACCCGGTGGCCTGCCACTTCGCGGAGGCCGTGCAGGTCGTCGAGGCGCTCGACGTCGTCGACGAGCCGCTGCCCGCCACCGAGCCGGGGCTGTCGGCTCCCGGCTCGCGCCGGATCGGGTCGGCGCCCGCGGATCGATCCGAGGCCTGACCCGAGCCCTGGCGACAGGCCTGACTCGACGGCTGCCCCGCGGCTATCCTGACCGTCAGCCGCCCCGCACGTCCCCCGATCGGAGCCCGTCCCGTGGTCACCTTCCTGTCCGTGCTGCTGGTCGTCACCAGCATCGGCTTGATCGTGCTGGTCCTGCTGCACCGCGGCAAGGGCGGCGGCCTGTCCAACCTGTTCGGCGGCGGAGTGTCGTCCTCGCTGGGCGGCAGCGCCGTGGTGGAGAAGAACCTCGACCGCCTCACGATCGTCTGCGGCCTGGTCTGGGCCGTGTGCATCGTCGCCCTGGGGCTGCTGCTCAAGGAGACCCCCGTCGCCTGACCGCGAGGGCAGCCGCCTCGTGCGCGATCTGCCCGACACGGCCCGTCCGGCGGCCTGAGCAGGCATGCTCTCAACCGCCTCACCTCGTACGACGAACAGGAGCACCAGTGGCCGGCGGAAACGCGATCAGGGGCAGTCGAGTAGGGGCCGGCCCGATGGGCGAGGCGGAGCGGGGTGAGGCGGCGCCGCGTCGCCGGATCCCCTTCTGGTGCGCGAACGACCACGAGACGCGCCCGTCCTTCGCGGACGACGCGGCGGTCCCGGAGACCTGGGACTGCCCGCGCTGCGGCTTCCCGGCCGGCCAGGACCGCGACAACCCGCCCGCGCAGACCAAGACGGAGCCCTACAAGACCCACCTCGCCTACGTCCGCGAGCGCCGCAACGACGAGGACGGCGAGGCGATCCTCGCCGAGGCACTGGCGAAGCTGCGCAGCAAGAAGGCCTGAGCCGGGCGGCTCAGCGGCGCCGGAGCTCGCGGGGGAGCTGCGCGGCGGCGGCCTCGTCGAGCAGCCAGAGCGTCGCCGCGGTGCCGGTGGCTCCGGCGGCCGGGATCTGCACCCGCCCCGCGCCGGACAGCGCGAGCGCCACGGCGCCCGCCTTGCCCTCGCCGGCGGCGATCAGCCACACCTCGCGCGCGGCGCACAGCGCGCGGAAGCCCAGGGAGATGCGCGTGGGCGGCGGCTTCGGGCAGCCGTGCACGCCGAAGGCCAGCCGCTCGTCGTGCGCGGCCGGCGACTCGGGGAAGATCGAGGCGGTGTGCCCCTCGCCGCCCAGGCCGAGCAGCAGCACGTCGAAGGGCGGCACGTCGTCGTCCGCGGGCGCTGCCGCCGTCAGCTCCTCGACGTAGCGCGCGGCCGCGGCGTCGGCGTCGTCGCCGTCCGGGCCGCCCCGTGCGCCCATGGGGTGCACCCGGGCCGGGTCGACGTCGAGGTGGTCGAGCAGCGCCTCCCGCGCCTGGCGCTCGTTGCGCTCGGGGTCGTCGGCGGGGACGAAGCGCTCGTCGCCCCACCACACCTCGACCCGCCGCCAGTCGACGGCGGACCGCGCGGGGGACCGGCGCACCGCCTCGAGGGTGGCGATGCCGACCCCGCCGCCGGTGAGCACCAGGTGGGCAGTGCCCCGCAGGGCCTGCGCCTCGACGAGGCGGCTGAGCAGCCGGGCGGCGGCGAGCTCGGCCAGGACGTCGGCGTCGCGGACCACGACGACCGTGGCGGGGGCGGCCGTCACCGGCCCGTCCTGTCGTCGTCGGCGGAGCAGGTGCGGCGTCGCGCGGTCCGGGCGGAGGCGCTCACGCGACGGTGAGCGCCGGGTCGGGGTCGGCCGCCTCCGTCGGGTCGTGCCACACGTGGGTGCGGTGCGCAGGGCGCTGGTCGAGGTCGCCGACCCCGCTGGCCACCGAGAGCGCGCGGGCGTAGGTCTCGTCGGCGTCGAGCCGGCGCAGCTCCTCGGCCAGCAGGTCGCCGAGCTCACGCGGCTCGAGCGGCATGCGGCGGTCGGGCTGCCCGGTCCGGCTCAGCAGCGCCGTCCGCCCGTTGCTGCGGGACACCCGCACCTCGCCCTCCTCGAGCTCGATGCGGACCTCGGTGATGCCGTTCGTGCCGCTGTCCTGCGTGGTGACCTCCACGTCGAGGCACGACCGCAGCCAGCCGGCCACCAGCGCGCGCGAGGGGCTCGGCTCGCCGGTGACGACGGCCGCACGCGCCGGGCTCTCGATCGAGTCGAAGGCGGCAGCGCACAGCGCCCGCCAGGTCGTCGCACGCGTCCAGTCCAGGTCGGTGTCGCCCGGGGCGTAGTCGACGGCCCGCTGCTGCAGCGCCGCGACCGGGTCGTCGGCCAGGCTGCAGTCGGTCACCCGACGGTCGGCCAGCACCCCGAGCGGGTCGTGGGCGATGAGCTGCGGCGGCCGCCCGAACCACCAGGTGACGACGGGTGCGTCGGGGGCGAGCAGCGGCAGGACGACCGACTCGGCGTGCAGGGCCAGCCGGCCGTACATCCGCAGGACGGCGGCCTCGCCCGGGCCGAGGCGACCTCCGATGAGGACCTCGGCGTCCAGCCGGGCCTCCGGAGCGTCCGGGCGGCGCCGGACGACGATGATCAGCCGGCACGGGTGCTCGGCAGCCGCCCGGGTCGCGGCGTGCTCGGCCTCCTCGACGCGGCCCTCCTCGACCACGACCACGAGGGTCAGGGCCAGTCCGCTGGAGACCGAGCCGGCCTTGCGCCGCTCGGCACCGAGCGCCTTGACCACCGCGGTCCCGGTCGTGTCCCACAGCGTGGTCATCGTGTCCCTCCTCGCCGGTCGTGCAGGTGCCTCCCGCGCTCCGCGCTCGCGCGCTGCGCACGACCTGACCGATCGTGGTCCGCCGAGGGCGCGGGGCGGCGCTCGGTCACGGTCGACGCCAGACGCGGCCGTCGCGGGCCAGCATGTCCACCGCGGCCTTGGGTCCCCACTCGCCGGCGCGGTAGAGGTGCGGGGCGTTCCCCGCGTCGTTCTGCTCGGCCCAGAAGTGCTCGATCGGGTCGATGACCCGCCAGCTCTCCTCGACCTCCTCGTTGCGCGGGAACAACGACGCGTCGCCGAGCAGCACGTCGAGCAGCAGTCGCTCGTAGGCCTCGGGGCTGGCCTCGGTGAAGGCCTCGCCGTACTGGAAGTCCATCGCGACGTCGCGGACCTCCATCGTGGTGCCGGGGACCTTCGAGCCGAAGCGCAGCGTCACGCCCTCGTCGGGCTGCACGCGCACGACGAGCTGGTTGGCGCCGAGCTCCTCGGTGTCGCTCTTGGCGAACGGCAGCACCGGCGCCCGGTGGAAGATCACACCGATCTCGGTCACCCGGCGGGGCAGCCGCTTGCCGGTGCGCAGGTAGAACGGCACGCCCGCCCACCTGCGGGTCTCGACCTCGAGCCGCACCGCCGCGTAGGTCTCCGTGCGGCTCTCGGACGAGACGCCCTCCTCGGCGCGGTAGGCCTTGACCCGCTCGCCGGCCAGCCAGCCCTGGTCGTACTGGCCGCGCACGGCGTAGGCGGCCAGGTCGCGGGGCGGCTTGAGGGCCCCGAGGACCTTGCGCTTCTCCGTCCGCAGGCTCTCGGCGTCGAAGCCGACCGGCTCCTCCATCGCGGTGAGCGCCAGCAGCTGGAGCAGGTGGTTCTGCAGCACGTCGCGGGCGGCGCCGGTCCCCTCGTAGAAGCCCGCGCGCCCGCCGATGCCGACGTCCTCGGCCATGGTGATCTGCACCGAGTCGACGTGGTGGCTGTTCCAGATCGGTTCGAACAGCGTGTTGGCGAAGCGCAGAGCCAGCAGGTTCTGGACGGTCTCCTTGCCCAGGTAGTGGTCGATGCGGAAGACGTCGCGCGCCGTGAAGACGTCGTCGACGAGGTCGTTCAGCTCCTTGGACGACGGCAGGTCGTGCCCGAACGGCTTCTCCACGACGACCCGCCGCCAGCCGCCCGACTCCCGGTCGTCGGCCATGCCCGTGCGCTGCATCTGCTTGAGCACGGTGGGGAAGGCGGCCGGCGGGATCGACAGGTAGAAGGCGGCGTTGCCCTGCGTCCCCTGCGTGTTGTCGAGGTCGCGCAGCGTCTCGGCGAGCGTGTCGAAGGCGTGGTCGTCGTCGAAGCTGCCGGGCAGGAACTTGATCGACTCGGCCAGCCGCGACCAGGTGGACTCGCGGAACTCGGTGCGCGCGCCCTTCTGCGCGGCCGCCCGCGCGAGCGTCTCGAAGTCGCCGTCGCCCCAGTCGCGCCGGGCGAAGCCCAGCAGCACGAAGCCCGCCGGCAGCAGACCCCGGTTGGCGAGGTCGTACACCGCCGGGATGAGCTTCTTCTTGGCCAGGTCGCCGGTGACCCCGAACACCACGAGGGCGCACGGGTCCGGCACCCGCGGGAGACGGCGGTCGCCGACCGACCGCAGCGGGTTGCTGAGCGGATGGACCACGGTCAACCTCCAGCGGCAGGCGAGACTGTCACGAGGACGTGCTCTCCGGGGACGCCGCGGCCGGCCCGTCACCCGCCGGCTTGGCCGCGCCGGCCGGGGTGATGTCGGCCCCGGCCTTCTCCAGCTGCTCGGTCACCGACTCGATGAGGCCGTTCCACGCCTCCTCGAACTTCGCCACGCCCTCCCGCTCGAGCGTCTCGACGACCTCGTCGTAGGAGATGCCCGCCTGCGCCAGGTCGTCCAGGGCCTTCTGCGCGTCGTCGTAGGCACCGGTGACGGTGTCGCCGCGCACCTTGCCGTGGTCGGCGACGGCCTCGAGCGTGGACTCGGGCATCGTGTTGACGGTCCCGGGCGCGACGAGCTCCACGACGTACTGCGTGTCGTCGTACGAGGGGTCCTTGACGCCGGTGGACGCCCACAGCGGGCGCTGCGGCTTCGCGCCGGCCGCCTCGAGCGCCTTCCAGCGGCCGCCGGAGACGACGCCCTCGTAGTGGGAGTAGGCCAGGCGGGCGTTCGCGATCGCGGCCTTGCCCCGCAGCGGCGAGTCGTCGGGCAGCTGCTTGTCGATCTCGGTGTCGACGCGGCTGACGAAGAACGACGCCACCGAGCCGATGCGTGACAGGTCGTGTCCGTTGTCCTTCGCCTGCTCGAGGCCGGCGAGGAAGGCGTCCATGACGGCGTCGTAGCGCTCGAGGCTGAAGATGAGGGTGACGTTGACGCTGATGCCCTCGGCCAGCACGGCGGTGATGGCGGGCAGCCCGGCCTTCGTCGCGGGGATCTTGATGTAGAGGTTGGGCCGGTCGACGAGCCACCACAGCGCCTTGGCCTCGGCCACCGTGCGGTCGGAGTCGTGCGCGATGCGCGGGTCGACCTCGATCGAGACGCGGCCGTCCACGCCGTCGCTGCGGTCGTAGACCTGCCGCATCACGTCGCAGGCCCACCGCACGTCGTAGGTCGTCAGCGCGCGCACGGCCTCGCCGACGTCGGTGCCGCGCAGGGCCAGGTCGCGGACCTGGCTGTCGTACGCCGCGCCGTCGGACAGTGCCTTCTGGAAGATCGACGGGTTGGTCGTCACTCCCACGACGGACTTGGTCGCGATCAGCTCGGCCAGGTTGCCGGTGGACAGCCGGGAGCGGGACAGGTCGTCGAGCCAGACCGCGACCCCGGCCGCGGACAGGTCGGCGAGCGCGTTCGTCTGCTGGGTGGTCGTCACGGGACGTCTCCTCGAGTTGCCGGTGGTGGAGCCTCTAGTTGCCGGTGGTGGAGCCGCTGGTCTTGCCGAGCTTGGAGCGCGAGGCCCGGGCTGCCGCGACGACCCGCTCCGCCGTGAAGCCGAACTGCTCGTACAGCACGCCGTACGGAGCAGATGCCCCGAAGTGCTCCAGGGACACGCACTCGCCACCCTCACCGACCCACTCGTGCCAGCCCTGCGACACGGCGGCCTCGACGGACACGCGGACCTTCACGTCGTTGGGCAGGACCGAGCGCTTGTAGGACTCGTCCTGCGAGCGGAACCACTCGACGCACGGCACAGAGACGACGCGGGTCGGCAGGCCCTCCGCCTCGAGCAGCTCCTGCGCCGCGACGCAGATCTGCACCTCGGAGCCGGTGCCCAGGAGGATGACCTCGGGCTGGCCGTTGCTGGCGTCCTTCAGGACGTAGGCGCCCTTCGTGACGCCCTCTGCGCTGGCCATCACCGACCGGTCGAACGTCGGGACGTTCTGCCGCGTGAGGCAGATGCCGGCGGGGCGGTCGGTGTGCTCGAGGATGGTCCGCCAGGCCACTGCCGTCTCGTTGGCGTCAGCAGGGCGCACGACGTCGAGCCCGGGGACGGCGCGCAGTGCGGCAAGGTGCTCGACCGGCTGGTGGGTCGGCCCGTCCTCGCCAAGGCCGATCGAGTCGTGCGTCCAGACGTAGGTGACCGGCAGGCCCATGATGGCGGCGAGCCGGACGGCGCCGCGCATGTAGTCGCTGAAGACGAGGAAGGTGCCGCCGTAGACGCGGGTGCCGCCGTGCAGGGCGATGCCGTTCATGATCGAGCCCATGGCGTGCTCGCGGATGCCGAAGTGCAGCGTGCGGCCGTACTCGTGGCCCGGGAACAGCTTCGAGCCGCGGTCGGCCGGCAGGAAGCTGGGCTCGCCCTCCATCGTCGTGTTGTTGCTCTCCGCGAGGTCGGCGGACCCGCCCCACAGCTCGGGGAGCACCGGCGCGAGCGCGTTGAGGACCTCGCCGCTGGCCTTGCGGGTGGCGACGCCCTTCGAGCTGGCCTCGAACTCGGGCAGGGCCTGCGCCCAGCCGTCGGGCAGCCGGCGGTGCTGGAGGCGGTGGTGGAGGGCGAGGCCCTCCTGGTTGGCGGCGGCCCAGGCGTCGTAGCGCCCCTGCCACCTCGCGTGGCTCTCGCGGCCGCGCTCGATGACCGACCGGGCGTGCGAGAGGACGTCGTCGGGCACGGAGAAGGTCGCGTCGGGGTCGAGGCCCATGACGGCCTTGGTGGCGGCGACCTCGTCCTTGCCGAGCGCGCTGCCATGCGCCTTGCCGCTGCCCTGCTTGTTCGGGGCGGGCCAGCCGATGATGGTGTGCAGTGCGATGAAGGACGGGCGATCGGTCTCGGCGCGGGCCGCCTCGAGGGCGGCGGCGAGCGCCTCGACGTCCTCGTCGTAGGAGCCGTCCTCGGACACGAAGCTCACCCGCTGGACGTGCCAGCCGTACGCCTCGTAGCGGGCGGCGACGTCCTCGGTGAAGGCGATCGAGGTGTCGTCCTCGATGGAGATGCGGTTGTCGTCCCAGATCATCACCAGGTTGCCGAGGCGCTGGGTGCCGGCGATCGAGGAGGCCTCGGCGCTCACGCCCTCCTCCAGGTCGCCGTCGGAGCAGATGGCCCAGATGGTGTGGTCGAACGGCGACTCCCCGGGGGCGGCGTCCGGGTCGAGCAGACCCCGCTCGCGCCGGGCCGCCATGGCCATGCCGACGGCGTTGGCGACGCCCTGCCCCAGCGGTCCGGTGGTCGTCTCGACGCCGGGCGTGTGCTTGACCTCCGGGTGCCCGGGGGTGAGGGAGCCCCACTGGCGCAGGTGGGCGAGGTCCTCGAGCGTCAGCCCGTAGCCCGCCAGGTAGAGCTGGGTGTAGAGGGTGATGCTCGAGTGGCCGCACGAGAGCACGAAGCGGTCGCGCCCCGGCCAGGCCGGATCGGTCGGGTCGTGCTGCACGAAGCGGCTGAACAGCAGGTAGGCCGCCGGGGCCAGGCTCATCGCGGTGCCCGGGTGGCCGGATCCGGCCGCCTCCACGGCGTCCATCGCCAGGCTGCGGGCGACGTCGACCGTGCGGCGGTCCAGGTCGCCCCACGCCAGAGTGGGGGCGTCGGCTGAAGTGAGTGTCATCGGGGCGGTCGCCCTCCGTCGGAGCCTGCTGGTGGGGGGAGCGGGACCGGTCGGCGACCGGTCGGGGACGTCGGTCAGGTGATCAGCGTCGACCCTAGACCTGGCACTTCCCACGACAGCACTCGGCAACCGGGGGAACGCCGTCCGCACGCGCGACGGGCGGCGCAGGTGCGCGCAGCGCCGGGCCGGCGTACGGCGCGACCGCCCGTGCCCGCCGCCGCTGCCCGGCACGCCGGTGCCGGTGCCCGGCAGGACCGGCCCCAGGGCCGTCGGTAGAGTCGGCCGCGTGACGACGCTCGCGGACTCGGCCGGGTCCGCCTCTGCGACCAGCAGCGCTGTCGGCGTCGACCGGCGCACGAGCCGCCGCGGCGGCTGGGCCGGGGCGCGGGCCACGGTCGCCGCCTACGTCGCGCTCACCAAGCCCCGCATCATCGAGCTGCTGCTCGTCACGACGGTCCCCACGATGGTCCTGGCGGCCGGCGGCATGCCGTCGCTGGGCCTGGTCCTCGCGACGCTCGCCGGCGGCACGCTGGCGGCCGGCAGCGCGAACGCGCTGAACTGCTACTACGACCGCGACATCGACCAGGTCATGCACCGCACGGCCCGTCGCCCGCTGGCCCGCCGCACCGTCCCGCCCGGCAACGCGCTGGTCTTCGGGCTCGTCCTCGGCGTGGCCGCCACCGCACTGCTCGCCGCCACCACGAACGTGCTCGCCGCGGGCCTCGGGGTGGCCGCGATCGCCTTCTACGTCGTCGTCTACACGATGCTGCTCAAGCGGCGGACCTCGCAGAACATCGTGTGGGGCGGCGCGGCCGGGTGCATGCCCGTGCTGATCGGCTGGGCGGCGGTGACCGGCTCGCTGTCCTGGGTGCCGTGGGCGCTGTTCGCAGTGATCTTCTTCTGGACGCCGCCGCACTACTGGCCGTTGGCGATGCGCTACCGCGACGACTACGCCGCGGCAGGGGTGCCGATGCTGCCGGTCGTCGCGTCGCCGCAGGCGGTGTCCATCCGGATCGTGGCCTACTCCTGGGCGATGGTCGCCTGCTCCCTGCTGCTCGTCGCGGGCCCGTCGGGGACCGTCTACGCCGTCGCCGCCGTCCTGCTCGGAGCGGCCTTCCTGCGCGAGGCCCATCTGCTGCACGCCCGCACCCGCAGCGGCGGCGAGGTCGCCCCCATGCGCCTGTTCCACTGGTCGATCACCTACCTGGCGCTGCTGTTCCTCGCGGTCGCGGTCGACCAGCTCGTCTGAGTGCTCTCGTCCGAGTGTTCACACAGGGGTCACGCATCTCGGGTGTCGCCTGTCGGCGCTGCGCCCTAGCCTGACCGAGGCGCCCGCTGCGGCGGAGCTCGACATCTCCGGGGGACCGTAGTGGAACGCTTGGCCACGACCGTGCTGCGCCACCGCAGGCTGGTGATGCTCTTCTGGGCCGTGGTCCTGCTGGCCGGTGTCGCGGCCGCGACGCGCGTCGCCGACCGGCTGACCTTCGACTTCTCGCTGCCGGGACAGCCCGGCTACGAGGCCGAGGTCGACCTCGTGCAGGCCTACGGCGCGAGCACCTTCGACACCTACGTCCCGGTGCTGACGGTGCCCGAGGGCACCACCGTGCAGGAGCAGCGCACGCAGGTGGCGGCGGTCTTCGACGCCGTCCGCACCTCGGTGCCCGGTGTGCGGGTGAGCGACCTGGCCAGCACCGGTGACCCGGGCTTCGTCGGCGAGGACGGGCGCACCACCTACGCGCTGGTGCAGGGCCCGCAGCCGGCCGGCTTCGAGCCGGGGATCGTCCTGCAGCTCGAGCCGGTGCTCGAGCAGGCCGCGACGCAGGCGGGCTTCGAGGTCGGGCTGACGTCGTACGGCCTGCTGTCCGCCGGTGGGGAGACCGAGGGGCCCAGCGTGCTCGTCGAGACGCTGGTCGGGGCGACCGGTGCGCTGGCGGTCCTGCTGTTCGTCTTCGCGTCGTTCCTCGCGCTGGTGCCCATGGTCATCGCCGCCGTCTCGATCCTGGCCACCTTCCTGCTGGTGCTCGGGCTGACCTACGTGACCGACGTCAGCTTCGTGGTGCAGTTCCTGATCTCCCTGATCGGCCTGGGTGTGGCGATCGACTACTCGCTGCTGGTCGTCTCGCGCTGGCGCGAGGAGCGCGCGCACGGCGTCGACAACTCCGCCGCGGTGGTGACGGCCGTGCGGACCGCCGGCCACGCGGTGCTCGCGAGCGGCGTGACCGTCGCCATCAGCCTGGTGGCGCTGCTCGTCGTGCCGGTGCCGTTCCTGCGCTCCATGGGCCTGGGCGGGATGCTCATCCCGCTGGTGAGCGTCGCGGTCGTCCTGACGCTGCTGCCGGCGATCCTGGGCGGCGTCGGGCCGCGCGTCGACTGGCCGCGCATCCGCAAGGAGGGCGACGCCGCCCGCGGGTGGTCGGCGTGGGCCCGGCTCATCGTCCGCCGCCGGTTCCTCGCGGCCGCCGTGGCTCTGCTCGCCCTCGGCGCGCTCGTCGTGCCCGTGTTCGACCTGCGGATCGGCCAGTCCGACCTGGCCTCCCTCGCGCGCAGCGGCCCGGCCTACGACGCGCTGGAGGACCTCCGCGACGCGGGCGTGGCGCCGGGGGTGCTCACGCCGATCACGGTGCTCGTCCCCGCCGACGAGGCGGAGCAGGCCGCCGAGGCGGCGCGCGGCGTCGACGGGGTCTTCGCCGCGGTCGGCGCCGAGCCGCGTGGGGAGCTGGCCCTGGTCGACGTGCTGCCCGAGCGCGAGACGGTCGACAGCGACGGGACCGCGGTCGTGGCCGCGGTGCGGTCGGCCGTCGACGGCGCCGTCGACGGCGAGATCGGCCTGACCGGCGCCGGCCCGACGGTCGAGGACTACGGCAGCGCCGTCTACGACAACTTCCCGTACGTCCTGCTGCTGATCTCCGTCATCACCTACGTGCTGCTGGTGCGGACGTTCCGCTCGGTGCTGCTGCCGCTCAAGGCGGTCCTGCTCAACCTGGTCTCGCTGGCGGCCGTCTTCGGCGCGGTCGTGTTCTTCTGGCAGCAGGGCAACGGCTCCGAGGCGCTGTTCGACGTCTCGCCCACCGGCGCCATCACCTTCTGGCTGCCGGTCCTGATCTTCGCGTTCCTGTTCGGCCTGTCGATGGACTACGAGGTCTTCATCCTGGCGCGCATGCGCGAGGAGTACGACGCCACCGGCTCGACGTCAGCGGCGGTCGTGACCGGGCTGGGCCGCACCGGGCGGCTGGTGACCTCGGCGGCGCTCATCCTGTTCTTCGCCTTCGCCGCGCTCGCCTCGGCGCCCGGCACCGACATCAAGGTGCTGGGCACGGCGCTCGGCGTGGGGATCCTCATCGACGCGACCCTCGTGCGGGCGCTGCTCGTGCCGGCCATGGTCAGCCTGTTCGGGCGCTGGAACTGGTGGCTCCCGACCTGGCTGGCCCGGCTCCTGCGGGTCGAGCCGTCGCCGCTGAGCGGTCCGGAGGTGCCCGGGCTGCCCGCGCAGCGCTCCGAGGTGTCGCCGCTGGACGCGCCCGGGTCACGCCGGATCTGACGTCGTCGCCCGGCGGCTCGCCGGCTGCGGGTCGAGGCTCGCCGGCTGGGCCGCTCGACGGGATCAGGCCGGTGCGGGTCGAGGCCGGCCGGCGGGGCCGCTCGGCGGGGTCAGGCCGGTGCGAGCTGCCGCGCGGCACGCGCGGGCTCGGCGGCAGCTCCGAGCGGCCCGCGGTCGCGCAGGGCCAGGACCGCCTGCACGGCGGTGATGAGCACCAGGCAGGCACCGACGAGGTGCAGGCCGACGAGCAGGACGGGCAGGTCGTTCCAGTACTGCACGAAGCCGATCGCGCCCTGGCCGAGCTCCACGGCCAGCAGCACCCCCATCGGCCGCGACGGGCCGCCGACGGCGCGGAGCGCGAGCCAGAAGGCCACCGTGACCCCGACGAGCAGGAACACCAGGTCGGCGTGCAGCTGGCTGACCGCCGCCGGATCGAGGCCGGTGCGGCCGGCGGCCGGGTCGCCCGAGTGCGGCCCGCTGCCCGTCACCACGGCGCCGACCGCGAGGGTGGCGGCGACCAGGACGAGCAGCCCCGTGCCGAGGTGGCGCAGCGGCGGCGCCACGAGCGGACGGGGCGGCAGGTCGCCCTCCCGCGCGCGCTGGTGCAGCACGACCGCGAGCGCGATCAGCACCATGGACAGCAGCAGGTGGGCCATCACGGTCCACGGGTTGAGCCCGGTGAGGACCGTGACGCCGCCGAGCAGCGCCTGCGCCGGGATGCCGAGGAACACCGCGGCCGCCAGCGCCCGCATGCCGGGCCGGACGGGTCGCTGGCGCCAGACGGCGACGAGGCAGGCGGCGACCACGGCGGTCAGCACGAACGTCAGCAGCCGGTTGCCGAACTCGATGACGCCGTGCACGGCGTACTCCGCCGTCGGGGTGTAGCTCGTCTCGGTGCAGCGCGGCCAGGTCGGGCAGCCCAGGCCGGAGGCGGTCAGCCGGACCGCTCCGCCCGTGACGACGATGGCGCTGTTGGCGACGACGCTGGCGAGGGCCAGCCGGCGGACGGTACGTGGGGAGGGCCGGCTCAGCACGCACCCAGCCTACGGCGGCGCAGGTCAGGGAGCCTGCCGGCGGCTACTCCCAGCGGAAGGCCCGGCTGGCCGCCGTCAGCCCCAGAGCGCCCCAGGTGAGCAGGACGAGGACCTCGCGAACGGCGGTGCCACCGTCCTGCAGCACCTCGCGCAGGCCGGTCGACAGCGCGGCGGTCGGCAGCAGCGACAGGGCCGGCTCGGCTGCGCCGAAGGCCGACAGGGGGAACAGCACCCCTCCGAGCACCAGCAGGACGAACCACAGGAGGTTGGCGGCGGCCAGCGTGGTGAGCCCGCGCATGGTGCCGCCGAGCAGCAGCCCGAGTCCGGAGAAGGCGCCGGTGCCGGCGACGACCAGCACCAGCACGGCCAGGGGCGAGCCCTGCGGCTGCCAGCCCAGCGCCAGGCCCACGGCGCACAGCAGCCCCACCTGCAGCACCTCGACGACCAGGACGGACAGCGTCTTGGCGGCGAGCAGCACGCCGCGGGGGAGCGGGGTGGCTCCCAGTCGCTTGAGCACGCCGTACTGCCGCTCGAAGCCGACCGCGATCGCCTGCCCGGTGAAGGCGGCCGACATGACGGCCAGGGCCAGCACGCCGGGCACGAAGAAGTCGGCGCGGCGGCCGTCGGCGGTGCCCTCCAGGGTGATGAACGGGACGGTGACCAGCAGGACGACCAGCGCGAGGGGGATCACCAGGCTGAGCAGCACCTGCTCGCCGTTGCGCAGGACGAGCTTGAGCTCGGCGGCGGTCTGGGCCGCCAGCATCCTGCGCAGCGGTGCGGCGCCGGGGCGCGGCGCGAGGGAGCCGGGAGCCCAGGTCACGGACGGAGCTGCCGGCCGGTGAGGTCGAGGAAGACGTCCTCGAGGCTGCGGCGGTCGATCCGGAGGTCGCGGGCCATCGCCCCCGAGCCGGCGCACCAGGCGGTGACCGTCGCCAGCACCTGCGGGTCGATCGGCGCGCCGTGCGGGCCCTCGACGACGTACGAGCCGGCCGGGGACTCCTTGGCCGCGCAGCCGACGGGCAGCGCGAGCAGCAGCTGGTCCAGGTCCAGGCCCGGGGTCGCGCGGAAGCGCAGCTGCCCGGTGGCCTGGTCGGACGTCAGCGCCTCGACCGAGCCGGCGGCGACGACGCGCCCGTGGTCGACGATCACCACGTCGTCGGCGAGCCGCTCGGCCTCGTCGAGCAGGTGCGTGGTGAGCAGGACCGAGACCCCGTCGGCGCGCAGTGCCTCGACCAGCTCCCAGGTGGCGTGCCGGGCCTGGGGGTCGAGCCCCGCGGTCGGCTCGTCGAGGAAGACCAGCTCCGGCCGGCCGACGACGGCCAGCGCGAGCGACAGCCGCTGCTGCTGGCCCCCGGACAGGCGCCGGTACGGCGTGCGGGCGACCTCGACCAGCCCCAGCCGCTCGAGCAGCTGTGCCGGGTCGAGCGGGTGCGCGGCGTAGGACGCGACGAGGCGGAGCATCTCGCCGCAGCGCAGACCGGGGTAGGCGCCGCCCGCCTGGGGCATGACGCCGACCCGCGGCCGCAGGGACGGGTCGGTCGGGGGCAGACCGAGGACGCGGACCTCACCGGCGTCCGGGGTGCGGAAGCCCTCGCACACCTCGACGGTCGTGCTCTTGCCTGCGCCGTTCGGGCCGAGCAGCGCCAGGACGGTGCCGCGACGCAGCTCGAAGGACAGCCCGTCGACGACCGGCCGGCCGCCGTAGCGCTTCACCAGGCCCGTGACGGACAGGGCGGGGCCGGGTGCCGTCACGCCTGCCAGCCTACGGTCGGGGCCCGCAGCTCGCCTGTGGACGGCCGCCGCGTCCTGTCGGCGGGTGAGGTGAGGCTGACCTGCGTGGCGAGGGTCACCGGCGACGCCGGGCAGGCCCCGTTCGACGTGGGGACGCAATTACGTGACACTGGGGTTGTGAAAAACGTGGCAGAGCAGGCAGCGGCGGGAGGCGGGACGCGCGAGCGCGTCCACGCCAGCCTGCTCGCGCTCGGTCCCTCCACCGCCGCGGCCCTCGCCGAGCGTCTCGGGCTGTCCCCCGCCGCCGTGCGCAAGCACCTGGACGCGCTGCTGGCCGACGGCACCGTCACCCACCGCGAGGCCCGGCCGCGCGGGCTGCGCGGGCGAGGGCGTCCGGCGCGTCTCTACGCGCTGACCGACGCCGGTCACGCCGGCGGCCCGGCTGCCTACGACGAGCTGGCGGTCGGAGCCCTGCGCTTCCTCGCCGAGGCGGGCGGGGCGAGCGCCGTGGAGCGCTTCGCGCAGGTGCGAGGAGCCGAGCTCGAGGACCGCTACGCCGGCCGCCTGCGCGACGTGGCCGGGCCGGACCGGCCGGCGGCGCTGGCGCAGGCGCTGTCCGACGACGGCTACGCCGCGACGACCTCCGACCAGGGCGTCGGGGTGCAGCTGTGCCAGCACCACTGCCCGGTCCGCTCCGTGGCTTCGCAGTTCCCCCAGCTCTGCGAGGCCGAGACGGCCGCTCTGAGCCGCCTGCTCGACGTCCACGTGCAGCGGCTGGCCACCATCGCCCACGGTGACGGCGTCTGCACCACGTTCATCCCGGTCACCGCAGTGCACGTCCCAGCCACACCCGAGACAGCGAAGGCGGATCGATGACGACGACCCAGGACCAGACGATCGCGAGCCTCGGCTCCTACAAGTTCGGCTGGGCCGACTCCGACGTCGCCGGCGCGACCGCGCAGCGCGGCATCAACCCCGACGTCGTCCGCAACATCTCGGCGCTCAAGAGCGAGCCCGAGTGGATGCTGAAGATGCGCCTGCGCGGGCTCAGCCTGTTCGAGAAGAAGCCCATGCCGACGTGGGGCTCGGACCTGTCGGGCATCGACTTCGACAACATCAAGTACTTCGTGCGCTCCACGGAGAAGCAGGCCACCAGCTGGGAGGACCTGCCCGAGGACATCAAGAGCACCTACGACAAGCTCGGCATCCCCGAGGCGGAGAAGCAGCGCCTCGTCGCCGGTGTGGCGGCGCAGTACGAGTCGGAGGTCGTCTACCACCAGATCCGCGAGGACCTGGAGGAGAAGGGCGTCATCTTCGTCGACACCGACACCGGGCTGCGCGAGCACGAGGAGCTGTTCCGCGAGTACTTCGGCTCGGTCATCCCGGTCGGCGACAACAAGTTCGCCGCCCTCAACACCGCGGTCTGGTCCGGCGGGTCGTTCATCTACGTCCCCAAGGGCGTCAAGGTCGACATCCCGCTGCAGGCCTACTTCCGCATCAACACCGAGAACATGGGCCAGTTCGAGCGCACGCTGATCATCGCCGACGAGGGCTCCTCGGTGCACTACGTCGAGGGCTGCACCGCCCCGATCTACAGCTCCGACAGCCTGCACTCGGCCGTCGTCGAGATCATCGTGAAGAAGGACGCCCACGTCCGCTACACGACGATCCAGAACTGGTCCAACAACGTCTACAACCTGGTCACCAAGCGCACCGCCGTGCACGAGGGCGGTCGCATGG